>DAIPIC010000090.1:783-12722 GCA_036771025.1 Solirubrobacteraceae bacterium
GAAGACGCTCGGCTCAGGTACTGCGACGCCCTGGTCAGCCTCGCCTGAGGCCCTGGCTGTGGCTTCCACCGGAGCAGCGGGAGAGGCGGCAGGCTGGACGGCGGCTGGCGCGGAGGCCAGGCGGCGGGTGCGGGCCAGGGAGAAGATCACGAGGAGCAGTCCGAAGGTGGCGACCACCTCGGCGAGTAGATGGGAAGGACTGGCGCGGTGGTGGGTTGAGAAGCTGATAGCGGCTTTGGCGAACATGCCGTTGGCCACCATCGCACCCGCTACACAACCGCCGATCTGCGCAGGGATGTAGGCGAGCGCGTCACGCCAGCGGATGCCGCCGAAGCTTGCGTCGAGCAGCGACACGGCGGGGTTGAAGTGCCCGCCGGAGACCGGGCCGAACATGAGGATGATCGCGAACAGCCCCGCCGCGGTTGCGGCGGCGTTCTCGAACAGTTGGAGCCCGACATCGTGCGGGGAGAGTGTTTGCGCCGCGATCCCTGAGCCGATCACGACGGCGGCCAGGAACGCCGCGCCAAGGAATTCGGCCAGCAGCCGCCGGAGCAGTGGAGGCGCTGGGCTGGTCACCGCCGAGGAGACTATCTATTGACAAATGTCATTTCAATCGATAGACGTATATAGATGGCTGTCGATCTGGAGCTGGTCCCGAAGCAAAAGCGGCCGGCGGGCGAGCGCTGTTGTGAGCCGGTCGTCTACCCGGACGTGGAGCGTGCCCAGGCGGCGCGCATGGCCGAAGTCGCCAAAGCTCTGGGCGATCCAATCCGTCTGCAGCTGGTAGACGTGCTTCGCAAGCACGCGGGGAAGGTGTGCGTCTGTGAACTCGTTCCCCTGTTCGACATCTCCCAGCCCACCCTCTCTCATCATCTGAAGAAGCTCCGCGCCGCCGGGCTCGTGGATTCCGAGCGGCGAGGGCTCTGGGCTTACTACTACGTCAAACCAGAAGCCCTAAAGGAGCTTTCTCAATGGCTGAGCTAAGCGACATCCGCGAGACCGTGCGCGAGCGGTACGCGGCGGCCGCCGAGCAGGCCGCCGCCCCGAGGCGGGGCGGTGAAGCCTCCAGCTGCTGGAGCGGGAGCGGGCTCTCCTGCAGTCCTGCAGACGCAACCGACGCGTTCGGCGCCAGCCTCTACCAGGAGGCGGCTGGCGCAGACGTGTCAGAGGCGGCGCTCAATGCCTCGCTTGGCTGCGGTGTGCCCACCGCGGTGGCCGAGCTGCACGAGGGCGAGACGGTGCTCGACCTCGGCTCGGGCGCAGGCGCGGACGTACTCATCTCGGCGCGACGAGTCGGGCCCAGCGGAAAGGCGATCGGACTCGATATGACCGATGAGATGCTCGGGCTCGCCAGGGCCAATGCCGCCGCGTCAGGCGTGGAGAACGTCGAGTTCGTCAAGGGTTACCTCGAGGACCTGCCGCTCTCTGACTCAAGCATCGACGTGATCATCTCCAACTGCGTCATCAACCTCTCGGGCGATAAGGCGCAGGTGCTCAGAGAGGCCGCCGGCGTCCTGCGCCCCGGAGGTCGGTTCGCCGTCTGCGACGTAATCGCCGACCCCGACATGGACGATCAAACGAGATCCGACATGGCCGCCTGGACCGGATGCATCGCCGGCGCGCTCACGGAACACGATTTCCGCCGGGCGCTCACGACCGCAGGATTCGAAGAGATCGAGATCCACCAGACCCACCGCGTTCACAAGCACGCCGCCGGGGCGATCATTCGCGCCACCAAGCACGGCTAGCCGAATAACGGCCCGTGCGCGCGTCCACGCGACGGGGACCGGTGAGCCTTCGGCCGGACGCGTGGCGGTTCGTCGTCTCGCGGGTCGTTTCGAGTCGCCGCGCACGGAGCAGGTGGCACGCGGACGCTCTTGAGGGTGCCGGTCACGTGCCAGCATCTGTAGTCCGTCCCCTGTGCGCGCGATCTTTGTCCATGTGGAGATAGACGAAGCCGGACTTTCGGGCGATTCTTACGGCGTGAAGCCGCTCGTAGGGGTGACTACGTCCGAGCTGCGCCCCGGCGAGCTTGCGACGCTGCGCCGTCATGGCGAGCCGCCGAATCCCGAGATGGCCCTCGGGATGACCTATGTGCGCGCGCTCGAGACCGCTGGCGCGCTTCCGGTGGTTGTGCCCCCGGTTGGGGGCCGAGACGTGCCGTGTGTCGTCGCGCGGCTGGACGGGCTGGTGCTCTCGGGTGGGCCGGATCTCGCCCCCGCTGCGTATGGCGCCGAAGCGCATCAAGAGCTCGGCTCGACCGAGCCCGGCCTCGACGCATTCGAGTACGTGATGGCCAGGGAGGCCCTTCGACTCGAGCTTCCGATCCTGGGGATCTGTCGCGGGGCCCAGACGCTGAATGTCGCGCTCGGCGGCACGTTGCATCAGCACCTGCCGGATGTCGTTGGCGATGTGATCGCCCACCGTCAGACCGTCGATGGCAGTGTGCCGACGCATCCGGTCACAATTCTTCCCAGCAGCAGGCTGGCGACGGTGTTGGGCACGACGCAGCTCAGCGTCAACTCGTTCCATCACCAGGGGGTCGACCGCCTCGGCACCGGCCTGCGTGCGTGTGCCTGGGCACCGGACGGGGCGATCGAGGCGATCGAGGATCCGCAGCAGTCATTCGTCGTGGCGGTTCAGTGGCACGCGGAGACGCTGCAAGGCGTTCCCGGGCAACTTGCACTGTTTGAAGAGCTGGTCAGCATCGCTGCCGGATCGAGCGAGCTACGACGAGCGGCGTAACCGGGCGGTCTACCGACCGCTGCTGAACGCGGCACAGAGCTCGCAATTTCCGCAATCCGCCAGCGCTGTTTGTACATATGGCCCGGGCGCCGCCCGGGGTCCGGGCGTATGTTGGCAAGCACTATGAGCACGTCCATCGGTCATCCCCGGGTCTCGTCTGAGACTCAGTGGGCGGAGTGGAACACTGCAGTCCATCCGTACAGCGTCGGGGTCGAGGAGGAGGTGATGCTGCTCGATCCGCAGAGGCGGTGGGCGCTGGCGCAGCGGATCGAGGACGTGTTGGAGACGCTCTCGCCGGCGCTGGTCGGCTATGTCAGCGCCGAGACGCATCAGGCCGCCATCGAGCTCAGGACCGATCCACACCAACGGGTGGGCACGGCGATCGCGCAGCTGCGCCGGTTGCGCGCGGAGCTGGCCGCGCTGCTCGCACGGATGGGGCTCGCCGCCGCCGCGGCGGGCGCGCATCCGTTGGCGCTCTGGTCCGAGACCGAGGTGACGTCCGCTAGCCGCTATCGGCTGATCCGGCAGACGATGCGAGACCTCACAGCGCGCGAGCCGACGTTCGCGCTGCATGTGCACATCGCGGTGCAGGATCCCGAGCGGGCGATCGACCTCTACAACCGACTACGGGCTCATCTTCCGATGCTGCTGGCGTTGTCGGGTAACTCTCCATTCTGGCGCGGTCGAGATGCAGGATTCGCGTCCACCCGCACGATCTTGTTTCAGGCGTTTCCGCGGACGGGGATCCCGCGACGATACGGCTGCTACTCGGAGTGGGTGGAGACGGTCGACCTTCAGCTGCGGGCGGGCGCGCTCCCCGAGCCGACCTTCCTCTGGTGGGACGTCCGCCCCCAACCCCGCTTCGGAACGGTCGAGGTTCGCGTGATGGACGCCCAATCGCGGATCGCTGAGACCGCGACGCTCGTGGCGCTGGTCCAGTCGATCGCCCGGCTAGAGCTTGAGGAGGGATATGCGTCAGAGGACATCGTCTGCGCCGAGGAAGTGCTGGCGGAGAACCGCTTTCTGGCCGCCCGCGATGGCGTCGACGCGCACTTGCTCGACCCCACTACCGAGTCGCTCCGGCCGCTGAACGACCAGCTCACCGAGCTCGTCGAGTCCGTCCGTCATCATGCCGCTGCACTCGGTTGCTTGGAGCAGCTCGACCGCGTCATGACGCTGGCAGCGGCGCCCGGTGCCTCCCGTCAGCGAGCTCATGGCACGCGCGAGGAAGGGTTGCTACCCGTGGTGGCCAGGCTGGCCGGGGTATTCACGGATTAAGTCGACATCGCGCTCGCGTGAACAGCGGCGCGAGTGGGCGAGACTTAGCCAGCCGGCGGGCGGCCGCGCTCCGTCCAGGCCGGGCCGATCTTCTTCTGGATCTGGCGGCCGTCCGGGAAGCGGTACTTCGCGTACCAGACCGGTCCTCGCCTCCGCTCCACCCGGAACGCGTGTCCTGAAGGAGGCTGAAGCAATGCGGCCAGCACGGCAGAGTCAGAGGCGGCGCTCAATGCCTCGCTTGGCTGCGGTGTGCCCACCGCGGTGGCCGAGCTGCACGAGGGCGAGACGGTGCTCGACCTCGGCTCGGGCGCAGGCGCGGACGTACTCATCTCGGCGCGACGAGTCGGGCCCAGCGGAAAGGCGATCGGACTCGATATGACCGATGAGATGCTCGGGCTCGCCAGGGCCAATGCCGCCGCGTCAGGCGTGGAGAACGTCGAGTTCGTCAAGGGTTACCTCGAGGACCTGCCGCTCTCTGACTCAAGCATCGACGTGATCATCTCCAACTGCGTCATCAACCTCTCGGGCGATAAGGCGCAGGTGCTCAGAGAGGCCGCCGGCGTCCTGCGCCCCGGAGGTCGGTTCGCCGTCTGCGACGTAATCGCCGACCCCGACATGGACGATCAAACGAGATCCGACATGGCCGCCTGGACCGGATGCATCGCCGGCGCGCTCACGGAACACGATTTCCGCCGGGCGCTCACGACCGCGGCCAGCCCGATCGCAGCAGGCCATCGAGCTTTCGATGAGCCCTCTGTCGGACTCGAACCGACGACCCCTTCCTTACCATGGAAGTGCTCTACCAGCTGAGCTAAGAGGGCGGTCGGGCTCAGCGTATCGAGTCCCATGACGGGGGACCGGAAGGCTATGGACGCGACACGCGCGCTACATGCATTCCGCGCGGCGCACCCTGCGCCCGGAGACGCTTCGAACGCCCGACGTCGAGGCTCTCAACATCGAGCTGCTCGAGTACCGGATCGGAGACGACCACCTCACCCCCCTTCGCAGCAGCGCCGACTCGCGCCGCGATATTGACGTCCACGCCCAGATAGTCGCCGCCGAGCGATCTCGGTCGGCCCCAGTGGATTCCTGCTCGCATCTGCGGTCGATAGCCGTCGACCTCCACATGCGCGAGCGCCTCCTGGGCGTCGAGCGCGGCGTCCACCGCGGAGCGCGCATCCATGAACGTAGCCATCACACCGTCGCCAAGGCGCTTGATTATCCGCCCGTCATAGGAATGGATCGCGGTCTCAACGGCGGTTCCCACGGACCGTAAGAGCTCCAGCGTGGCCACATCGCCGGCCTTCAGCGCCCACGAGGAGAACCCGACCAGATCGGTAAAGAGCAGGGCGAGCTGGCGGTCTCCGCGTCCTCGCCCCGCCGCCTCGGACAGCGACTGCCAGAGCTGCAGCCCGGCTAACCCGAGCTCCTGGGCCACGCTGCGGCGCTCAGGCGATAGCGTCGAGACGCTGCGAGCCACTACCTCGACCGGCGCCACCCCAGCCGTTGACAGGGGATCGCCGAACTTCTCATCCCCAGGCAGACGACGTCGCAGGCGCCGCGCCGCGGCCAGAAGGCCAGGCTGACTGTCAAGCCTCTTGGCAAACGTGCCCAGGCGTGACCGTTGCCCTGCACCGTCGTCCGGGACCTCCGGGAGCGCGTGCTCGTCGGCGTCCGTCACTGGGGGCGAGGATAGTGGGGTCGGCGCGCAGCTGGACTCTCGTCAGCCGCTAAAGCGCCGGCTGCCGTTAAGGGAACGGCGTCGAGCGTGCCAGCGCCAGGGCTTGCTCCTCCTCGAAGGGGTTTGCGCCGGCGAAGAGCCATGGGCGCCCGATCCACAAAAAGGCGTCACACAGCTTGGCGGCGATTCGCCGCGCGACGGGCGGAAGCCCCCACCGGCGATCGGTGACGTGCCATGTCGGCGGCGCGCCGAGGGTCATGCACGGCCAGTCCCGCGGGTTGCGGCAGACCCGCGGGTTGTCGTGGCGTCCGTGGTACTGCCAGTACTTCCATGGGACGCCGTTCTCCGCGGTGTTGATCACGAAGTGCTTCCCGCGGATCCCACCTTTCGCCAGGGCCGCCGAAACCTGTGCGCCGTACTGGAGCTCCGAGGCGTTGGAGTCGTAGTGGGTGGCGTTCAGCGCGAACCCACGCACATACCTGACGCCGGCCGCCCTGAGCAGGTAGACGGCCTGCTTGACGGTCGGCCAGTCAGCCGCCCCCACGTCGATGTACACGGTGGTGTGCGGCAAGGCCCCGAACTGCTGGGCGGCGTACTTCACGAGATTCAGCGCTACCTGGCCACGGCGCGGTGCACACAGCGCGAACGGTAGGTCGGGCTGCAGCACCAGGGCCACCCGGGATGAGCCGATGCCCGCCGCGAATGCGTTGATCCAGTTGTAGTAGCTGGCCTGCTGATCGGGTGTCGGGGGGTGATGGCAGGCGGCGAACTCCCATGGGTCGACCCGGAAGATCGCTATCTGCGTCAACACGTTCGGGTCGCCACCCGTGACGTTCTCGATGTATCGCGCCGCTGTCCGCTGCGCGGCGTCGTCCGAGATCCAGGAGCCAAACCAGGTCGTTCTCGGCCTCAGGGCGATGCGTCCCAGGAGCTTTTGGGCCTGTCCGGATGCATCCTGGTAGGCGGGATAGATCCCGTCGATGGGCCCCGTGTAGATGCCCCAGGGGAGCCCAGCCAACGGGTTCACGCTCGGTGCGCCGGGAATGCCGGCGTTGGCTACACCGGCACTGGCCGGCGATGCCGCGACCAAAGCAAGACAGGCACCCGCCGTCACCGCCAGCGCCCAGGAGCGTCCTGATCTCCGCACGGCGCGAGGTCTAGCAGGATCGGACCGGCTCCGGCCTCAGCTGGAGAGCCCGGCGAGGACCTCGTCGAGGGCTTCGCGGGCCAGCTGGTGCAGCTCCTCATCCGTTCGGTCCTGGATCGGATGAGCGACCAGCACGCGCCTGACCTCGGGCTGTCCGAGGGCCGCTGCCTGGTGGGCGGCGGCGTCGGTGAACGCCGACGAGGCAACAAGGACCGCGGGCTTCCCGCCGGCCTCAAAGCTGAGCACGTCGCGCAGACCGCACGACACGCACGATCCTCAGTCGGCGAGCGCCTCGATCACCGCATCGCAGCGCTCGGCGATCTCGGCGCGGACGTCGGCCGGCGCGGGCTTGGTAAACGTGGGCTTCGCGGCGCGGATGACACTGTGGCCGCGCTCTGAGATCAGGCGCTCGAGCTCGTCCAGGAACACATCTCCGCGTGGCTTGCGGATGTCGAGGAGCGCGATCGCCGCCGGCGTGTCAGGGCGTAGGCGTGGCTCCGCCAACTGCCTTCCGGCCGGGGTGGCCTCGGCGGTGGGATCGAGGATTTTCATAGCCACGGATCGACGCTCCTCGTCACCGGCTCGGAGCCGATCTCGCCTCCCACCCACCCTCCGTAGATCATGCTGAACAGTCCGGCGTCGCCGCCGGCGTGCGCGAGCAGGATCCGATCGGCCGCCGCGAACTTCGGGATGAGCGCATCCCGGTCGGTGACGAACTGTGGCTCGATGCCCTCGGCGATGCCGCCCGCGCCGCGCACGAGCTCGCCCGCGGGGGCTTGAGAGCGCTCGAAAAGCCCCTGTCGCACGCGCGCCCGGTCCCATCCGGCCTGGCGAAAGAGCCGTCCGTGCTCCGGCCCGACCACCAGGAGCGCGTCGAAGGCGAAGCGCAGGCGACGGTGGCTTACCCACTCGAGCGCCCCACCGAGGCTCGCGCACAACTCTTCCGGAGTTCGCGCGAGCTGATCGACCACCAGCCGCGGCGCCTCGGCGGCCATCAGCGTCACCCCTGTCTCGTCGGCCGGGACTCCGCGATCCTGCGCCAGGCCGGGCCAGGGCGAGTCCTGGAGGCGCTCGGCGAAGCAGGCGCCGAGCTTGCCGGGCTGGCCATGGGCGGCGCGGTCCTCCTGCCGGGGACGGCCGCCGCCCACGTTGCGGACCGCGAGCTGAAGCGCCCGGCCGATCGTCGCGTTGGCGCGATTGCCCTGGCCGAGCGCGTTGCCGGCGCTGTTCATCCCTGCTTTTTCGGCCAGGGGACCCGAGACGACCACGAGGGGCCCTGACGGATGCGTGGTTGAGACCAGCCCGAGCAGCGCGAACGCCGGATCACAGGCGGCTTCGACCGCCGCCAGCACGATCGGAAACGCTGGAGGCGGACACCCCGCCATCACCGCGTTGATCGCGACCTTCTCAACCGTCGCCTGGCCGTCGTAGGGCGGAACGACTCCGACGAGATCCTGCGCATCGCGGCTGGTCGCGTCGAGCATCTCGACCACGCGCTCGGGCGTGGGCGCCACGAGCGGAAGTCCATCCGAGTAGCCGCGGTCAAAGAGCGCCTCGACCGGGTCCTCTAGCTCGCCGATCTCGAGCTCGCGCGCCTTCAAGCGACCGGACGCGCGCGCCGCCCTCGCCGCCAGCATCGCGGCCACCTGCGGCTCGCGGGTCACGCTCGCGCAGCCCGGGCGCCGCTCAGGCAGGCCGTCGAGCTCGAGCGTCACGCCAGCCTGCTCGGCAAGCTCCGTCAGGCGAGCGCGGTCGAGGCCCTCGGTGCGACGGCTTTCGTGGCCGCCGTCGAGCAGAACGACCGCCGGCACGGCGTCGGGATCGAACTGGGCCGACAGCGCAAGGTCAGCGTCCAATTCCGGGACCGCGGCGAGCTTCAGCCGACTCGCTTGCTCCTGTGTCTCCCCCGGCCCGGATTGGGAAACGATCCGGATCGGCGCCCCGTCCGTCCGGGCCCGGTCGAGTACGGGCAGGACCTGGTCGCACACCGGGCAGTCGTGCTTGACCAGGGCCACGATCTCCACGGCTCGACCATACAGCGCAGGGCAATGGCGGGGGCAGGATTCGAACCTGCGAAGGCAGTGCCGTCAGATTTACAGTCTGATCCCTTTGACCGCTCGGGAACCCCGCCGGGGTTTTGATTTTAAGGCGCTTCCAGCGACGAGTCGGTGGGCAGCCTCAGACCGATCGGATCGGGACGTCGGGCGCTGCCCCTACGACGCGTCCCGCAGCCGCTGGGCCTCGGGCAGCGCTTCGAGCTTCTTCAGGGTGTGGTTCTCGATCTGCCTGATCCGCTCGCGGGTGACGTTGAAGGCCTTGCCCACCTCCTCGAGCGTGTAGGCCCGCTCGCCGACCAAGCCGAACCGCATCTCGATCACCTCGCGCTCGCGCTCGGGCAATGCAGCCAGGGCCCGGCGGAGATTTTCGCGACGGAGATGATCGGCGGCCAGCTCGAACGGCGACTCGGCCGTCTGGTCCTCGACGAAATCCCCGAGCTCCGAGTCCTCCTCCTCGCCGATCGGCTTCTCCAATGACACTGGCTGCTGGGCCATGCGCAGCACGTCGCGGACTTCGCGCACCGTCGTCTCGAGCTCTCGCGCGATCTCCTCGGGGGTGGGCTCGCGACCCAGCTGTTGCACCAGCTGACGCTCGACGTGGACCACCTTGTTGAGCTTCTCGACCATGTGCACCGGGATGCGGATCGTCCGGCCCTTGTCGGCGATGGCACGCGTCACCGCCTGGCGGATCCACCAGGTGGCGTAGGTGGAGAACTTGTAGCCCCGGCGGTAATCGAACTTCTCGACCGCCCGGATCAGCCCCATCGAGCCCTCCTGGATCAGGTCCAGGAAGGTCAGCCCCCGCCCCAGGTACGACTTGGCGATCGAGACCACGAGCCGCAGGTTGGCCTCGATCATCTGCTGCTTGGCGCGCATATCGCCTCGCTCGATCCTGCGAGCGAGCAGTACCTCCTGCTCTGCGGTGAGGAGGTTGACCCGGCCGATCGAACGGAGATAGAGCCGGAGCGAATCGAGCGAGGGCTCCACCGTCAGGTCTACCTCGACCTTCTTCTGCTGATCGGGGCGCGGCTCGGCGGCCTGGGCTGCGGTTGCCTCCACGCTCCCTCCCTCAGACCTCGCCGGACGCCCGTCGCGCTCTACGACCTCGATCCCCTGATCGTCCAGGTAGGTGTGAAGCTCCTGAATCTGCTCCTTGGTCACCTCGGCCTCCTCCAGGCACAAGGCGATCTGATCGAACGTCAGGTAGCCGCGTTCGTGACCCTCGGCAATCAGGGGCCGCAGCTCGTCGAGCTCTGAGACTGGAGCCTCATCGCCCAGAATGGAACCGATCTCCTTATCGCTCATGCCCCGGCAGCCCTCTCAGATCAGGAGCGACTCCTCCTCAACTCCGCAGCGCACCGGCCGGAGTCATACCACAAAGCTGGAATTTGTCCATGTGGGGGACAAATCGGCCGCCAGTCCGCCCGCCGGACGCCGATCTCTACCCTTTGTCGGCGATGGCCGCCGATCAAACCGTTCAGCTTCTTGACGTTCAATCGCTCAAGCCCAGGCTGCAACTGAGCCTCTCGCGCGTCGGAGTGACCGGCGTGGAGAAGGTGATCCGCCTTCAGCAGAACGGGTCCGAGCAGCTGTTCTCGGCCAAGTTCGAGTGCGTGGTGGACCTCGGCCCAAGCCAGAAGGGCGCACACATGTCGCGCTTCGAGGAGGTGGTCAACGAGGCCATCGGCGAGGTTGTCCTGAACGAGGCGACGTTCAAGGTGGAGACGCTCGCCGAGCACATCGCGGGCCTGGTGCGCTCTCGCCAGGACGCTCGCCGGGCCGAGGTCAGCGTGGAGGCTCGCTTCCCGGAGCACAAGCCGGCGCCGGTCTCCGGAATCCAGACTCAGGAGCTGTACGCCCTGCACGGGGCGGCCGTGGCGTCGGATGCCGGAACGCGGCGCCTGATCGGTGTGACCGCGCAGGGCATGACCGCTTGTCCCTGTGCCCAGGAGCTGGTGGCCTCCAGTTCGCGAGAGCGGTTGCGCGATCAGGGATTCGACGAGGAGGAGATCGAGCGCATCCTGGCCGCGGTTCCGGTCGCGACCCATAACCAGCGAGGCCTGGGCACCCTTCACATCGGCTGCACTGAGCTGTGCGACGACGAGATCGACGCGGCCACGCTGCTGGCGATCGTCGAGCACGCTATGTCGTCCGAGATCTATGAGCTGATGAAGCGCAGCGACGAGGCCGCGGTGGTCGAGAAGGCGCACCGCCGGCCGCGGTTCGTCGAGGACTGCGTGCGAGAGATGGTGCGAGGGGTGATCGAGTCGTTTCCTGGGTTGGCCGACGCGGCGTTCGTCGAGGCCCGCCAGGTGAACCTGGAGACCATCCACCAGCACGACGTCGTCGCGGAGCGCTTCGGGACGCTGGAGGAGGTACGGCGCGAGCTTCAGACGGGCACCCCGCCGACGTCCCACACCACCCGGCGGGCCTGGCTCGACGCGGCGGGAAGCACTATTTGACGGACGGCCGCTAGGCCTTCGCCCGCCGACCCGCGCCGCCGGTCAGCCGCCCGCCGTCGGCTCGGCGCGCCGGTGCGTTCAAATGGCGACGGAGGCCGAAGAAGTAGTCGGCTCCAGACAGCACGGTCACCACGACGGTGACATAGACCAGCACGGTCACCCACGTGGGCCGCCCATGGACGGCGATCAGGGCTATCACCATCGCCACCTGGAACGCGGTCTTGATCTTGCCGAGCTGACTCGCGGAGATCACGACTCCCTGGCCGGCGCCGGCCGCCACCCGTAGCACGGTGACTGCCATCTCTCGAGAGATGATCACCGTCGCCACCCACGCCTCCAGCCGTCCCAGCGACACCAGCGCGATCAGCGCGGCGACGATCAGCAGTTTGTCGGCGATGGGATCCATCAGCTTGCCGAACGTGGTCACCCAATTTCGCGAGCGGGCCAGGTAGCCGTCGATCGCGTCGGTCAGCGAAGCGACCGCGAACACGATCGCTGCCAGGAGATCTCCGTCGCCGGTCTTCTCGAGCAGCGCCGCCACGAGCACCGGCACCAGCAGGATGCGGACC
>DAIPIC010000091.1:0-12679 GCA_036771025.1 Solirubrobacteraceae bacterium
AGCACGTGTTCGACCGCACGCTCCAGTACGCCAAGGAGCGGACCGCGTTCGGCCGGCCGATCGGCAACTTCCAGGTGATCCGGCACAAGTTCGCGGAGATGGCGACCAAGATCGAGACCGCCCGGCAGATGGTCTACACCACCGCATGGCGCAACGAGAACGGTGAGTACCCGGTGCGGGAGATCTCGATGGCGAAGCTATACGCCGCGCGGATGGCGGTAGAGGTGGCGGACGAGTGTCTGCAGATCCACGGCGGCAACGGGTACATGAAGGAGTACGGGATCGAGCGAGTGTGGCGTGACATGCGCCTGAACCGGATCGGCGCCGGTACCGACGAGATCATGCTCGAGGTGATCGGCCGCTCGTACGGGCTCTAGCCCTCTACACCCAATGGCCAAGGTGGGGTTGGTTCTGGCCGGCGGTGGCGCGCGCGGCGCGTACGAGGCTGGCGCGCTGTCGGTGTTGTTACCGGTGCTGGAGCGGCGAGGCGAGCGCCCGGAGATCCTGATCGGCACCAGCGCGGGAGCGCTCAACGTCAGCTTTCTGGCCTCCACGGCGCACCAACCCGCCGCCGAGATTATGGGCACCGCGTTGGAGATCTGGGAATCGGTCCGCTGGCGCCAGGTGGCCCGGCAGCTCATCTCGGGCACGTCGCTGCGGCGGGCCGTCGCCTACGTCGGTGAATTCGTCGGCGTCCCGGGTTCGCGGCTCGATTCGCTGCTTGACCCCACCCCCCTGCGGGCCACGCTCCGCAAACACGTCGATTTCGGCCAGCTCGCCGACAACGTCGATGGCGGCCTGGTCGGCTCGGCCGGAGTGGTCGCCACCTCGGCGCTGACCGGTCGCTCCGTCGTGTTCCACTGCGGCGGCCAGTCCCCACCTCAGGACCGCCCCCGCGCCATCGACTACGTCTCGAGCGCGCTGACAGAGAACCAGGTGCTGGCGTCGGCGGCGATCCCCACGGTCTTCCCAGCCGTGCACGTGGAACGGCCGCAGGAGGCCCGCGGCTGGTACTTCGACGGCGGCACCCGGCTCAATACGCCGATCAAGCCGGCCCTGGCGCTGGGCGCGGAGCGCGTCGTCGTGATCGGCCTCGACTCCCTTGCCACCGGCCCGCCGCAGATCGCCGGCGAGCGACGGCCGGACGCCCTCGAAGCCGCGGGTCAGACGCTGCTGGGGCTGCTGGATGACCAGCTACGAGCGGACCTCCTGACCCTTGTCACGATCAATGAGCTGCTCGCAAACGGCGGCAACCCGGGCAAGGACGGGCGCCAGGTTCCCTACATCGTGATCGCGCCCGCCCATCGAGATGAGATCGCCGCGCGGGCCCTGCGCACTGTTCGCGAGCACTACAGCGGAGTGATCGGATCGCTGCGCTCTCCCAACATCGCGCTGCTCTCACGCGCTGTGGCCGGTGGCGTCGACGAGCAGCACGCTGCGCTGCTGAGCTTCCTCCTGTTCGCCCCGGAGTTCACCACCGCGTTGATCCAGCTCGGCCGTGAGGACGCCAGCCGATGGCTGGACGAGGCGCACGACTTCGACGAGCTGTGGCAGATGGGCCCTATCTGATGTAGTCGGGCCATGGGCCATCCGATCCCACCGTTCACCGCCGAGCACGAGGAGTTCCGGAAGGTCGTCAGGAGCTTCGTTCAACGAGAGCTCTATCCGCACGCCGGCGCGTGGGAGGAGGCGCGCTGGTTTCCGAACGAGGTGTTCCACCGCCTGGCAGAGCTCGGCTATCTGGGGCTGAAGTTCCCGCCCGAGTACGGCGGGGACGGCGACATCGTGGCCGACGCCGTGCTGACCGAGGAGCTCGCCTGGTGCGGCTCGGGCGGGCTGGCGGCCGGCATCGGCGCCCACATCGGAATCGCGCTTCCCCCGATCTGGCGGTTCGGCACCGAAGAGCAGAAGCAGCGCTACCTCGTGCCCGGCATCAGGGGAGAGAAGATCGCGGCGCTGGGGATCACCGAACCGGATGCCGGCTCCGACGTGGCCTCGATCAGGACGCAGGCCAAGCGCGTCGACGGCGGTTACGTGGTGAACGGCTCAAAGACGTTCATTACCGGTGGAGTCAGAGCCGACGCGATCGTCACGGCGGTCAAGACGAGCGACAAGGGCGGCCACCACGGGCTCTCGTTTCTGATCATCGATCGCGGAGAAGGCGTGGAGTCGAGCGCGCTCGAGAAGCTGGGCTGGCACGCCTCGGATACGGCGCACATCACCTTCGACGACGTGTTCGTCCCGGCCGAGAACCTGCTCGGCGAAGAGAACCAGGGCTTCTATCTGATCATGGCCAACTTCCAGTGGGAGCGGCTGCTGATGGCTCTGGGAGCGGTGGGGGCCATGAAGGTGGCGTTCGAGAAGACGCTCTCCTACGCGCGTGAGCGAGAGGCATTCGGGCGCCCCATCGGAAAGCACCAGGCCATCCGCCACAAGCTGGCTGAGATCGCGACCACGACCGAGGCGGGGCGAGACATGACCTATCACGCTCTCCGCATGTACCTGGCCGGCGAGGACGCCGTCCGCGACGTGACGATGGCCAAGCTCGTGACCCAGCGAAACGCGTTCGAGGTCATCGACGCCTGCCTTCAGATCCACGGCGGCAACGGATACATGAGCGAGTACGAGATCGAGCGTGCGGCGCGCGATGCCCGGCTGGGGCCGATCGGCGGCGGAACGGACGAGATCATGAAGGAGATCCTCGGCCGCTCGCTCGGGCTGTAGCGCCGCTATCAGAGGCCGCCTGACGGTTACTCTCACTGCGGTAGATGGATTCCGTTCGCGGACAGCTCCTGATCGCAGGGCCGCCGCTGGTCGATCCGAACTTCTGGCGCACCGTGGTGCTGGTCGTCGAGCACTCCGAGGACGGCGCGCTGGGGCTGGTGCTCAACAGACCGTCTGAGACCACGGTCGGAGAGGCCGTGGAGGAGCTGGGCGAGTTGGTTGGCGCGGACGAACTGCTGTTCATCGGCGGTCCCGTCCAGCCCTCGTCGGTGATCGTGCTGGCCGAGTTCGAAGACGCGGGCGAGGCCGCCGTGACGGCGTTCGACGACGTGGGTGTGCTCGGGAGGGGGTCCGGCCCGGAGCAGCTGTCGGTCGGGGTGCGCCAGGCGCGGGCGTTCGTGGGTCACGCCGGCTGGGGCCCTGGGCAGCTCGACTCTGAGCTAGAGCGCGACGATTGGATCCTTGAGCCAGCCACGCTCGACGATGCGTTCTCGAGCGAGCCGCTCGAGCTGTGGTCGAGCGTGCTGACGCGCAAAGGCGGAAGCTACGCGCTCGTGGCGCGGATGCCGGCGGACCCGTCCGCAAACTGATGGCTCACGTTCACGGCCACGGCTCATCACGCGAGGCCGAACGGGGCGCGTTGAAGCTGGCGCTGGCGCTGATCCTGGCCTTCATGGCGGCGGAGGTGGCCGTCGGCGTGGTGGCCTCCTCACTGGCCCTGCTCTCAGATGCGGCCCATATGCTGACGGACGCCGGAGCGGTGGCGCTGTCGCTCGCCGCCGCCCGCCTGGCGACGCGGCCGGCGACGGGGGCCATGACCTTCGGCCTGGGCCGAGCCGAGATCCTGAGCGCCCAGGCCAACGGGATCACGCTGCTGGTGCTGGCGCTCTTGATCGTGTACGAGGCGATTCGCCGGCTCGTTTCGCCGCCTGTGGTGCAGGGGACGGCGGTGGTCGCGGTGGCCGCCTCGGGCGTGCTCGTCAATCTGCTCGCGGCCCGGCTCCTGTCGGGCCGAAGCCAGAAGCGAAGCCTCAACATCGAGGGCTCGTATCGACACATCCTCACCGACCTCTACGGCTTCATCGCCACCGCGGTGGCTGGAATCGTGATCCTGACGACCGGCTTCAGGCGGGCCGACCCGATCGCCTCGTTGCTGGTGGCGGGACTGATGCTGCACGCCGCCTACACCCTGCTCAAGGCCTCGGGGCGGGTATTCATGGAGGCCGCTCCCGCGGACCTGGAGCCCGAGCGGATCGGGCGTGTGCTCGCCGCCGAGCCCGGCGTGGTCGAGGTCCACGATCTTCACGTATGGGAGGTCACCTCTGGCTTTCCTGCCCTGTCGGCTCACGTCTTGGTGCGCGCCGGGGAGGACTGTCACGAGCTTCGCCGCCACCTCCAGACGATGCTCGAGCAGCGGTTCGAGATCGGGCACACGACGCTGCAGGTAGACCACGCCCCAGCCAAGCAGCGACCGCTTCAGATCGAGGTCGCTCCGCGTAAGGAGGGATAGACTCGCTTCATGAGGGTCGTCAAGCCTGGGCCCGACCGCGAGGTCCCTCGCGGTGTGCTGGGCGGCGCTGAGATCTCCCAGGCGACGGCCGGGGCGCTCAACATCTACATGGGCGTGTTTCGGGTTCCGCCTGGCGCGCAGTCGCGCCCGCATTACCACGAGCAGTGCGAGAGCGCCGTGTACATGCTCTCGGGCGGTCTGCGAGTTCGGTGGGGCGATCACCTGGAGCACGAGACGACGCTCGAGCCGCGGGATCTGGTCTACGTGCCGCCGCGAGAGACACACGTGTTGGAAAACACCTCGGACCGCGAGCCAGCCGAGTACGTCGTGGCCCGGGACTCCCCGCACGAGGACGCGGTGGTCGTACCCTGGGCACAGGAGCAGACGGCTGTATGAACCACCACGAGGACTTCTTCGAAGGCGTGGGAGGCGTCCGCCTCTACCTCCAGTGGTGGCTTCCCGACGGACCGCCCCGCGCGGTGGTGGTGATAGCGCACGGGGCCGGCGAGCACAGCGGGCGCTACGCCCACGTCGCGGCACGACTGGTCGATGAGGGGTACGCGGTGTATGCACTCGACCACCGCGGCCATGGTCGCTCCGAGGGATCAAGGGCGGTGATCGACAGCATCGATGCCGCCGTCGAGGACCTCGACCGGGTGATCCTCCGTGCGGGCTCGGAGCAGCCCGGCGTGCCGCTGTTCCTACTGGGCCACAGCATGGGCGGCACGATTTCGGTGCGCTACGCGATAGCGCACCAGGACCGGTTGACCGGCCTGATCCTGTCCGCCCCCTTGGCCGCGCTCGAGGCCGCCTCGCCGGTCACCCGCCTGATCGCCAAGCTGCTCTCGGCGGTGGCTCCCAGCCTCGGACTGTTCGCGGTGGAGCCGGCTCTGGTGAGCCGTGACCCCGAGGTCGTCGAGGCATACGAGACCGACCCGCTGGTACACCACGACCGTTTACCGGCCCGCACGATCACCGAGCTGGCCGACGCGGTCGACTCGTTCCCCGCGGTCGCTGGTGCCATAACCGTGCCCACCCTGATCATGTACGGCTCCGGGGACCGTCTCGTCCCTCCCGCCGGAAGCATGATGCTGAACGACACGATCACAGCGGCCGACAAGACGTTGAAGACCTACGACGGGCTCTATCACGAGATCCTCAACGAGCCCGAGCAGGACGCCGTGATGGACGACATGTGCTCCTGGCTTCGTGCCCGCGTAAGGGCGACGGTGGCCTGATGCCGGATCGGCTGTACTTCACCGACTCCGACGAGGCCAACGAGCTCATCGCCGGCGATCCCCTGGCGCTGTTGGTGGGGTTCGCGCTCGATCAGCAGGTGAGCGTGCAGAAAGCGTTCTCCGGGCCGCTCGAGCTTCGCAAGCGGCTGGGAGCGTTCGACGTAGCCGTGCTGGCGTCGACGGATCTCGACCCCGTCTTCCGCCAACGGCCGGCCATCCACAGATTTCCCGGCTCGATGGCCGGACGGGTACGGGAGCTGGCGGCATACATCCGCGACCGCTACGACGGCGACGCCTCCGGGATCTGGACGGAAGCGGCCGACGGCGAGGAGCTCCGCGCCAACCTGGTCGCGCTGCCCGGGTTCGGCGATATGAAGATCAAGTCGCTGGCGGCCGTGCTCGCCAAGCGGTTCGGGGTCCGACCGGCGGAGGAGCTCGTCCCGAACCATCCCACGCTGGGCGACGTCGATTCTCCCGAGGCGCTGGCCGACTACCAGGCGGCCAAGCGGGCCCACAAGGCGGAGTGGAGGGCGTCCCAGAAGCTCAGCGCCAGGCCCTGAAGCGCTGCCCACTCCGTTCACCCGAACGGGGCGCTGCGAAGCGGTTGACAGCGCGCAGCATGGCGCATAATCTCACGCCGCCGGGGGGCAGGCAGGGCAGTGGCGTCATTCCTGGTCGAGGGAGGACCAATGTTTCATTTGCGTTCGGTCGTATTTGCGGTGCTGGGCGAACTTCGCACATCTGTTGGTCGGGTGGCGTTGGCAGTGGCTGGCGTCCTGGGGTGCGTCGGCGTGTTGGCTCCCGCTGCCGGCGCAGCGACGGCGGTCAGTTGCGGTTCTACGATCAGCGCTCCCGGCAAGTACTTCTTGGCGGCGAATTGCAGCGGCCCTGGGATCGCGATCAACGCCAGCAACGTCACCCTCAAGCTCAAGGGGCACACGATGACCGGACCGGGCACGGGTGACATTGGGGTCGCGGGTGTCGAGACTTTTCACACCACGCGGGTGAACATCCTGGGACCAGGCACGATCACCAATTACGGGTTCGGCGTGGCCCTCGACCAGGGAGTCACCCACTCCACCGTCGGCGGCATCACTGCCAATAACAACGCAGCGGCAATCTTCATCGCCACCGTCGGCACGAACGACAACACGATCAGGGGCAACACCGCCGACCACAACGCCAACAGCGGCATGGTCATAGACGGGAGCGGCACCAGCATCCACGGCAATACCGTCAACAACAATTCCGGCGAAGGCTTCGACGTCGAGGGGGACGGCAACGCGATCCGGGGCAACATCGCCGACAACAACGGCGACAACGGCATCGTCGTAAACGCGAACAGCAACACGCTGAACGGCAACACCACCGACAACAACAGCAGCGACGGCATCTTCGTCAACGGCCCCAACCCCCCCCTGCCCGGCGCGACCAACAACACGATCAGAGGCAACACCGCTCTTGGCAACTCATCAGACGATCTGTTCGACGGCAACCCGGGCTGCGACAGCAACAGGTGGAACGGCAACACGTTCAACACCGCCAACCAACCCTGCATCCACTAGCCTCGCCACCGGTCCCGGCCCCAACACGCCTTGATCGCCTAGTCCGCAAGCGGGTCCAGCTCGAACCGGCAGCCCGAGAAGTAGTCCCCGGCCGGCGAGCAGAGGTACGCCACCAGCGTCGCCAGGTCCCCCTCGCCAGTGCTCGAGCCTGGCCAGATCGAGGTGGTGGTGATCCCGTATCTGGCCCATTCCACCGAAAGCGTCCTGGCCAGGTTCTCCAGCCCGGCCCGAACCGCGTCTGCGTGCGTGACCGAGTGGCGCCGGGGCGCGATCAGCACGATCGTCCCCGCCCCCGCCGGGATCAGAGCGCCCGCCGCCACCGCTCGAATCGCGGTCCACGCCCCCTCGATCCCTTCCAGTCCGCCGGCGCTCGAGCACACCACCGAGTTCACCGGCGCCGCGTCCCTTGCCCATTCCAACCCGCGCTCCTCGTCTGCTGGATCGAACGGATTCACGCTCGCACCCAGTGACGACAACAGCTCGCCGACCGGTGCCGGCATATCGCCGCAGAGCACGACGCGTTGCCCGTCCAACAGCCCTTGCCTGAGAACCGTCATCCGGGCAATATCTCAGGCTCTGACCGCGAGTAGCATCCGGCTGGGCTGGAGTCGAGGAAGGAGAGTGAGACACGATGCTGTCGTACGCACACGGCGCCTGCGACGAGGCACTTCTGGGGGAGACGATCGGCGAGAACCTGGAGCGAACGATCGCTCGGGTCCCAGACGCGGACGCGCTCGTTTCCTGCCATCAGGACATCCGCTGGACGTATGCGGAGTTCGGCGAGCGGGTCGATCGGCTGGCCAGCGGCATGCTCGAGGCCGGCCTCCGGAAGGGCGACCGGGTCGGGGTCTGGGGCCCCAACGTCGCGGAGTGGACCCTGACCCAGTACGCGACCGCCAAGATCGGCGTGATCCTGGTCAACATCAACCCCGCCTATCGCGTGAGCGAGCTCCAATACGCGCTCGGTCAGTCGGGCTGCCGCTGGCTGTTCTCGGCGCAGGAGCTGAAGGGGACGGACTTCCGGGGAATGGTGAAGGAGGCCTCGGCCGAGCTGCCGGAGTTCGAGCGCGCGGTCTTCTTCGGGACGGCGGAGTGGGAGGAGACGGCCGGAGCCCGCGCCGCGGCCGACGCTCTCCGCCGCCTCGCCTCCGAGCTCGACTTCGACGACCCGATCAACATCCAGTACACGAGCGGCACCACGGGCTTCCCCAAGGGAGCCACACTCACTCACCACAACATCCTCAACAACGGCTACTTCACGGCCCAGCTGCTCGGCTACGGCCAGCATGACCGGGTGTGCATACCGGTTCCGCTCTACCACTGCTTCGGGATGGTGCTCGGCAACCTTGCCTGTACCTCCAGCGGCGCCTGCATCGTCTACCCGGCGGAGGCGTTCGAGCCGGAGGCCACGCTCGAGGCCTGCGCCCGGGAGCGATGCACGAGCGTGTACGGAGTCCCGACGATGTTCATCGCCGAGCTGGGTCACGAGCGCTTTCACGAATTCGACCTGAGCTCCCTGCGGACCGGGATCATGGCTGGCTCCCCGTGCCCCATCGAGGTGATGAAGCGCGTCTCCTCGGACATGGGAGTCAAAGAGATGTCGATCGCGTTCGGGATGACCGAGACCTCCCCGGTGAGCACGTTCGTCCGGCGCGACGACACGCTGGATAATCGCTGCGGCACCGTGGGACAGGCCATGCCCCATACGGAGATCAAGGTCATCGACCCCGCGGGCGGCCGGATCCAGCCGCGAGGTGAGGCCGGGGAATTCTGTGCCCGCGGGTACCTCGTGATGCGCGGGTACTGGAACGACCCCCAGCGCACCGACGAGGCCATCGACAGCGGCCGTTGGATGCACACCGGAGATCTGGCCACGATGGACAAACACGGGTACGTGAGAGTCGTCGGCCGGATCAAGGACATGGTGATCCGCGGCGGCGAGAATCTTTATCCCCGGGAGATCGAGGAGTTCCTCTACACGCATCCCTCCGTGGCCGACGTCCAGGTGATCGGGGTGCCAGATGAGCGCTACGGCGAGGAGCTGATGGCCTGGATCATCCCCCGGCCGGGAGCCTCGCTGTCAGAGGAGTCGGTCCGGGAGTTCTGTCGTAACAGGATTGCCCACTACAAGGTTCCCCGGTACGTGAAGTTCGTGGACTCCTTCCCCATGACCGTCACCGGAAAGGTTCAGAAGTTCAAGATGCGCGAGACGGCGATCGAGGAGCTGGGTCTGGGCCAGGCGGCCGCGGTGGCCACGGCCTAGAGCTCGCGGGCCGAGCTGCAGCCGGACGAGAGCGGTACCCTCAGCCGGAGGGCGCGATGCTTCCGGAGACGCGGTACGCGGAGAGCGGCGGGGTCAAGATCGCCTACCAAGCCGTAGGCGAGGGGCCCATCGATCTCGTCTTCGTGCCCGGTTTCATCTCTCACCTCGACCTGCAATGGGGCGATCCGCGGATCGCGCGGTTCCTCGAGAAGCTGGCTTCGTTCTCGCGCCTGATTCTGTTCGACAAGCGGGGCACTGGACTGTCCGACCCGGTTGCGGGCCCGGCGCCGTTGGAGGTGCGAATGGATGACGTGCGGGCGGTGATGGACGCCGCTGGCAGCGAGCGGGCGGCGCTGTTCGGCCTGTCGGAGGGCGGGCCCATGAGCATCCTGTTCGCCACGACGTACCCCGAACGGACGAGAGCGCTCGTCCTGTGCGGCACCTATGCGTATGGGGGGCTGGAGCCTGACCAGCCTGGCGGCCGCGACTGGACAGACACATACGTACGCGTACGCGAGGCCGCAGAGCACTGGGGCGAGGGCCGCACGCTAGCCCTGTTCGCGCCCAGCGCCGACACAGCGCGCGATCGGATGGCGCGAGGGATCTTCGAGCGCTCGGCGGCCAGTCCTCACATGGTGCAGACGCTGATCGACATGGTCATGGATATCGACGTGCGAGACCTGCTGCCCAGCGTCCGCGTCCCGACGCTGGTCCTGCATCGCGACCAGGAGCTCATTCCCGTCGAGTGCGGCCGCTACCTGGCCGACAACATCCCCGGTGCGCGCCTCGTCGTGCTGCCCGGTGCGGACCACATCCCCTTCTATGGCGATGCCGAGGGCTACGCGGAGGAGATCGAGGTGTTCGTCACCGGGACCCGTCAAGCGCGCGTGGCCGACCGCGTGCTCATGACCGTGATGTTCACGGACATCGTCGACTCGACCAAGCACGCCGCGGCGCTCGGCGACGCGCGGTGGCGCGAGCTCGTGGCTCGCCACGACGGACTCGTTCGCGCCGAGATCGAAAGGCACCGCGGCCGTGAGGTGAAGACGATGGGCGACGGCTTCCTCGTCACCTTCGACGGACCCGCGCGCGGGATCCGCTGCGCACGGGCGATCATCGAGGCCATGCAGCCACTCGGAATCATGATCAGAGCAGGGCTTCACACCGGAGAGTGCGAGCTTCTGGGCGATGACATCGGGGGGATGGCGGTGAACATCGCCGCCCGCATTGGCGCCCTGTCGGGTCCCGGTGAGGTGCTGGTGTCAAGGACCGTCAAGGACCTGGTGGTCGGCTCAGGGATCACGTTCAGTGACCGTGGTGACCGCGAGCTCAAGGGCGTCCCCGACCCGTGGCGCCTGTTCGCCGTCGACGCCGAGGAGGCATCGCCTGGCAGTCAGCCAGTCTCGGACGTGCGCGATCGCCGCATGTCTGACCGGATGCTCGCAGGGGCGACGCGGAAGTCTCCGCGGCTCGTCCGGCGGGTGATCGGCTGGAGCGCCGGGTCCAAATAAAAGGCCGCGCGGCCGCTCAAAAGGAGCGGCCGACGCGGCCAATTTCTTTATTGCTAGAGGGTTACGCGGACCAGCCGCAGCATGCCGAGCTGCGTGTGGTCGCGTCCGTCCTGTGTCTGCATGAAGCAGGCCTCGACGTACCAACCGCGGCGGAAGTTGACCAGCCGCTGCTGGAGCGCGCCCGGGGAGGCCGGATTCATCAGGCTGATCATCCTGCCGTTGAGCTGGGCGCGGACCGCCTTGTTGTGGGGGCCCTTGCCTTGCCGCAGCAGCTGCACGAGCCTCTGTCCGGCGGCCTTGTTCTTGACCCCGACCAGATTGACCATGTGCACCAGGAAGCCGTCGTTCTCGATCCTGATGAACGTGCCGTCGTGCAGGACGTTCGGACCCCGGAACCCGAACTCGATCGCCCGCTGCGTACCGACCACCGCCGGGAGCGGGGCCGGCGACGCCGACGGCGTGACCGTGAATTGCGTGTAGGCCGGCGGGCCGCTCTGACTGCTCGTGTTGAGGGCCAGCCAGGTGCCCGGCGTCAGGGCCGTCTCGATCGTGGGCCCGGCATTTTGCGCCACTAGCAAGGCATTACCGGTCGCCGTCAGCGCATCCAGGTTTCCGTGGGCGGCCCCGACCGCCGCGAACCCCTGCGCGATCGCCGTCGAGGGCGACACGTTGGGGTTCAGGCGCACGAGCGCGTACGAGCCGCGGCCGGAACTGAAGATGTTGACCGCGCCGGAGACCTTGCTCCCCGAGACCGAGATACCGGTGGTGCCGGTGAGGTTGATGAACATGTTCCCCGGCGGTGTCGCCGCATTGGCACTCCCCGCTAGCGCGAAGGCACCCACGGACGCGGCGGCCCCTGCCGCAGCGATTACAGCTGCAAGTCTCTTCACAACGCTCCTCTCGATGATGGTGCGCCCCGCCGCAACCCGAAGGTCGTCCCCTAGGGCAAGGTGGGCGAGGCTATCAGAGCGATGGTGACGGAGAGCCGTGCTCCGGACGTCCGCGTTGACGCGCCGCCCGCAGCGCGCCGCGGTACCCGAGGCGCCCCAGCTCCCCGTGAATGGCCTTGATCCTGTCGAGGATCAGATCGGCCGCCTGCTGCTGCTGCTCGCGCGTCGGCTGCTCGATCTGACCGAACCTGAGCGGCCGCCCGTACTGCACGATGACCTTGGGGAACTGGAGCCGCTTCCAGTTGCGCACCTGGTAGGAGCCGAGGATCGCGATCGGCACCACCGGCGCTCCCGACTCGAGCGCCAGGCGTCCGATCCCCGGTTTGGCCTCCTCGGCGATCGCGCCGGTGCGGGAGCGCCCGCCCTCGCAGTACATGACGATCGCCCCACCCCGCTCCAGGACCTTGAACGACGTGATGAACGCCTCCTCGTCGTGGTGGCCCCGCCGCACCGGGAACACGCCGCCGTGGCTGTACCACCAGCCCATGAATCCCTTGAACAGCTGGGACTTACCCATGAACTGGACGCGTCGGCGGATGAACACGCCGGTGAAGAAGTGATCCATGAACGAGGCGTGGTTGGGGGCCAGGATCACCGGACCGGTCGGGACGTTCTCCGATCCGATTCCCCGGGCCCTGAAGGTGATCAGCGCATGCAGGCTGGTGAGGACCCGAGTCACCTCGTACACCTTGGCCTCGGGCTCTTCTGAGCGCACCAGCTCGTGGAAGCCGTCGAAGAACTCCTTGGGCCGTGGATCCTTGTAGACCTGCGGCTTTAGCTCGACGTCGGGCATCGTTATCCGGTCAGCGGGAGCACGAGCTGCGGCTTGTCGATCTGATGCTCGGAGCTGGTCGGCACCACCGCCGTCCCGATCGCGAAGAACTCGATCACGTGCGAGCCCCAGCCGTGGCTGCGCTC
>DAIPIC010000092.1:0-12546 GCA_036771025.1 Solirubrobacteraceae bacterium
AGGTCCGGTCGGTGCCGATGGCTCCAGACGTTGCGTCGTCGTTGGCGAAGCTTGGCCGACGCGAACGGTGGACGGGCGATGATGACCTCGTGTTCGCCGGTGAGATCGGCTCCTACCTTGATGGCTCGGCCCTCCGCCGCCGGTATGACGCCGCTCTCAAGCGTGCCGGCCTGCGGCCCCTGCGGTTCCACGATCTGCGTCACACGTTTGGGACCCGGATGATCGCCAAGGCCGACGTCCGCCGGGTGCAGGAGTGGATGGGCCACTCCAACATTCAGACGACGATGAAGTACCTCCACTACGCGCCCCGCGAGGAGGATGCTCGCCTAGTAGCCGAAGCCTTCGAGCTCTCCCCCTCCCATCCGTCCGAGCAAATAGCCGGCTCGTAGAAGTCTCTTCATAGATCCGCCCCGCTGGTCGAATACCCGTCCATTGTCATGTCTTGACAACCAGGTCCGCTGGTGTTTGCCGCTGACCCCGGCCGTGACGTAGTGCGGGCGGGGTCAGCGGCAAACACGGGCGCGTGCAGCGGGTTTCGTGAAACCAGTCAACAGGCTGGTAAACAGGTCAGTGAACGAATACGAGGTCGAAGACGTCCAAAGACGTCCCGGCGAAAACGCACCGGACTATCAGCTATTCACAATCTGCGCGCGCGGAACAGATCATCGCGCACGGACGCGCGATCACCGCTTCGATGTCCGCGCGCGTAACTTCGTCATGCGCCCATCGGCTAGCGCCATCCAAGAGCCGCACGGACGCGCGCGACGAAACCCGGCACGGACGCCGGGCCGATCTCCGCGCGCGACGCAGACCATCCACGCTCAAACCCGTTCCAAACTCAGTGTCTCCCGAGCCAGGCTGCCGCCGGTCGGCCGAGGGGCGACGATCGGTCTCGGTCCGGACGGTCCCTATGTCGCCAAGGCGATCGCGGGCTCGTCGTATCTACCGGCACGAAAGCAGTCGTGAGCGCGCGGGTCGGGTTGACGATCGCGATTAGCAAAGCGCGACTTTGCGGAATTCGGCGCAGGGTGCTCATTCGCAAAGCGAAGCACGTCTCCCGTCCCTGAGCATTCGTGGCTGATCACAGCTACGCCCGCGCCTATGTAAGGCACGGGTTGTAGAGCGACACGGCATTGTGATTCCTCGTCCAAGCCGCTAGCGGCGCCTTGTCGGCGGTCGGCGAATACCAGCAACGCTCGCTGTCGCCGAGGGTCGAAAGCGAGTACCCCTTCAGTGCCAACGCGAACGCAACATCGCTCCTCAGTCCAGGCGGAAAGGCATCCAATTGAACGGGCCGCTTGGACGTCAGCTCACTGCCACGAGATGATCACGATCCCGTTGCAGTCTGCGCCCTCGCGCTTATATGGACAAGACCTCTCGCTCGTAAAGTATTGGACTTTGCTCACTGTCACGGGGCGGGCATAGGACGTACCGCCACCACCGCCGCCGCCACCGGTCCTGTAATCGCCGAGTTTGCCGCCGTCTCCACCTTTGATTCCTCCGCCTCCCCCGCCGCCGGCGCCAACTTTGATCCCGCAGACGCTAGGCAATGGAGGAATAACGCACTTGCGATGCTGACCTTGCCCCGAGTTCCCATGCTGCTGAGCGGCACATCCGCCACAACCGCCAAGACCGCCAGGGTGGCTCCCGCTCCGTTTGGCGTCCGCTCCCGCGAAAGCGGGTTTGCCGGCGGCACCGCCAGCGCCGCCCTGGAAATAGCATCCGTCGCCCCCCCCGCCGCCTCCGCCGCCGGCGACCACCACCGGAAAGTGGCCACCGGAGCCAAACGCGATGCCGCTAGCCCCGCCGCCGCCCGCACCCGAGTGACCACAGTCGAAGGACAGATCACGGATCGTGCCGTTTCTGCCGCCGTGAGCCCACCCGTAACCACCCGCAAAGCTCCCGTACTCCCCGACATAAATCGTCAGGCACTTAATCGTCCCGAGGCGCGCAACATCGATCCTCGCCCTGACTCCACCACCCTTGCCCCCGAGCCACGTGTCGCTCTTTTGTCCCCCATGACCACCCTGCACATCCACCGCGAGGTGCGTCACGCCAGGCGGAACCCCGAACAGCTGAGGCTTCCCGTTCGACCGCTCGAACACCGCTCTGTGCCCCGTGGCCGGCGGACAGGCGGCTGCCGCCCGCGCACGCTCCGATCTCGACACCAGCAAGAGCAACCCCGCCAACACGAGCAATCCAAACACGACCCCCAACCGAACCCAACGCACCCCTGCGCGAATCACCAAGGGCAGTCCTACCAGAGAGCCGACGGAAAATCAACGAACGCCGAACGCCCCGACCAGGGCCAAACACCGCTCCACGACCACGAGGTCAGCGCCCGTACCAACGGCGCCGACGCCACGGCATTCGCGTGAATACGACACTTATCCGCGGTAAACCTTGCCTCCCGATCGGCGTCAGCCCGAACCGGACGATCTCGTAGCTCTCCTTTGGCTGGGGTGGACTTGGAGCCGCGGCCCGCCGAAATCGAGCACGCTCGAGCGAGCTGGGAACTCCGGCGGCGCTAGAAGCACCCGAAGTTCACGATGTACAGGCTGTAGCTGCTGCTGGTTGGCTGGAAATGGTTGTCGCCCGAGTAGGCGGCGACGACCGTGTGAGATCCGCACGCCAGCTTCGACTGGTCGATGGCAGGTGTGGTCACCGCGCCGTTGACCAAAGGTAACGGCTGGTTCAGCGTGGTCCCGTCGGTGCCGGCTAACGGGTGACCTCCGTCGACCGTGAATTGCACGGTGCCCGTCGGCGTACCCGAAGCGTCGCCTGTGCCCTGGACGGCCGTGGTGAAAGTGAGGGTCTCGAAGGAGACGATTGGGTTGGAGTAGGACGCTTTCAGGGTTGCGAAGGAGTACCCTCGGGCGAAAGCGTGCCGGTCCGTGGTGGTGGCCTCGTAGTGGTCATCGCCGGAGTAGCTCGCGGTGATCGTGTGATCACCGAACGACAGCGGCTCGCTTTGCCCGCTGGTCGCCGTCCCAGTGGAATTAACGCTCTCTGCGCTGCCGACAGCCACACCGTCTACGGTGAACTGGACTGTGCCGCTGGGGCGAGGGGCCTTGCCGTAGACCGGCCTCAGCTTGAGCATGAACGTTCCACCCAAACCATCCACAAGTGGGTCAGGCTCGAGCGATAGCGTGGTCGGGGGCGGTGCCTTGTACACCTCGACGATTGTGCTTGTGGTCTCGGGTGAATAAACGCTGTCGCCGCTGTAGTCAACCGCCATTCGATGGGGGCCGACAGGCAACCGGCCGCTGAGGTCGCTCGTTGCAACACCGCGAGTGTCGAGCTTCTTCGTTCCGAGATCGATCCGTCCGTCGGAGAACTTCACGGTGCCGGTCGGCGTCGGAGCCTGCGGAACCGGTCGGCTCAAACTCGCGGTGAAGTGGGCTTTCTCTCCGAACAACAGCTTGCTCGGCGCTGACGAGAGCGTCACTGTCGGGGCGTCCGATTCGGAATGAAGGATCAGGGTGATCGAACCTTGCCGATGCTCGCGCGGCCCTCCCCTCACGAACTGGGGCTTAATGACATCCGGATCCGCGTAAGACAGACCACCGCCACCGCCGGCAGCTGCGCCTGTCCTGGAGCACGAACTCCAGGATCCGCCTGTACCTCCTCGGTATCCTCCCCCCCCACCACCAGCAGCGCCGTATGTCGTGGGATTCGGACAGGGACTGGGGCGCCCAGGTCCACCACTCCTGGAGCTCTCCGCACCCCCCGCACCACCGACGCAGGGGCCCGAGGCGGCGTCGCAGGTTCCCCCGTTCCCGGGTGGTTTTCCGCCATTGCCTCCAGCGGTCCCGGGATATTTGGTGACATCGCGGTATCTCACCGGCCCTCCTGCGCCGCCGCTTCCCCCCGCCACCAGCATCGGCTGGTTGCCCTTCAGGAGAGCCGACGCGCCGCCGCCACCGAAGCCGGCAAAGCCCTCTCCGCCATCGGGGCCTGTGAATCCGCTCGCAGGGCCACTGCCGCCGCCTGGAGCGTAGGCGGAGGCTCCGGGCGAGCCGAAGAATCCCAAGCACCCCGGATCCACCGTGAACTGCTCGCCTGGCTGCACCCGAACGCTTCCCGAGGTGATCCCCCCCCAGCCGTGGTCGTCGCTGGGGTAAAAGTCTGATGCACCAATCGCCTCGACGTCCATTGAGTACGTGAGCTTAGGCACGGTGAAACGCACCGAGGGCGCGTTATTGAAGCCTTGGCAGGTGAAGGATTTGGTGATCGGCTGAGACGAGCGGCGACGAGGAGCGCCGGCACCGGCCTTGCCGCTATTCGCCGTTGTCTGCTGGGCGGTCGTGCGCGCGGCCGTCGTCAGGACCCACGCAGTCCCGCTGGCGTGGCTGGCGGAGAACCGATTCTCGCCGCTGTAGCTGGCGACAATGTTGTGGTAGCCCAAGCCCAGGGCGACCGGGGGTGTGGTGGCCACTCCCTTGTCGAGCGGAACTGTCGCGACAGGCGTGCCGTCGGCGGTGAATCTCACGACGCCGGCAGGGGTTTCGGTGATAGCGGTGTCCGCCGATCGCACAGTGGCCGAGAGCCTCAGGGTCTCGTATGGCAGGACGGGGTTGTGCGAGAAGCTGAGCGACGTTGATGAGGGGGCCTGCACGTATTGGTGGATGGTCTGGAACGAGGCTAAGAAGCCGTTGTCGCCGGAGTAGCGCGCGCCGATTGTGTGTAGGCCCACCGGGTAGTTGTTCACCTCTGGCGATACCGCGCGGCCATTGGTCAGGGGGACCCGGAAGAGATCGTGGCCGTCGAGGGTGAACATCACCGAACCAGTGGGCGTGACCGGAACGCCGTTGGGAGCCATCACCCGCGAGGTGAACTGGACGGGGGTCCCCCAGCGAGCGGCGGGAGCATTGGAGCTCAGCGCGATGGAGACGGGGTCGACATTGACGCCCTGGACGATCTCGCCGCTGGTGGGAGCGAATACCTTGCGCTGATCGCCGAGGTAGGCGGCGGTGATCGTGCGGGGACCTTGCGCCAGGCTGTTCGCCCCAAGCTCGAGCTTCGCAGTGCCAGAGGAATCGAGGGCAACGGGCGACCCCACGTCCTTCCCGTCCACCGAGAACTGGAGGCTCCCTCTCGGCGTGCCGTAGGGGCCCTGGGCGACGGTGGCCGCCGTGGCGGTGATCGTCAAGGGCTGGCTGCGGTTTGAGATGTGGCCAGGGGTGCTCGAGGACAAGCTCACCTTGGTCGGCGCACCGGCGTCGAACAGGCTGTACTCGGCAGCCTTCAGGGGCCGATCGTCGGGCTTGAGCTGGTCGTCCGGCACGCTGGCCTCGACCTCGAACGGACCGGTGTTCCACGGTGCCGCGCTCGACACCCGGTCCGGGGCCTTGATCGGAACCTTGAACCTGCCGTCTGTGGCGCTCGAGGTCACCTTGTAGTGGGTTGTTGAACCGTTGGGGAACACCACGTAGCCGTCTGCCGGCTTCTCGTCGGGCAGCAGCGCCGTGAAGTCGACCTCCACGTTCTTTATCGGGAAGCCGTTAGCATCGAGGACCTGGCCGTCGAGCCGGTGGGGAAACTGCTGACCGGATAGGGCCGACTGCGCCGTGCCGCCGACGACATCCACCTCGGAGCGCTTGGCCGGGAACGGCACGATCAACTTGACATAACCGTCCTCGCGGAATCGGCCGTTGGGCCCGGTAGCGAAGTAGACCTGGTTGGGGGCGACCGCCTTGACGTAGGAGGCGCCGCCGCCGCCCCCACCACCACCACCGTCGTCGCCGTCGGGGGCCCCATGACCCCTTCCGCCTCCGTAGAAGCCGCCACCGCCGCCGCCACCGCCACCGCCTGTAGTGGACCCACCGGCACGTTGACCGTTCATGGAGCAATCTACGCACGAAGGGTTCGCCCCTGGATTGCCGCCTCCGCCGCCGTCGAAGGGCGACCCATCACCACCGTGGCCGTACTGAGGGGGATGGCCCCCGTTACCACCGTCACCGCCTTCCCGGGAGTGCGGGAAGCCGGCTCCGCCGCCGCCACCGCCACCCCCGGCGACCACCAGGTGGCTGATCCCGCTTACCGTTTTGGCATCACAGGGGCTGGTCGTAGCGTCGATGGCGGAGGCTCCGCCGCCGCCTGCTCCGCTTTTGGCCGCATCGCTGCTAGCCGTACCCCGGCCGCCCCCGTGACCCTCTCCATAGCCACCGCTCGCGTGACCGTACTGGCCGACATAGATCAGGAGCTGGGTCCCCGGGGTGACCGGGACCACGGCCTTGACTACCCCGCCCCCTCCGCCCGTCCCGACGTCGGAAAAATCGCTGCCGCCGCCGGCCCCGGCACCACCACGCGCGTCGACGAAGATCTCGGTCGTACCGGACGGCACGCATTTGTACTGGGGTTTGCCCGTGTACTTGTAGTTGAACGTTCGCAGGTCTTCCGCCCCCGTGAGGAACAGGACGTAACCGTCACCAGCACTGTCGGCGATAGAGAGGTCCGGGTGCTCGACCGACCCCCGCTTGGCGAACGACAGCCCGCCCCCTCCCCCGTTGCCGGCCACTCCCGTGAGCGGGCTGGGAGGCGGGTCCGGGATTTCGGTATCACCTGGCGCAGCCCCACCGCACCCGCCGCGGTAGCCGCCGCCGCCGCCCCCGCCCGCGCCGCCCGCGCCCAGGGCGTCGAAGTCCGCCCCCTTGAGCCCCGCCTTCGCCGCTTCACTGCAGGTCCCGCCGCCGGCCGCCGGAGGCGACTGGTTGTACTTTCCAACCGTGCCGGGCTGAGCTGGTTTGCCGCCCGCCCCGCCGTTGCCGCCCTGCTCGCGCACCGGCCGATGGCACACATACCAGAACGCCTCGTTCTCCTCCTGGGGCTGCGCACCTTCCGGAGCAAGCCCCGGGTTCGGCGGTGTGTACGCCAGCTTCGTACACCAAGTTGCCCCGCCACCGGCACCGCCGCCGCCGCCCGCCACTACCAGCGGGTCACCGCTGGGTGACAGGACTGCTGAGGCACCGCCACCACCACCGCCGGACACGCCGTAGGAACTCATGGCGAACGCCTGCCTGTCGTGACCGACCCCCTTTCCCCCGCCCGGGGCGTAGGGCGATGCGCCGCCGCCTGAGGTCCCGTGGCACCCCACGTCCACCGGCAGCTTGTCACCTGGCTTCACGCCGCTCGAGCCGTTCTCACTCACGGCGATCGAGCCCGTGACCTGCCCGGCCAGACCCCCCCAGCCGGTGTCGTGCGGGTCGGGGGTCATACCCTCTCCCCCGACTGCTTCCACGTAGACGCTGTGCGTATCGGAGGGCACGGTGTAGTACTGCTTCGTGTTGCCTTTGCAGGGGAACAGCTCCAGGTGCAGCCCCTCGCGAAGTCTCGAGGAAGTTTTGGCCGTGGACGCTGCCCGTTTGGCGCTGGTACTGGCGGGCGCGATCACCAGCCCGGAGCCGACCATCGCGCTCGCGATCAGCAGAGCGCAGAGCACCTTCGCACGCCCCCAAAGAAGGAGCCAGCCACACGCCGCGGCCCACCGAGCCTGCTTCCATCCCAGCGCTCCCCGCATCCCGGAGGGCCGACCTAGATTTCGGACTCCCCCGGCAGGATCCTTGCTCGGCCTGCGCGTCATCATCCCGTGGCGGATGACTCCGCCGCCACGTCTCCACCAGTAGGACAGGCATCGCCTCCACGTTGACGCGGCCGACCCAAGTCCGACACCCGATCCAGACTCTCGCTACCAGCTTGGCGGACGCACTCCGATGCAACTCCAGCAGCAGGAGGCTGCGCTCTCACAGGCAACAAGCCCCAGCGAGCCGACTGAAACCGAACGTATCCCGCCTCCCCTGGATCGTGAGTCATACGCTCAACGCGCCCCCCAGTCAACACGCCACTATACCCTCACCTTTCGGGGGCGGTCAACCGCCGGAAGTGCGCCACCTCGCTTTCCCGGTTCCGAAGCAATTCGACCCAGCAGCTCGGCCACGCTTTCTTGATCCGCCCTATCGGCTCCGCTTTCCGCTCACGGCAGGCGCGGCGTCGGCGGCCATGGCTCGCACGATCGCTTTCGTATTTCGGCCGACTCGCGGCGCGCGATCGCCATGGCGACGAGGGAGGCGCGAGCCCGTAAACCTCTGGACGATCGTTTCGCCGTGGTCGCGATCGACGTCAGCAGAAGCGCGAGCTCGGTGAGATTCGGGAGCAAACCAAGCCACGTGAAGCGGCGCGACCGCGTTAAGCAAGGGTGTCCGCGCGCTTGGCGCGCTAGCTTCTTAGTGGATGAGCGCTCACACGTTCAACGCGGTCTACGAGGACGCCGGCGACGGTTGGGTTTACGCGCACGTGCCTGAGCTGCCTGAGGTCCATACCCAGGGCGAGACGCTCGATCAGGCCCGTGAGATGGTGCGTGACGCGATCGCGCTTGTCCTCGATGAACGGCGAGCCCGCAGCGAGGAGATCCCGCCGACGGGTTGGGCACTCGTCGAGTCCGTCGAGATCGCTGCGTGAAGAAGCGCGAGCTCGAGCGGCACCTTGCCGCTCACGGCTGCCGGCTGGTGCGGCAGGCGGCCAAGCACGAGCTGTGGGAGAACCCTGCCACAGGTCAGCGGACGACCGTGCCGCGACATGGCGAGATCAAGATGCCGACCATGCGAGGCATCTGCCGACAGCTCAGCATCCCGCCGCCACCCGGCCGCTGAACACGACCAAGACCGCCCCAAAACGTGTCCCAGAAAATGTCCCAAGCTCGGCAAATATGACCCCACGCAACCTCACCTAACCTGCCCGAATCCCCTGCAACCACGCCTTTTCGGGCTTCCGGGGCCAAACTTGTAATGAAGGGGTTGGGAGTTCGAGTCTCCCGGCGGGCTTGGGGATCGGGGCGAGGGCTTTGTCGCCAATGCACTCGCACGATGCGTAGCGGCGAAACATGAAAAGCAATCGCGCGAGCGGGGCCGCCGAAGTGCTGGATTCGGCGGAACAGAGAAGCTCAGACGCGTCGAACTAGCGACTGGATGTAGCCCCCTGGGGGGAGGCTCGCCGGATCGGGCACAGAGTGCTCTCACTGCCAGAGAGGGGGTGTCTGCGGGAGCCCCAGTGCGCGGTGTGGTCGTGCTCGCCTAACCGGGGAACTGGGGGGTTGCCGTGGGGTGTCGGGTTCGCGGGCGGAAGTCGGGTGTGGGCGGGCTGGACCGTGTGTTCAGGGTTGCGGTTGGGGAGAGTTTGGGGGTGGTGTGCTGTGGCTAGACCGGTGCGGGTTGCCGTTGGAGAGCTGTAGGCGAGCTGCTCGGTACGTCAGCGGGTGGTGGCTCGGAGGACCCTGGTCCAGGGCCCTGGTGCCCGACGCGCACTGGACCCTTCCCCGAAACTGTCGTACGCGTCCTGCGAAGTCTCCGGAGGCTCGAGTTGCCCGCCATCAGGACCTGGCGGTCCGTGGCGGCCCCAGTGAGCGGGTAGCTACGGCGCACCCCGACGCCGGTTCAGTGTTGTCCAGCAGCTATCGCGCCGCGTGCGCTGCGGCTACGGCACAGGGCTCACGGCGACGCAGCCGGTGCCCACCTCTACGCCCGGGGTAAGGGGCGGAGGCACGATGTGGATGAACGGGCCCGAGCCACAGCCCGACGGGGTCGAGTTGGTCGCGGTGCCGGTGCCGCTGGCCGCGACGCAGCCGACGGCCACGACCTCGGAGGGTTCAAATGACGACGCCGACGCGCACGGTCCCGCGGTCGAGTTGGTCGCGTTGCCGGTGCCGCTGGCCGCGACGCAGCCGACGGCCGCGCCCCGGAGGGTTTGGCCGAACGCGCCCACGGTCGCGCAGCTACCGCCGGTGGTGTTGCTCGCGTTTCCGGTGCCGCTCACGGCCACGCATCCGACGGCCGCCGGTGGGGTGCTCGCGTCCACGGTCGCGCAGCTACCGCCGGTGGTGTTGCTTGCGTTTCCCGTGCCGCTCACGGCGACACCCTGCACGCTCGACGCGCTCCCGGTGCCGCTCACGGCGAGCGTGCTCGCGCAAGCAGTGCCGGTCGGCTGGACGTCGACCGCGCCCGAACACGTCTGCGCGGACGCCGATCCGGCGCTCACCACAAAGACGGCGACCGCCGCCACGACCACCAACGCACCCCACACCGCAGTTCGCTTACGCATAGCGCCTCCCGCACCCATACCGGTCCAGCCCTGACAGCCGCACCCTACAGCACGCACGCCCAAAAGACAAGTTTTTGGTCAAACGGGCCGATCGCCTCAAAAGCACGAGCTTCGGCACCGAGGAGTCGCGCGGCGGCTGCTTGGATCGACGCGCAGCGGCGCGGTCGCTTCCCCCTCCTGCCCAATCCGAGAAGCCGGTCGGTCAGCGGACAGACAGCCCCTCGATCGAGTCTGGGCACTCTCCTGCCACCGCGGTCAGAGTGCTGCAACGCGGCGAACTCGGAAGCGAGCCGGTTCGCGAACTGGCGCGACCCCAACGATCGGCCGGTCGCCGAGGCAATCGTCCGCTCCGCGACGTCGGACGGAGCAAACCAGTCATCAGCGGTAGTGCTGACGGGTAGCTGCTCATTTCGCCCAACCGCAGCTGAGCTCTGTAGGCCCGCCAGCGATCGAGATCACGCGATTCCAACAGCGCGGCAGGCCACATCGACGGGGATCGTCGAGTAGATCGAGGAGTGCGACGACCGGCCCGCAGCCCGGCTTGACTACCGAACTCGCAGCGAGGTCCGTCGGACGTGCGACGATGCGACAAGGAGCACGACAAGAACGAGCGACCTGAGCCGCCAACACTCGCAGGGGGCGCTCCGAGGGCCGATTCGAGCACTAACAGGGAGCAGCGTTGGTTGCTGATCGCGGTGGCCTTGTCGGTGTCGATCGGGTTCATCGACTTCAACGCGGTGAGCGTGGCGCTTCCTTCGATTCAGCGGGAGTTCGACAGCTCGAGCACGGGAGTGCAGTGGACGATCACGGGCTATGCCGTGGCTGGGACGGCGTTGATAGCGGCTGGGGGTCGCATCGCCGACATCTTCGGTCCACGCCGGGTGTACCTCGAGGGAACTGCCATGTTTGCGGTGTCGTCCGTGCTATGCGGTACCGCTTTGGCCGATTGGTGGCTCGTCTCGGGCCGGGTGGTGCAGGGGGCCGCCGCCGCCCTGCTCGGACCTGCCGGGATCACGCTGATCGCCGCGAGCTTCCCGCTTGACCGGCGCGGCCGGGCGCTTGGAACGGTGGCGGCCGCATCTACGGTCGCGCTGGCTGTGGGGCCCCTGGCCGGAGGGATCATCACGCAGGAGTTCGGTTGGCGGTGGATCTTCCTCATCAACCTCCCCCTGGCCGTCCTCGTCATCGGTCTCGTCCGCAAGGTCGCAACCAGAGCACCGGGCCAGCGCGCTCAGCGCATCGACGTTGCCGGGCTCCTGTTGCTGACTGGCGGCGTGGTCGCCTCGGTCATTGCTCTCACCAAGCTCCCAGACTGGGGATTGAGCGCGCCGATCACTATCGCTCTGTTTGGGCTCGGGGGCTTGCTGCTTGTCCGCTTCGTGGTCGTAGAGCACAGAGTCGACGAACCGCTCGTGCACCCCGAGATCCTCCGCCACCGCCAGGTGCTAACGGCGAGCACACTCGGATTCTGCGCCCACTTCGTGATCGTCGCCCTGACCGTCTACGGCCTCGTCTACTTCCAAGTGATCTCGGGCCTGACCCCGCTGGAGGCCGCACTTCTGCTTCTGCCGACTGTCGTGCCACAACTGTTCATCGCGCGCCGGGCCGGCCAGCTGGCTGACACGATCGGTCCCGTCCTCCCAATCACTGTGGGGATGAGCGCGGTGGCGGTTGCCCTGGTCTGGCTGTCGCTCGTGGCGGAAGGCGGCAGCTACTTCGCGATCGTGCCCGCACTGACCCTCTTCGGGGCGGGCGTGGCGCTCGTCGACACGCCGATATGGCACCTCACCCTGGGCGTAGCCGAGCACCACCACGGCCTCAGCGCCGGCATAACGAGCACGCTGCGCCGACTGGGCACCACGCTTGGCGTGGCGGCGGCAGGCGCCGTGATCGTCGCCTCACTGAACAGCCGCGGGCTCGACCTCTTGGCCCAACGTGGGATCCCAGTCGACGGCGACGACCGCGCGGCGCTTCAGAGCCTGGTAGTAGATGGCAACCGCGGCTTCCGCGAGCTCAGGGAGTCACACCACCCCCGCGAGGTCGAGCATGCCGCGGACGCCGCGTTCAGCTACGCCTTTGCCAACGGCATGCGGCTAGCGGCCGCCGTCGCCCTGATAGCCGCAATCGTCTGCTTCGTCTTCGTCCGACGCGAGCCCAGGCGTCGCCCGAACGGCCGGCACAACGCGGCGAAAGACGTGCTCGCCCGAAGCTCACCCCCGTTGCAACGCTCGTGACCCACGCCTCGATACAGCACGCCTCCGGCGCACCGCAGAGCTCGGGTCTGGCACACCCAACCTCAGTCCAGGCCGCCGCCCCGTGGCCCATGAGCGGCTGCCCCTGACCACTGCTACGGATGACTGCTTTGGTCCGTCCGACCTCGCGGAGCTGACGACTGCTTCGGCGACCGAGCACGCGCTGCGAGACCTGCCTTTGCCGACCCGCGAGTCGACCGCT
>DAIPIC010000093.1:0-12498 GCA_036771025.1 Solirubrobacteraceae bacterium
CCCATGGAGTGCTTCGTGCACGACCACACCGAGCGCGTGCTGTGCTCGCACGAGCCGGACGCCGGCCGCGGTTGCGCGACGAAGCTCCTGTGGACGCGTGTTCAGGGCGGAATCATCCGCTCGCTTCAGACGACCACGCTCGCGGACCTTGTCGACTTCTCGCGCCGGCACGAGCGCGAGCGGGGCATCGGGGCCAATGCGGAGCGCGAGCAAGCGACTGGCGGCACCGAGCGCGAGCCGGCCTCAGTCGGGTAAACCAGCAAAACAATTTGGAAAATGGCAGATCTCGAGATTCGAAACCTCTACGTCCGCGCAGGTGAAAAGGAGATCCTGCGGGGCCTCGACCTGGCCGTCGGCAAGGGCCAGATCCACGCCCTGATGGGCCCCAACGGGTCCGGCAAGTCGACCCTCGCGAACGCCATCATGGGTCACCCCGGCCTGGAGGTGACCGACGGCCAGATCATCTTCAAGGGCGAGGACATCACCGACGCCGACCCCGACGAGCGGGCCCGGATGGGCCTGTTCATGGCCTTCCAATATCCGGTGGCCGTGCCCGGGGTGACCGTCACCAAGTACCTGCGGACGGTGCTCAACGCCCACCGCGAGACGCACGGTGAGGAGCCCATCCCGCTGAAGGAGTTCCGCCAGGGCGTCGAGGCCGCGATGCAGCTGACGAGTGTTCCCAAGGAGTTCTCGAGCCGCTACCTGAACGAGGGCTTCTCCGGCGGTGAGAAGAAGCGGATGGAGATCCTGCAGCTCGCGCTACAGCGACCCGAGATGGCGATCCTCGACGAGACCGACTCGGGGCTCGACATCGACGCCCTGCGGGTCGTGGCCAATGGGGTGAACGCCGTGGCCGGTCCACAGATGGGTGTGCTGATCATCACCCACTACCAGCGGATCCTCCATCTGGTCCAGCCGAGCCATGTGCACGTCATGTACCGGGGCCGGATCGTCAAGGAGGGCGGTCCGGAGCTCGTGGACGAGCTCGAGGCCAAGGGCTACGGCTGGATCGCCGAGGAGCTGGAGGCGGCTGCGTGAGCACCGTCGAGGGCACCAGCGCGCTAGCGGTCCAGGAGATCGCCGACCAGTTCCCGGTCCTGCGCCGGACGTTCGACGGCTACCCCCTGACCTACCTGGACAGCTCGGCCACGTCGCAGACGCCCCAGCCGGTGATCGACGCGATGACTCGCTACTACACCGAGTCGCGGGCATCCATCCATCGGGGCGTCTACCCGCTGGCCGTGGAGGCCACCGACCTTTACGAGGGTGCACGCCGGCGAATCGCCGACTGGCTGCGCTCGACGCCGGAGGAGACGATCTTCACGGCGAACGTCACCGCGGCCATCAATCTCGTGGCCTACACGTGGGGCCGCCAAAACGTGCAGCGTGGCGACCTTGTTGTGCTCACCGAGATGGAGCATCACTCCAACATCGTCCCCTGGCAGATCCTGTGCCAGGATCGCGAGGCCGAGCTTGCCTACGTCCCGCTCACCGAAGACGGCAGGCTCGACATGGAAGCCCTCGAGGTGCTGCTGGCGCGCGAGCCGAAGCTGCTCGCATTGGTCCACGTGTCGAACGTGCTGGGAACGATCAACCCGGTAGCCGAAATCGTGGAGCGCGCACACGCGGCGGGGACGGTCGTGCTGCTCGATGGTGCGCAGGCGGTGCCGCAGCTTCCGGTTGACCTGCAGGCTATCGGCGCGGACTTCTACGCCTGGACGGGCCACAAGACATACGGCCCCACCGGAATCGGCGTCCTGCATGGCCGGCGCGAGCTGCTCGAAGACATGCCCCCGTTCATCGGCGGCGGCCACATGATCCGGACGGTGGCCGCGAACGAGTCCACCTGGACGGACCTCCCGCACAAGTTCGAGGCCGGGACGTCGCAGATCGCCGAGGCAATCGGGCTTGGCGCCGCCGTCGACTGGATCCGGGCACTGGGACTCGAGCGGATCCGGGCGCACGAGGAGTCGCTCGTCGCGCTGGCACTCGAGCGGCTGGCCTCCGAGGTCCCGGGCCTGACGGTGCACGGCCCACTGTCCGCCTCCGACCGCGGTGCGCTGATCTCGTTCTCGCTCGAGGGCGCCCATCCCCACGACGTCGGGGAGATCCTGGGTCGCGTCGGCGTGTGCGTCAGGGCCGGACACCACTGCGCACAACCCCTCATGCGTCGCCTCGGGGTCTCATCGACAACGCGGGCGTCGTTCGCCGTCCATAACTCCGAGGCTGACGTCGAACGCCTCATGGCGGGCCTGAGTCAGGTCCGCGACACGCTGCAGCTGGATTAGCGCCGGCTTGAGCCGCCGGGCCTGACCGGAGCTAGGCTGATGAACTCGCCTGGCTGACGTCCAGACCGCTCGCCCGCCAGGCCTGAAAGCCGCCGATCATGTCGCCAGCGTCGTCGAACCCGAAGCGCTTTAGGACGGCCGCGACGAGACTCGACTGGTAGCCCTCGTCGCACATCACGATCAGCTGGCGGCCGGGCGGATCGGTCACCTCGGGATCGCGCCAGGGCGAAGCGGGATCGCAGCGCCACTCAAGGACGTTGCGTTCGACGACCCGCGACCCGGGCACAACGCCGTCGCGTTCGCGCAGGCCCTGGGGGCGGATGTCGATCAAGAGCGCTCCGGCCCGCACCGCGGCCTCCGTCTCGCGCGGTGAAAGGCGGCGCACGACGGCCCGGGCCTCGGCCAGCATCTCTTCCACGTTCGTTCGCCTGCCGTCGGTCACGGCGTCAGCCTAGAGGGCGCCCGCCGCCGAAGCGGCGAGCGCCCATCCGGACCATGTTCACGGCCGCGCCTCGAGCACCAGGTTGAACGGCGTCTCCGTCGCACGCCGGAAGCGGGTGAAGCCGCCGGCGGTGACGACGTCGCGCAGTCTGGCCTCCCCGGCCTGGGCGCCGAGCGCGAGCCCGACCTCCTGGTCGCGCGAGGCCGGAGTGCAGACGAGCGTCGAGGCGCCGTAGTACACGCGGCCGACCGGGTTGAGGTTGTCCTCCAGACGGTCACCGGCGAACGGCTCGACGATCATCCACGCGCCGTCGGGATCCAGCGTGTCGAACACATGCCTGGCGGCACCGACCGGGTCGCCCATGTCGTGCAGGCAGTCGAACATGGCCACGAAGTCGTAGCCCTCGCCCGGATACCCCTTGGCCGGCGCCACCTCGAAGCTGACCCGGCCGTCCAGGCCAGCCTCGCGAGCGACGCGCCGCGCGTGGTCTATCGACTCCTGGTGGTAGTCGAACCCCACGAACTCGGAGCGCGGGAATGCCTCGGCCATCAGGATCGTCGAGGCGCCGTGGCCGCAGCCCACGTCCGCAACCAGCGCGCCCGATTCGAGCTTGGCCTGGACTCCTTCGAGCGCCGGGATCCACGAGCTGATCAGGTTCGCGGCATAGCCGGGGCGGAAGAACCGCTCGGTGCCTTGGAACAGGTCGTGGTGGTGCTCATGCCAGCCGACGCCGGCCCCGGTCTCGAACGCGGCCGCGATCTTCTCCTCGTCCTTGACCAGTGAAGTGGCCAGCTGAAAGGCCCCGGGCACGAACGCCGGGCTTCCCTCCTGGGCGAGGGCAAGCGACTGCTCAGGGGTGAGGGAGAAACGCCCGTCCGAGTAGCTGACGTAGCCGCCCGCCGCCTGGTTAGACAGCCACTCGCGAACGTATCGGGCGTCAGTCCCCGTCCGCTCGGCGAGCTCCTCCGGAGTGACCCCCGGTTCCTCCGCCATCGCTCGGTAGAGCCCCAGGCGATCACCGATCACCACCAGGGCCGCGCTGAGCGCCGCGCCGAGGTCGCCGACGAAACGGCCCATGAACTCATCCAGCTTGGTCTGGTCGATTGTCTGAGCGGTGGTCGACATCACTTCTCGTCCCACACCTGGACGACGGTCTGATCGGAGATCTGACCGCCGTCGGTCATAAACACGGTCCCGCACAGGACGTTGGTGCCGTCCAAATAGCGGCACGCGAGCGTGAAGGCCCCGCCGCTGTCGTCCTTGACTCGATGCGTGACCTTGTGGGCCATGTCCCGCCCGTAGAGGTCATCGAGCCAGTCCTTGATCTCCTGACGCGTATTCAGCACCCGCGGGGAGCCGGGCTGAGCGATCTTGTCGGCGATCGTGACCGTCGCGTCCGGGCCGTACATCGACAGCTGGGTGGCGGCGTCGCGCTCCTCGATCGCCCGCGTGAAGCGGTCGAGGTCGAACTGAGTAACGGTGCTCATGGCGTGCTCCTTTGTGGTCGTCGTTGGTGCCATGCGTGCGCCACCCTTGCGGGGCCGCGTCTGAGCGCCGTCAAACCAGCGTCAAAGCTCTTCGAGGATGCGTTTGATGGCGGTACGCTTTGACGAGAAGTGCTGCGTGCACGATTGTTAGGGGCGCTCGAAGTCGAGCTCGACGGGACTGCGATCGAGTCGCCAGCTACGCAGCGCCCGTGGGCGCTTTTTGCGTATCTGGCGTTGACATCCGGCACCGTCTCGCGGGCCGAGCTGGCGAGCACGTTCTGGCCTGACGTGCTCGATCAGAGCGCGCGCGCCAGCCTGCGCAGCGCGCTGTGGGCGCTCCGTCGCCAGCTCGGTGACTGCGTCGTCGTCGACGGCGAGCGGGTGGGACTGAACCACGAAAATGGGCTTTGGATCGACACACGGGAGTTCGAGCGGTTATCGGCTGAGGATCCGTACGGGGCGCTCGGGCTGTGTCGTGGGGAGCTGCTGGACGGGATCGAGGACGAGTGGGCGATCGCCGCGCGCGAGCGCCATCGCGAGCGCGTTATTGAGCTGCTCGAGCAGCAGGCGCAGGCTCGCGAGGAGGGCGGTGAGCTGCGCGAGGCGATCGAGCTGACCCGCCGCCAGGTCGACCGCGATCCGCTCGACGAACAGGCTCACCGCCGGCTGATCTCCCGACTCGACGCCGCCGGCGATCGCGCCGCCGCGCTGCGCACCTACCGTACGCTGGCCGAGCGTCTGCGACGTGAGCTGGGCGTGACCCCGTCCGCGGCGACACGCAAGCTGGTCGAGGGGGTGCGCGCGGAGACGCCTCGGGACGCAGTAAAAGTGTCGCCGCCGCCTGGGCTTCTGCCACTCGTCGGCCGCGACCGTGAACTGGCTGAGCTCACGCGGGTGTGGAGCGCTGCCGCCCACGGGAGGGGCTCGGTCGCGATGATCCGCGGCGAGGCGGGGATCGGCAAGACGCGCCTGGCGACCGAGCTGCGCCTGCGCGCGACCGAAGCCGGCGCATTGGCGGGCACGTGCGCCGCCCTCGACCTCGGCGGCACCGCTCCATTCAGCCTCTGGGCGGAACTGATCCGTGAGCTGCTCCCGGTGTTGCCGGCGCCCGCCCAGGATGCCTCCTGGCCGGACGATCTCGCGGTGCTGGTGTCAGGGCTTCCGACGCACTTCGGACGCCGCGGTGCGCCCGCCGTCGCAGTGGCCCCGGATCTCCAGCGCACGCGGCTCTTCGAGGCGGTCGTAGCACTGCTCGGCTGGGCTGCCCGCTCTGCGCCGGTGCTGCTGGTGCTGGAGGACGCCCACGACGCCGATGCCCCCAGCCTGGAGCTCGCGGGCTACGCCGCCCGCCGCCTCGTGGGGCTGCCCGTCGTCATGCTTTTGACCCGCCGCGCGCTGCCGGAGAGCCCGCCCGCGGACCGGCTCGAGCAAGCGCTGCGCTCCCGTGGGCTGCTGGCTAGCGAGATCGAGCTGGGGCCATTACATCCCGAGGCGGTCGCGACGCTTGCGCGTAAGACCGCGCGGCTCGGAGAAGCCGAAGCGGCGCGCGTGGTGGAGCGCGCGGAGGGGAACGCGCTCTTGGCGGTAGAGACCGCCCGCGCGCTGCAACGCGGTGAGGACCAGGTGGCGTCGAGTCTCCGCGGCTCCGTGCGCGCGACGCTCTCGCCGTTGGCCGGGGATATCCGCAGGCTGGTCGAGATTGCGACCGTAGCCGCGCGGGCATTGGAGCTGTCCGAGGTCGACCGGCTGGGCCTTCATGATGCGGCCGCCGAGGCGCTTCAGACCGGATTACTTCAAGGCGGCGACGGACGGATCGCTTTCCGCCACGCGCTGCTGCGCGAGGCGGCTTACGAGGAGATAGCCGAGCCGCGCCGGCGCACCTTGCACCGTCGCTGGGCCCAAGCATTGCTCGACGCCCGCCCCGACGAAGCCGCGCGGCACCTGCGCCTCGCGGGCGCCGACCGCGAAGCCGTGCCGCACCTCGTCCGTGCCGCTGCCGACGCCCGCAGCGTGGCGGCTCTGGAGGAGGCTGTGGCTTATCTCGAGGAGGCGTTGGCGATCGAGCGTGACCGCGTAGATTTGTGGCTCGAGTTGGGGGAGATCGAAGCCTGGCGCATGCGCCGCGAGAAGGCCGAGGAGGCGTTCAAGCGGGCGCTCTCCTTGCTGGAGGGAGGCGATTCGATGACCCTCGCTCGCGCTTGGCTGCGGAGGGCGCGGGCCTATCACGGTCCGATTTGCGCTCCGCGCACGGTGCTCGAGAGCGCGTCTCAAGCTCTCGAGCTGCTGGAGGACACGAACGCGCCGGCGACTGCGGAGGAACGCAGCGAGGCGCTTTCTGCCCGTGCTTGGGCCGAGGCCGTGGCAGGAAGCGTCACCGATGCCGAGCGGCTGCTTTCAGAGCTCAGTGCGATCAGTGACGAGAAGGACGACCTCCGGACCTACGACCTCGGCCATGCCCGCCAGCTGGCCCTGATGCGACGCGGTAAGTTCGTGGAGTCCTACGCCGCTTCGATCGCCGCCGGCGAGGCGATCGCCAGCGCTGGGCGTCCCGACCAGGCGTACGGATGCTGGGCCAACGCAGCAGGAGCAGCGTGCGCCGCCGGTGAGTACGAGCGGGCGCTGGAGTTCGTCGAGCGGGGCATGGCCGCGATCGACGGCCACGGGCTTCAGAGCATCGAGATTCACCTGCTCGGAGCGCGTTCGTTCGTCCTCACACGCCTGGGGTGGTTGGACGACGCGCGCGCCACGGCGGAGTCCGAGCTGGCCCTCGCCGAGCAGCTGGGACGGGACGAACTGGTCGCCATGGCAGACCACGACCTGGGGCTGGTCGCTCTCGAGCAGGGCGACTTCGAGCTCGCGGCCGAGCTGCTCGACCGCTCGTTGGTTGAAGGTGCGCCGATCAGCCGGCCGCTGACGCGAGTAACGCTGGCGGAAGCGCTGGCCCGCGCGGGGGAACCCGAACAAGCGGCCTCCCAAGCTCGGGAGATGGTCCTCGAGCCCGTCGGGCCGAGCGACTTCCCGGACGCCCTGGTGCCGCGGCTGGCGCGTGTGCAGGGCTTTGTGGCGCACGCCCGCGGCGAGCACGAAGAGGCAAAGCGGCGCCTTCAGGAGTCCATCGCCGGATGGGAGCGGCTCGTGGAGCGCACGGTGAAAGCCGACAGCATCACGTCCGTGCTGGCGGACCTCGGCCGTCCGGTGGTGGGGCTGGTGGAGCCGGACCGGGAGCTGGCTCGAGCCCGTGCCGACCTCGAACTGATCCAGAAAGGAAGGGCCGATGCCGTCGTTCCATGACACAGCCACGTCGCAGGCGCCGCCCGAGGAGGTGTGGAAGCTGCTCTACGACCCTTCTCGGTTTCCTGATTGGTGGGCCGGGATCGGCACCGTCGACGTCAAGGGCGACGGCCAGTACACGATGTACCCGGACGGCTACCCGGACTTCCCCATGGCCCAGCTGCTGGATACACAGCGCGACAACCAGCGCGTGACCGTCTCCTGCCTGGTCTCCGACCTACGCTTCGAATGGCGGCTGGAGCCGGCGGGGACCGGAACCCGGATCACCGTGGAGGTCGAAATTCCGGACGCCGAGGCCCATCGCCTCGACGGACAGCGCGAGGTCATCAGCGCGTCGGTGCAGCGTCTGGCGCAGCTGGCCGCCGGTTAGCCCCCGCTAGCCTTGACGGGAGCGATGGACGACTCCCTGTACCGCGAAAACATCCTCGAGCACTACAAGCGGCCGCACAATTTCACCCCCCCGGCGCCTGAGCTGGAGCGGGTCGATCTGCAGTTCCACGACCTGAACCCGCTATGCGGCGACGAGCTCACCGTGCACCTAGCCGTCGATGACGAGGGTCGAGTCGACGACATCCGCTTCTCAGGCCACGGCTGTGCCATCTCGCAGGCAGCGGCCTCGATGACCTCCGACGAGGTCAAGGGGATGAAGGTCTCAGATCTGCTGGAACTGGATCGCTCGTTCGTCCTCGACCTGCTCGGAATCGACATCTCGGCCACGCGGATGAAATGCGCGCTGCTATCGCTCAAGGTGCTCAAGAGCGCGTCGCTCGGCCAGGCGGCGGCCTGGGAGCCTGAGACGCCCGAGAGCGTAGGCAGCGTAGGCCCAGACGGTATCTAGCGGCCCCGGATCGTTCGCACGGCGGGGTTGCAGCCCCGCCGCGTGGCGGTGATCCGGTAGGTGTGCTTGCGAGCGAGGCGGACGATCAACGTGGCGTTGCCATGGCGGTCGGTGTGCCCGAGGTGCCCCGCGAGCTTGATCCAGACGCCGCGCACGGGATATAGGTAGTTCCCCTCCCGCACGGTGACGTGGACGTGGATCACCCGCTTGCCTGCCCGGGTCAGCCGTCCCTTGTGGAACGTGAGTCGTAGCGTCGGTGCCGCGGCGCTTGCCGCCGAGCCGCTCGACGCCCCACCGCCGACGCAAGCGGCGAACACGTAGCAGGGGAGCGGGGGCTCTGAGTGATCATCGGGCGCCCCGCTGAGGAAGGAGGCGATCCAACCTTGGCCGACGGCGGCGCCAGCAACTCCGATCTCGGGAGGCGACTGGGCCAGCGCGCTCAACCCCGTCTGAGCACTGGCGGGCGAGGCGACTCCCGGCATCAGCAACTGCAGGCACACCAATTTCGAAATCCGGCTTGGGTCGGCGGGGCCAGGATGGGTCAGCGCGTCCACCGCCAGCGCGTAGGCCGTGGGGTTGATCGTCCCCACCTGGATGTGATCGGACAAGTCGAGCGGGCAGACGTCTTGCGTGGCGACGTTCGTGATCTGTCCCTGGCCGGTGTGCAGGCACGAGCTGCACTGCGATGCACTCGAGTTGGGAGTCACGACCTCGTCGTGATGCGTGTAGATGTCGGTGTAGGAGATCCCGGAGAACGTCTCGGCGTTGCTGTTGAGGGCCTGGATGAACTGCGAGCCGTAGATTTGCTGCCAGATGCCCGGCGGGCATCCGGGGGAACAGCTGCCCGAAGACGCCGCCATGGTCCCGTGGTTCGAGGGCGCGGCCCCGATCACGTCGGCCACCATCGGCCGGGTGTCTGGCCAGAAGCGAAGTGCCCAGCGCATCGACATCCCGCCCTGGCTGTGGCCGACTATGGCGATCGGGCGGTGGGCCATCGCGTACATGGTCCGGATGGCGTACACAAGGTATTCGCCGGACGTCGGGATGTCACCCAGCGTGTAGTTCGGGGCTGTGTACGCGCACCAGGGGATCCCCAGCTGGTCGAGCGCCGGCTCCCAATTCCAGCCAAAGTTCTCCGTGGGGGTGGACCCCGTTCCAGGGTTGAGCAGCACCGGCTCAACGCGCGCGTTGTTGACGCCCGGCTGGCAGGAGAGCGACCCCTGAAGCTTGGAGAGCGGGACGCTCAGAGGGGGGCCAGGCTGGTCGAGCGGAGCATAAGGGGGCGCCGCGGCGCTCATCTCGGGGACCAAAGCGCATGCGACGAGCGCCAGGACCATCGCAGCCGTGCGCATGATCGCCATCCTCACCTCAGGGGAGATCGTACGCGTTTTACGATCCACAGGGATGAGGTTCCCCGGCCGCGAGCTCGCAGCGCTCATGCCTGCGGCTCTGCCCTCAGATGATGCCCGCCAGACGCTCGCGGACCGGTATATCGAGCTGGAGGTAGGGCGCTCGGACAATGGGCCATGGCGCGTCCTCGACCTGGGCTGCGGGCCAGGAACCTCGATCGATTTCTTCCGCGCTCGCGATCCGGAAGTTGAGTGGACCGGACTCGATCTGCCCGACTCCCCCGAGGTCCGGACTCGGACGCGCACGGACGCGCGGTTTGAGACGTTCGACGGGGTCGATATCCCGCTCGGAGACAGCAGCTTCGACCTCGTTTACTGCAAGCAGGTGCTGGAGCACGTCCGTCGTCCAGCTCCTCTACTTGCCGAGGTCAGCCGGGTGCTCGCTCCGGGAGGCTTCCTTGCCGGTTCCACGTCGCAGCTGGAGCCGTTTCACTCGCTGAGCTTGTGGAACTACACGCCTCTCGGATTCGCGAAGCTGACCGAGGAGGCTGGTCTCGCGTTGCTGGAAGTGCGTCCCGGTATCGACGCCGTGGCACTAATCGCCTACCGCCTGTTCCGACAGCGGCGAGTCTTCGAGCGCTGGTGGGGCGCCCAATCACCGCTAAACCGAGTGATCGACGCCTATGGACGGGTGCGCGGGCTTGACCCCAAGGCGATCAACGCGACCAAGCTGGTGTTCTGCGGGCAGTTCGCGTTCCTGGCGCGAAAGTCGGGGTAGCGCGCAGCTTGGGCATCCGGCGCCGCCACTTGTTCGTGCGGATGTGGCCGCGCAGCAACCCGAGGATCGCGGCCGTGGGGAAGAAGGGGTCGGCGATCGCGGCGCCGTCGTGCACCGAGAGGGCGACGCGGAGCTCGCCGTCCACCTCCGCCACCAACAGCGGATGGGACGGAACGGCTTGGGCGCTATCGAGGTCTGCAAGTCGCTGGAGTGCCAGCTGGTCGTCGGCGTAAGCCGGCCTGATGGTTATCGCGGGAGATGTCATGAGATGAAGGATGCTCTGAGGACGGGGATTTGACATCGGGAAGATGGAGTGCAGTAGAGGTAGTAGGGCCTTAGTTGATCGCCGTCTGACGGGTTCCATGCCTTACGTCGAGTACCGACTGTGGCGCCTAAAAGCCATAAATGCAAATAGGGCTTTGCTGGATCGGCTATAACTTAAGGTCATGCTCGATAGCCGGCGACTGAGGGTCCTATGCGAGGTGGCGCGACACGGGTCATTCTCGGCGGCGGCCGAATCGCTGGGCTACACGCAACCCGCCGTCTCCCGGCAGATCGCGACGCTGGAGGCGGAGGTGGGGACGACCTTGATCCGCCGCGTGCCGAAGGGGGCGGTTCTGACCGACGCCGGGAAGCTGCTCGTCGATCGGGCGGAGGCCATCCTGACCTATCTCGACGACGCCGAGAACGAGCTCCGCGCGCTGGCCGGACTGGAAGGCGGCCGCCTGAGGATGGCCACGTTTGCCTCGGCGGCCTCGTCGATCGTCCCGTTGGCGATCGCTGCGTTCCGCGAGCGCCATCCCTCGGTGGAGCTGAGCGTGGAGATGGCTGATCCCCCGGAATCGATCCCCCGTCTGCGCGCGGGCGAGCTGGATCTCGGCCTGTCCCACGACACGACGGACGTGCCCCCCGGGATCGAGCTCATTCCGCTGTTCGACGACCCGATGTACGTGGCGATGCCGGCCGGGCATCCGCTGGCCGACGCGCCGTCACTTCGGCTGGCGGACTTCGCCGCAGAGCCCTGGATGCTGGCCACGACCCAAACCTGTCCCGACTCGAGGCTTTTCCTGCGGGCCTGCCACGACGCTGGCTTCGAGCCGGAGATCGCATTCCAAAACGACGATTACCCCGCCATCCTGGGCTTCGTGGCAGCCGGGGTGGGGGTGGCGATGATTCCGGACATGGTCGCCAGGGGCGTCCGCGACGACGTCATCGTCCGTGATCTGGATCCGCCCGCCCCGCCACGGCCCATCGTGGCGGCCGTGCCCGCCGGCTACCGCTCTCCCGCCGTGAGCGCCATGCTGGCGGTCCTCGGGGAGCTGAGCCAGGAATGGGTTGCGTCCCGGCCCCCGCTATCATTCGCAGCGAAATCCGATCAATTCGCTAGGACTTAGGATCGCGTGCCAGAAGTCATCGAAATCTGTTCCCTGGACCAGCTCCAGCCCGGTGGGATGCGCCTGGTGGAATGGGAGGACCTCGAGATCGGCGTCTTTAACTGCGCCGGCACGGTGTACGCGATCGAGGACCGGTGCTCGCACGACAACGGACCGCTCGTCGAGGGCGAGCTCGACCAGGAGGACTGCACGATCGAGTGCCCCCGGCACGGCTCCCGGTTCGACCTCAAGACGGGCCAGCCGAAGACTTTGCCCGCTTATGTTCCGGTGGACACGTTTCCGGTGATCATCGAGAACAAGACGATCAAGCTGGAGGTGGAGTAGTGGCTACTCCCGAAACCGTTTCTCCCCAAGCGCCCATCCCCACCGAGAACGAGGAGCTCTCGCGGATCAACGCCGATTACACCGAGCGCTACGGCTTCCACGACGCCGAGAACTACCTCTACAAGGCGCCCAAGGGGTTGACGCGGGAAATCGTCGAGAAGATCTCGGAGTTCAAGTCAGAGCCCCAGTGGATGCGCGAGTTCCGCCTCAAGGCGCTCGATCACTTCCTGGCGCGCCCCCAGCCGACGTGGGGCTCGCCGCTGCTGGCCGAAGTCGACTACGACGACATCCACTACTTCGTGCG
>DAIPIC010000094.1:0-12266 GCA_036771025.1 Solirubrobacteraceae bacterium
GAGCGCCGGCGCGACCGGTGAGGACTCCAGGCCGACCGTCGAGACATCGTGGAAATCTACGGCGTAGGGCATGACCCACTCTCCTCTCTATCGGTTGGATGTTGTCGGTCTATCGGCCATGACCCAGAAACGGGCCGTGATGTGACGGAAGGCCTCGTTGCGCCAAGATGCTCGGCATGACCACTACTCCAATCCGTATCACCGGCGTCGACTTCGTCTACATCCCCGTGACCGACTTCGACACCGCGAAGCGCTTCTACGGCGAGGTGCTCGGCCTCGAGCAGTCCAAGCAGTACGGGAGGATGCCCGGCGGCGAGTTTGAGACCGGCACCCTCACGCTGCAGATCCTGCAGGCCGAGGGCTTCGGCCAGCAGTTCAACCGCAACCCAAACCCGATCGCGCTCCACGTCGATGACGTGCACCAAGCGCGCGCGCAGCTCGAGTCGCAAGGGATCGAGTTCCTCGGTGAGACAATGGACAGCGGCGTCTGCCACATGGCGGTTTTCCAGGACCCCGACGGGCACGCGCTGATGCTCCATCACCGGTACGCACCACCCGAGGCGCGACCGCCGGGGCTCGAGGCGACGGACTAGTCACTGGGCGAGCTACACCCGCGGAATCTCGGCCTCGATTCGGCGCCGTTTGACATGCTCGGCGGGGTGCAGCACGATCAGCCGGTCGCCTTCGGCGAGCACCGGGTCATCGAAGATCCCGAGGTCGACCTGGCGCCCGCGGGCGATGCCGAGCACGAGCCCGCCGGACGCCGCGCGGGCGTGGCTTAACGGACGCAGGAGGTATGAGTCATCAACCGGCGTCTCGCGCAGCTGGTAGGTCTCGTTGTCGACCAGCTGCAGCAGCAGACCGCCGGCCTGCGGGGTCTCGAGGCTCTTCGCGAGCGTGTGTCCGACCAGCTCGTCGCTCGAGAGCGTGTGCGTGACGCCGAGTTCTGCCAGCGCCTTCGCCACCCTTGGCGACTGCGTGAGCGCGTAGACCTCCAGATCGGGTGCGAAGTGGTGCAGCGCGACTGCGACCACCAGCGTGTCCGTGTCCTCGGTGCAGGCGATCAGCGCCCGGTTGGCGCGCTCCGGCTTACTCTTGGCGACTGTGTCCTCATCGCCCGGCTCGCCGGGGATGTGCTCGATGTCGCGTGGGATAGCGGCCGGCCTCGACGGCGAGACGAGGACGACCGGGTCGCCCGCGCGCTGTAGTTCCTCGACCACGCGGGGCACGACCGGATGCGAGCCGTAGACCAATGTGTACGGCTCGGTTGGTAGGTGGGTTGCCATTCCTAAGATCCTCCGCATCTGTGCGAGCGCGGAAGCGCCCGCGACGAGGGCAAATACGGCTCCGACGATCGGGATCGTCGTCAGCATGACTCCGACAGCGACCGCCCGTCCGGCAGTGGTATGCGGGGTGATGTCTCCGTAGCCGACGGTCGCCGCGGTCACGATCGACCAGTACAGGGCGTTCCCGAAGCTGATGTGCTCCAGGATCGAGAACAGCATCCCCCCGATCAGGATGACCGTCACGGCGAGCGCGAGCAGTGCCATCACCCGATAGCGGGGCGCGGCGGTAAACAGCCGGCGGACGACGATGAAGATCGGCATTCGGACCGCGGCGGCTAACCCTCAGCCGCCGGATTCACAGTCGATCCCACATCGCCCCACACACCCGGCCGTGAGCCTATCGGAAGCGCCTCGGCGATCCGACCTCTGCGTCGGCCCGGGCCGAGCTGGGACCGGTTGCGCCCCCATCGGTGTGCCGGAGTGTCCGCCTGCTGCGACACTTCCGGGCATCGAGCAGGAACGTTTGCATGACGGTGGCGCGCGTGGCGGGGTGCCCGGCGGCGAGGAGGATCACGCCGACGCCAGAGAGCCGAGCGGCGACGCGGCTGGTCGGAGCCGGCGGAGGCGACCGCGCATCGGCCGAATCTGGTCGCGTGCGGCCACGGGCGATCGCGCCATCGCCTCCGTTGAGGGTCTGGCAGCCCGCGCAGAAGACGTATCTCGCGCGAGCGGCAAGAGCGCGGATGAGGGCGCGGCGGTCGTCGTGCATGACCTCGAGCAGGCCGCCAATGCGCTGACCGCCCGAACGGCACCTTTGGTCCCCGGCACCGGCGTTCTCGTGGCCATCAGCGGATTACTGGTCAAGGCCGAGTCCAGGAACGCACTCGCCGACACGTTCGTCAGCCTGGCCGTCCTTTTCGCGATCGGGGGCTTTGGATTCCTGACGAGGTCGCTCTTCCTCTACGCCGGCCGCAGGATCGTCGGTCTGTCACCCACTCTCGACGACATCGGGTTCGCGCGCGAGCAACTGGTGCGCAAGTACACCAGCGCGCACCGGGGCGGCTTGCTCGCGGGAATCGGCCTCGCTTTCCTGATCATCGGCATCCTGGCCGGCGTTCACATCTCGGTCGGCTGAGGCCCGGCCGCTTCTTACGGTCCAGCTCTGCGCGTCTCGAAAGCGGGGTCGTAGCCCGCGTCGATCGCGCGGGCCTCATCGGTCGAGACGATCTCCCGGCCCAACGGCAGGAGCGAGACGGGGATCAGCTTGAAGTTGGCGAGCCCCAGGGGGACGCCGATAAGCGTCAGGCAAAGGAGGACGCCCGTGATCAGATGGGTGAGCGCCAGCCACCATCCGCACAACAGCAGCCAAATGATGTTTCCGATGCCCGACGCGATGCCAGCATCGGTGCGCCGCACCACGGTCCTCCCGAACGGCCAGAGGGCGAACAGAGCGATTCGCAATGCGGCGAACCCGAACGGGATGGTGATGATCAGGACGAAGCAGATCAGCGCGGCGAGGATGTAGCCGAGCGCCATCCAGAATCCGGCCAGAACCAGCCAGATTATGTTCAGCAGCAGGCGCACTGTCGGCGGAGCTCGGGGAGCATTGCTCATTGGAACTATTGCGCGGAGGGCTCGGAGGAGCAAATCCGGTGTGGACCGATGAGAATCCCGCAGCGACCTGGTCCTAGACCTCGTGAGCGGGCTTAGGATTCCGTCGATGGCCGTGGTCTGCGTTCGAGGACCGCTGCGCAAGCTTGCGGGCGGCAGGGCCGAGCATGAGCTCGACGGCACGACGGTGGTGGAGCTCCTACGGGCCCTGGAAGGCCGCCACCCGGAGGTGAGCGGATGGATCCTCGATGAGCGGGGCCTGATCCGCCGCCATATCAACGTGTTCGTGAACGGTGAGCGCGGACGTGAGGGCACATCGGTGCGATCTGGCGACCGCGTCGAGGTACTACCGGCGATAACAGGAGGCTGAGAGATTGACCGAGCTGCTGGTGGGCACGAAGAAGGGACTGTTCTTGCTCGAGGGCGAGCCAGGTTCCGGGTTTGAGGTCGGGACCCGAGCCTTCGCGGGGCAGCCAGTCGATTTCGTGACGCGCGATCCCCGCAGCGGGCGATTGTTCGCGACCGTGACCTCTCCTTTCTACGGTCCCAAGATCTTCTACACGGACGCCGATCCGGATGCGGAGTGGGAGCAGGCCGACGGCGTCGGTCTGCCGGAAGGTGGCGATCAGGCGCTCGAGCGGATCTGGGTCATCGCGCCGGGCGAGAGCGATGGCACGGTCTATGCAGGCGGAGACCCCGGAGTCCTATTCGAGAGCCACGACGGCGGATCGAGTTGGGAGATCAACGCTGGCCTGTGGGAGCAGCCCTCACGTCCGCAATGGCAGCCGGGCGGCGGCGGGCTCTGCCTGCACTCGATCTGCACGTGGCCAGGGGATCCCGACAGGTTGGCGGTAGCGGTTTCGGCCGCCGGCATCTGGCTGTCCGAGGACGGCGGACGCACCTGGCGCCGGGGCAACCGGGGGCTCGACCCCAGGTACCTGCCCGAGGAGGCGCTCAAGGATGAGAATGCCGGTCGCTGCGTGCACCACGTCGAGCGGGCTCCTGAGCAGCCCGAGCGGATGTTCATGCAGTTCCACGGCGGCGTATATCGATCCGACGATGCAGGCCAAAGCTGGAAGGACATCGGTGGTGGCGGCCTTCCCTCCGACTTCGGCTTCCCGCTGATGGTCGACCCCGGCGACCCGGACAGCGCGTACGTCATCCCTCTCGTCGCCGACATGGATCGGGTCACGCCCGACGGTCGCGTGCGGGTATACGAGACGCGCGACGCCGGTTCCAGCTGGTCGCCGCGGGGAGATGGCCTGCCGGCCGAGCACGCGTATCTGACTGTGTTGCGCCAGGCGTTCACTCGCTCGGGCCAAGGCCATCGGCTGGAGCTGTACTTCGGCGCCACCTCGGGAGATCTGTTCGGCTCCGGCGACGCCGGTAGGACCTGGTTCACCGTCGCGACGCGGCTCCCGCCCGTGTTCTCGGTGGTCGCGCGGTAGCGCACGGGCACCCGTTCGCGGCCGGGGCGCAGGGGTTGTGAGATCCTCCGGCCATGGAGCAGCGGATCAGCCTCGTGACGCTCGGTGTCTCAGATTTGTCCCGGGCCCGAGCGTTCTACGAGGCTCTGGGATGGAGCGACGCTCATCAGCCAGACGACGAGGTGTGCTTCTTCCAGGCCGGCGGCGTGGTGTTTGGTCTCTGGACGCAGCTTGGCGGCCACGGCGCCCCCGGCATCGAGCTCGCCTACAACGTCCGCTCCGCGGAGGAAGTTGAGGAGGTACTCGGTGAGGCCGAACGTGCCGGTGGGACGATCAAGCGGCCCGCCTCACGGGCCGAGTGGGGCGGTACGACCGGGGCGTTTGCCGATCCGGACGGCTACGTCTGGGAGGTCGCTCACAACCCCGGCTGGACCTTGGACGAGCACGGAGCGGTGACGATCTAGGCCGTCACCCTCTGGTCTCACCCGTCGCTCGATCGGCAACAGCTAACGCTGGTCCGGACTGGACTCTTCGCCGGGCTCTGGTTCGGGCACCGCCGGCGTCGGCGGTTCCTCCGGGGTTGGGACCTGAGCCGGCTCCTCCGGGTCGGCCGGAGATCCAGGATCGGGAACGGCCGGGGACACGGGCGCGTCGGGGACGGCCGGTGTGGCGGGCTCGCCAGGCTGCGGCACCTCGACACGTGGCGCTATGCCGGCGCCGCCGCGAGAGAAACGGAGGTAGCTGGATTCTGGATGTTCCATGACAGCCAACTACCCGAGAGGCGCTTGCCCACACACCGGGCGGGGCGCGCACCGCGGTACGGTGCGGTCATGGACGAGACCATCGAGTTGCGGGACGGCAGCGAGCTGACGCTGCGGCCGCTGATGCCCGGCGACCGGGAAGGGATCCGGCGCGCGTTCGATCGCCTCAGCCCGGAGTCACGCTACCGCCGGTTCTTCGTCTCGCTGCGCGAGCTGAGCGACGGCCTCCTGGACGTTCTCACGGATGTCGACCACGACCATCACGAGGCGCTGGTCGCCGTTGACCCGCGGTCTGAGGAAATAGTGGGCGTCGCTCGCTATGTCCGTATGCCGGAAGAGGCGCAGCGGGCCGAGGCTTCCGTCGCGGTTGTCGACGACTGGCAGGGGCGGGGCCTTGGAAAAGAATTGCTCGAGCGCCTCGTGACGCGGGCCCGCGACATGGGCATCGAGCGCTTCGTGGCCTTCATCCAGGCAGACAATCGTCGGGCGGTGGAGGTGATGTCGCACCTCGGGCCAACGACCAGCTCCCTGCGCGGCGATCTGGTGGAGCTGGACATCGAGCTTCCCAAGCACGGCATCGGCGCACCGCTGGCCACGGCATTGCGGGCGGCGGCAGGAGCGGTGCTCGACGTGCAGCCCCTCGCCGAGCGAATCTGGCGGCGCGCCAGGGACGTGCCGGGAGCGAGTCGGCTACCCGGGGTTCGCTCGGGGGGGCGCTAGCTGCGCACGGCGACCCAGACTTAGTCGAGCTCTGCGGCGGCTTCGGCCAGGCGCCGCCGCGCAGCGGCGATGGTCTGGGGCTTGCGGGTGATCTGGGCCCAGGGATCTCCATTGCGGTCGAGGCGGCGGAGAACGGTCTTGATGGTCCAGCGGTCCGGACGCGTCCTCGGATCGTCAAGCTCCTCGAAGTGCAGCGGAGTCGCGACGGGCGCATCGGGCCGCGGTCGGACGGCGTAGGGCGCGACCGCCGTGTGGGCGTAGGCGTTTCGCATCACGTCGATCAGGATTCGGCTTCTGCGCTTTGCCTTGCGCTGTTCGGTCGTGAACAGGTCTGGATTGCGTCTAGCAGCGAGCGACGCCACATCGACAGCGAAGGCGCGCGCCTCATCGAACGTCAGGCGCCGCTGCAGCGGCACGGTGAGGTGGTACCCGCGGGAGCCCGTGGTCATCAGCCACGGCTCGAGCCCGAGCTCGCCCAGGAGGTCGGCCATCGTCCGGGCTGCGCCGAGAACCTTGGAGCCTCCGCCGTCCGAGGGATCGAGATCGAAGATCAGCCGGTCCGGACGATCGAGGGCGTCCCCGCGGCTCAGCCAAGGGTGCAAGGTGATGCAGGCCTGGTTGGCAAGGTAGACCAGCGTGGCCGCATCGCCGGCGGCCACGTGCTCGACGGTGCCACCCTTCTTTCGGACTTCGACGCGGCGGATCCATCCGGGAAAGTGCTGCCCGGCCCGCTGCTGGACGATCCGCCCGCCCTCGATGCCGTCCGGGAAGCGCTCGAGGTTGAGCGGCCGACCGCGGAGGTGCGGCAGCATGACGCTGGACACAGCCTCGTAATAGCGGGCCAGATCGGCCTTCGTGATCCCGGACGGGAACAGGGGCTTGTCGGGGCGCGAGATCTGGACCCGCCGGCGACCCGCCTGGATGGTGACGGTCACGAACCCGAGCGTATAGGTAGACGGATCGGGGTAAGAGCCCATCGACGTCGAACGCGAAGGGAACAAATGAACGAGTGGCGGCAGCAAGAAGACGACCAGGATCCTGAGCCCACCAAGCACGCCGACGCGCAGCGGATTACGGAAGCCGAGTCCGGGCAGGTGCCGACCAGGGATGAGGACCAGCCCGACGACGCGCCGAGCAACTCGCCGGACGAAGCGGACTGAACAGACGCATCTACACCTGGCCTCTTCCGTTCAAGATCCGCAGCGGGAGAAGCAAAGAGGTAGGGTGCCAGTGGTCCCGTTTATAAAGGAGAGAGAAGATGCCCCAGCCTAGGAGTGGTGGTTCAAGGTCAAGCTCGGGTCGAAGGTCGCAGTCTCGATCGGGAACGAGCAAGCGCTCGAGCGCAGGGACGAGCCGATCCAAGCGCTCGACGGGTGGCCGCCGAACGACATCGCGTTCCACCAGCTCGGCCCGGTCCACGCAGCGCAGCGCGACGACGGGCGCAGACGCACAGTTCGAAGCGGTAGCGCAGCGGCTCCGAAAGCTCAATGAGCGGATCATCGCGGCGGGCAAAGACGCCGGCGAGACGACGCTGTCCAACTACGAGAAGGCGCTCAAGGCGATCGCTAGCGGCGTCGAGCGCGGCCCGGGTTCGAGTGACGTCGAGTGGATCTCAAACCTGGCCAATGCCCAGGCCAAGTTCATCCGTGACGTGACCAACGCCTGGACGTCGGCCGCGCGCGGCGTGCTGAAGTAGCCCACCGTCGGTCAGTCGGTCTTCTCGGCGGGCCGAGCGGCCCGACCCTGCACGTCGATGATCCGGCGCTCGTGCGTGCCCAGCCCGATCGTCGATCCATCTTCGGCCGTGACCTCCACGTGGAAGTGCAGCTTGCGGCCGTCGCGTACCTCGTCTAGCCGCGCATGCGCCGCGCATCTACTGCCTTCGGGCGCGGCCGCGATGTGCTTGACGCAAACCTCGAACCCGACCGTCGCTCTTCCGTCCGGCAGCAGCGGGTAGACCAGCATCGAGGCCGTACGCTCCATCATCGCGATCATCGCGGGCGTGGAGAGGACGCCGGCGTCGAGGGTGCCGGCCACGTCGGTCACCAACGGACCCTCGACCTCGAACTCCGCCGTCGCTTCGATTCCGGGTTCGAGCGTCATCGTGGCTGACGTAATCCGATCGGCGCCCGCAGCACCCCATCTGGGATCCCGAAGGCGTCGACCAGCGGCCCCGCCTGCTCGCGTACCTCGTTGCAGAGGCGGTTCACTTCCCGTGTTATCTGCTTGCAGCGCGGTGCGGCCAGCCGGCCGTGTTCCTGAAAGAAGCCCTTGTCGCACTCCACGTTCCACAGCGAGTAGAGGTCGCATACGAGGTTCAACGCCTCTTGCAGAGACTCGTCCTCGCAGCGCTCGATCGCGGCCACGAACGCCTCCAGCGCCAGCCGGTCCAGGTGCGCCCGCGCCGCGTTGATAGCGTGATCCTGCACGGCCCGGAAGACCTCGAAGGCGTCATAGCCCTCGCTCAGTCCCCGGCGGAACCGGTTGGCGACGGACGCCACCATGTGGCCCTCGCGCCAATTGAACAGGTCAAGCTGATAGTCGCGGTCGAGCAGGTTGGCGCTCTCGTCGCGCGTGGGCACTGCATCCGCGATGACCTGCGCAATTTTCCGCGCGAACAGCCTCTCGACCACGTTCTCCACCACCTGACCGGCGACGAACGTGACCATCTCGGCCGGGTTCATGCCCCCGAAGCTCTCCGAGAAGTCGGTCAGCAGGCCGCGGGCGGCCAGCATCATCAGCACGGTGTTGTCGCCCTCGAATGTCGTGAAGATGTCCGTGTCGTTGCGCAGAGCGGCAAACCGGTTGACCGCCATGTAGCCGGCGCCCCCGCAGCACTCGCGACAGGTTTGGATGGTGTGCACGGCGTGCCAGCTCGAGGTGGCCTTCATCGCCGCCGCGAGCGCCTCCAGCTCGCGGCGCCCGCGGTCTGGGGTCTCGGCCCGGCTGAACACGGAGTGGAACTTCTCGAGCAGCTCGGCCTGCGCGAAGTGCAGCGCGTAGGTCTTCGCCAGCAACGGCATCAGCCGTCGTTGATGCGTTCGGTACTGAAGGATCGCGACCTCTTCCTCGTCGGGCGGCCCGAACTGCCGCCGACGCAGCCCATAGCGGATGGCGATCGTCAGCGCCAGCTTGGCGGTGCTGATCGACGCCCCCGAGACGCACACCCGCCCCTGGACGAGCGTCCCCAGCATCGTGAAGAAGCGCTTGTTGGCGTTGTCTATCGGGCTCGAGTACTCGCCTTGCGGGCTGACGTCGCCGTAACGGTTGAGAAGCGCGTCGCGGGGCACGCGCACGTTGTCGAACCAGATCAGGCCGTTGTCGACGCCATTCAAGCCTGCCTTCTCGCCGTCGTCCTCGATTCGGACGCCGTGGCAGACGTTCCCGCGTCCATCGCGCAGCGGCACGATCAAGGCATGAACTCCGTGGGACTCACCGTCCACGATCAGCTGGGCGAACACGACCGCCATGCGGCCGTCGCGGGCCGCGTTGCCTATGTATTCCTTCCGGGCCTGCTCGACGGGCGTATTGATCACGAATTCCTGTGCGTCGGGGTCGTAGGTCGCGGTCGTCTCCAGTTGCTGGACATTCGAGCCGTGGCCGGTCTCGGTCATTGCGAACGCGCCTGGCAACTCGAGCTTGGCGATCTTCTGGAGGTAGCGCTCGTGGTGGGGACCGGTCCCGAGCTGGTGGACGGCTCCACCCCACAGGCCGAACTGCACGCCAAACTTGACCAGCAGCGAGAGGTCACCGAACGCGAGCGTCTCGAATGCCGCCACGTTCGCTCCCGGGTCCCCGTCGCCCCCGAACTCGACCGGGAACCCGGGCGCGGTCAGCCCCTCCGCGGCGAGTGTCTGGGCCCATTCCAGCACTCGCTGCCGGTGCTCCTCCGTCTGGATCCCGAGCGGCGGCTCAAACTCCGGCCGCGCGATCACGCCATGCACCTGCGCGCGGAGCTTGCCGTAGCGCCCGTCGAGCAGCTCCTGCAGCGCACCGGGGTCGAATTGCTTCGCGGTGGTGGCGATGGAGCAAGCTTATGCGCTGGCCATCACCGGGTGTGGGCGGCACACGCTAGGGATGAATGATGTGGCGAAAGTGGCGCGCGAAGCGCCCGAAGCGGCCGTGTCCCAGGCCTGCCAGGCCCGTCGCGCCGAGCAGTACGACGAATGCTCCGGCCAGCAGGAAGATGACCGCCAGTACCGTCGGCCAGCGGGCTTCAAGCTTGTTGCGCCCGGCCATGAGCAGGCCCTTGGCCCGGTCGCCGGCCACTGCCAGCGTGGCGACGATCGCTATCAGCGGCAGCACGAAGCAGATGTTGAACAAGACGAGCAGCACCACCTGACGGGGCACCCCGAGGCCGGAGCCGACGATCGCAGCGATCGCGGCGAAGTAGGGGAAGGCGGTGGGCAGCTCAACCGCGGTGATCGTGGCGCCAAGCAGGGCGCTGGACTTACCCTCAGGGGTGGGGGTCGGAACCTTTCGGCGCATCAGCTGGTGGCGGTACCCCCACAGGAAGGCCGCGGCGGTCAGCAGGGCCACGCCCGCCACCACCTCGAGTATGTAGGCCACCCGCCTGCTCGGATGCGGGACCAGCGAAAGCAGGAGCTGGCCGGGACCAAGCGCGATGGCAAGCCCACCGACCAGATAGACGGCGAACACAGCGAGCGTGAACTGCGCCACCTGCTTGGAGGCATCGCGCCCGCCCGCCAGGTAAAGCGCGGGCCCGATCGTCGTCGGATTCAGGGAGTCCGCGAGCCCGATCGTGATCGCAAGGATCGTCACGCGCAGCATCGGGTCAATTGTTCCCGGATCTGACCTGCGGTAGGGGTTCGGTTCTAAACGATGGACGACGCGGCAGTCGCCCTAGGCGAAGTGAAGCTCTTCTCCTTCGTCGTCGGAGACCGGCCGCTCGCAAGTCGGACACCACCAGCGGGCCTCCATCGGCGTGCCGCAGACCTCGTGCCGGGGGGCGGTTGCGCCCTCCGCGTTGCGTGCGCCCCAGCCTGCCAGGAGCCGCAGGGCCCCGGCCAGCTCTCGACCGCCGGCGCTCAGCTCATAGACGAACCGCGGCGGCCTTTCAGAGTACGGCCGCGCCAACACCAGCGCGCTTCGCTCCAGCTGGCGCAGCCTCTGGCTGAGGACGTTGGGGGCGATTCCGCGGACCTCCTCCTGAAGCTCCCCGAATCGCCGCGGCCCTTCGAGCAGTGCAGCCACGACCAGCAGCGTCCAGCGATCGCCGACCGTCGCCAGCGCGTCGGCCAGAGCCGAGCTCGCGGGTTCGTTCGCCTCGGAGTGGGCCTGACTGTCCGTAATGGGTTGGTCCGGCATCGGCAGGGGGATCGTAGACATCGGTTGCTACGATAGCGACTTGCATATTGCAAGTGACTACTATGGCGGCGGCGGCCCGGGACGGCGCGGCTAAACGCCACGGCCGCCGAGGCGCCGCCAAGAGGAGAAGCAGCAATGACTTTGCTTGAAGAGACATCGGCCGCAATACAGGACGCGGCCACGGGGCTGGGTCCCGCCGTGGTGGGGCTCGGTCGAGGATGGGGGGTCGGCTCTGGAGTGGTGATCGCGCCCGGACGGGTTCTCACCAACGCGCACAACCTCCGACACCACGAGGCGACGGTGACGTTTGACGACGGTCGCCGCGAGAGCGCACAGGTGGTGGGCTCTGACGTCGATCTCGATGTCGCGGTTCTCGAGGTCGATACTGGTGACATTGAGCCGGTGCCGTTCTCCGACGAGAAGACCTCGATCGGGCAGCCGGTGTTGGCGCTCGGCAATCCTGGCGGCCGCGGCCTGCGTGTCACGCCGGGCTTCGTCTCGTCCGTCTCGCGCAGCTTCCGAGGACCTCGAGGGCGGAGGATCGGCGGCGCAATCGAGCACACCGCGCCCCTGCCGCGGGGCTCCTCGGGTGGGCCGCTCGTTGACCTCGGCGGGCGCCTGCTCGGCATCAACGCCGTCCGCCAGGACGGGGGACTGATCCTGGCCATTGCCGCCGACCGAGGGCTGCAGGACCGCGTCGAGGCGCTCAGCCGGGGGGAGGCCCCCACGCGGGCCCGGCTGGGGGTGGCGATCGCGCCGCCCCGGGTCGCCCGCCGGCTGCGGCGGGCGGTGGGCCTGCCGGAGCTTGATGGCGTGCTGGTCCGCGCCGTCGAGGAGGGCAGCGCGGCGGAGCGCGCGGGTATCGAGCGCGGCGACTTGATCATCGGCGCCGCCGGGAACCAGGTCGATCGCGTTGATGCGCTGTACGACGCGCTCGACGCAGCCCGGGCGTCAGGACAGCTCGAGCTGACGGTCCTGCGGGGCGCGGATGAGCGCAGGGTGACGGTGACCTTCTGATGAGCGCCACGCGCGACACCCCGCTCGAAGAGCGCGAGACGGAGGCCCTGGATGCCTACTCGCGGATCGTGGTCGAGGTCGCCGAGCGGCTGGCGCCGAGCGTCGCCAACCTGCGC
>DAIPIC010000095.1:0-12244 GCA_036771025.1 Solirubrobacteraceae bacterium
TCGGAGGGAGGGGCAGCGCTGCGACTACTGGCCCTGCTTGACGCCCGGCTCGCCGAGCTCGAACTGGATCGGGAAGGTGACCTTCCCGCCCGGGACGTTCGCCGCCTTGCGGTACTTGCCCAGCGGGAAGATGACCCGTCCGAACGCGCTCGCCAGCATCATCGCCGTGGCGGCATAGAACGCCGTGAACGCGGAGGCCATCGTCACGTAACCGCCGGCCTTGGCCCAGCCGCTGCCGCCGACCGTGTAGAACACGCCGATCAGAGCGGCTCCGACCGCCAGCGGGAAGGCCACCGAGGAGATCGCCAGGCTTTCGGCCAAGGATGCGATCGCAACCGCAGCGGTGACCGCCGCCAGCGCGTAGAACCAGTAACCCAGCTCGGGAACCGCCGCGTGCGCGGCCGGGGCGGGAACCAACTTCAAGGCAATCATGAAGTTCACGAACCCGTAGCCGAGCCAGAACGCAGCCCAGATCCCGTGCACCGCGGTGGCCATGCCGTCACGTGCCCTGTATGCCCAGAGAGCGGCAGCGCCTTGGGCGATCCCGCCCGCAGCGGTAGCGAACGGGAAGATGAGCAGCGGCGACTTGGCATTTCCGTACCAGCCCACCAGGTAGGCGGTGACGATGAACGTGGCGCACGCGAAGCCGTACAGCCCGAGGATCGACGGCGCGGCGATCGGCTGCAGAAAGACGCGCGCATGGTCGCGCCATTCACGCAGCTCGCCGGCGGCGCCGTTTGTAGCGCCTGGAGCGACGGGTTGTGTACCTGTGCTCATTGCAAACCTCCAGTTGGAAGTAGTGCCGATCCCGTGTGGATCAGACAGTTGCTTCCCGCCGCAAAGGAGGGGATTCAGGCGTTTCGTACGGGCCATGACAGCTCGAGATGGTGACTGTTCGGACGATGACGTTTGGAGCCGGTCGGGGCGCTTCTGCTGCGCTCCCGCCCGGCTCAGCGCTCGTGCGGCGGCGCGTCCGCCACCGTCAGGTGAAGCACCCTGGCCAGCGCCATCTCCAGGGCGGCGATCGACAGATAGGCCCAGGTCGGGAAAAGCGATCCGAGAAGCCAGGCCCCCCAACCTCCCACGCCCCACCCGATGAGCGCTGCGAGCCCGACGCCGGCGCTGATCGAGACCAGGGCGAACGCCGTGGCGAGCGCGACCACCACAGGCGGCTCCTGCTCGACCCGCTGGCGGAAGCCACGCGTCACCAGTGCGTTGATGCCCGCAAACGCGATCCCGCTGCCTACCACGAACATGAAGATCCGCAGAACGCTGAGCGGGCCCGCCGTGTGGACGAGCATCCCGAACGATGCGGTCGTGGTCACGGAGTAGCCGAAGGCCAGGGCGTTGTTACGCGCCGACATCCCCAGCCCCCGCCAGTAGTGCTCTCCGAACTCTTTCATCGGGACTTCGGGCCTCTCGTCTGCTGGGCTTCGGCGCCGAACGCCTCGGCGGCCGCGTCCAGTCGAGAGCTCTCGAGCTCGTCCAGCTGGCGCTCGGCACGGCCGGCGAGGTGGGAGAGGTCGAAGTTCTGAAGCTCCGGATGCTCGGGTCCGAGCAACTCGAGCGCACGCCACAGACCGAGCTTTCCTCGGACCCCCAGCGCGAGCGCCTCGAGCTCGATGACCCTACTCAGTGGCGAATAGCCGAGCAGCCGTCCATTGAGCTTGAATCGTCCGAGCTTCTCGGCTCCCCAGCCGCCAAGGACCTTCAGCTGGTCAATCGACGCGCCGAGCGCCCCCATGATCGACAGCAGGGTGTCGCGGTCCTCGTCGATCTCCCTTGCCAGTCGGTCGAGACGGCGACCGTAATCGGAGCCCCGGTTGCTTGCGGCCGCTCGCCGCGCCAGCTCCCGCGCAGCGGTTGCGCCCGCCAGATGGTCGTTCAGGTAGATCGTGAGCAGGTTCATCAGCTCGCTACCCGTATCGGGACGTGGCTCGACCGCGCGCTGGGGTCAGGGTCCACCAGCTCCATCACGAGCGCCGACCACGAGAAGTCGCTAGCTCCCATTCCCCGCCCAGTGAACGGGTCGTAGTACTCGCGCAACCCGGCCGCGTCCACCGCGCGCCCAATTCGGGCGGCCATATCGGCCGCCTGCTCCTCATATCCGAGCCTGACCAGACCCAACCACAGCAACCAGGCGGCATTTATCCACGTCGGGCCGCGCCAATAGCGGCGCAGGAAGAGGAAGCGGTCGTGCCGTGAGAACCGCCTCTCGTCGGCCGACACGGACGGTGGCGGAACCGGGAGCCAGAAGCGGCGCGGGTCGAGCAGGTGCCCCTCCACCAGGCGCCGCCCGATCTCTTCGGGCAGGTCGGGCAGTGCGAGGGGCGACAGCGCGGCCCACGTCACGACCGGATGGCGAGCGGGCGCACGCTCAGAGCCGCGACGGACGATCTGGTGAAAGAGGCCCGAGCGTTCGTCGTAGAGGCGTTCGACGATCCGCGGAGTGATCGAGGGCCGGCCGAGCGCAAGCCGCGAGAGCCCGTTCAGCACATTGGTCGCGGTCCCGCACACCACCGGCCCGCCCGCGGCATTGATCCGGCGGATATCGAAGTCACGGCTTCGGTTTCGACGGACGAGAAGCGGAAAGCCGGGCAGCCCGTCGGCATACCAGCCGAAGGCCGAGTCGAACTTCGGCGAGGCGTCAAGCCCAGACTCATCTGGCTGCACGATCCACAGCAGCCCGTCGTTGTCTATCGCCCGCTCGCGCTCAACCCACTCCTGGTGGCGCACCAGTGCCGGCACATCTGCCGGATCCCCGACGGCGATCCGCCACGCCCACGGCAGCAGCGGGGGCTGGATCGTGGCGGTCATGAAGTCATCCCGCGAGCGCAGGTTGTAGAAGAACGAGCGGGTCGCGGTGACGGGCTCGCCCCAGAAGATCGTATGGCCGATGAAGCCCTCGGGCGTCGCCGCGGCCAGCAAAGACTCGAGCTCCGCTCGTGCCCGAGAGCGGTCAAACCGACGCCACGCAATGGCGGTAAAACAGGAGTCCCAATACCACTGCCACGGGTAGCGTCGGCCGCTTGGTGCGGTGTACGCATAACGAATGCCGTCGCGCTCGCCCTGACGCCAGTTTCGATCAAGCGTGGCCCGGCAGATCTGAGCCACGCGGTCCGGCAGGGGTCCCCCGCCCATTCGCGTTGCCTTTCTCTTCGCTTTCGGGTCGGCGCTACCCAGGGCGAGACGCACGGGAAACGGGGACGGCGCGATCGGCCCGGCCGGGCATCGTCCTGCACGGGGCCTCCTAGCTACACTCGGAGTTCCGGTCGGGCATCCCGTCCGACCAAACGTGCCAGCGTTCGTAGTTGTTGCTCCTGCACCCTCCGCGTTTCGCAGCACACGATCTCCCAGGAGGATTGCATGGCAACCGGAACCGTAAAGTGGTTCAGCGACCAGAAGGGCTACGGGTTCATCACGCCCGAGGATGGCGGCAAGGACCTGTTCGTCCATCACTCAGCGATCGCCGGCAGCGGCTTTAGATCGCTGGCCGATGGCGCAAAGGTGTCGTACGACACCGAGCAGGGGCCAAAGGGCCCGGCCGCAGCGAACGTTCAAGCGCTCTAGCGTGGCCTCGCGCGGCAGAAAGAAGACCACGTTTGCGAAGCTTGCTCGCGAGAGCAGGCTCAGGGAGCGTCGCATCGAGAAGCAGGCTAAGAAGGAAGCCCGCAGGCGCCCGCCCGAGAATCAACCACGACCGCCGAGCGAGGAGCGCTGACCGCTAAAGGCGCGCGCTTTCGGTTTGTGACGAAGGGGGATTCCCGAAGGATCTAGCCGTCGGCCGCTCTGAGCGTGACCACATGCTCTGGATTGACGGCGAGGTCGTCGTGGCGTTCGGCATCGACAAGCCACGCAAGCTGCATGATGGATCCGCGGGCGGCGTCGATGATGATGCGTTCGATCTCCTTGGGGTCTCCCTCGATGCGGTAGCGCTCCCCGGTGACGAGGGTTAGCTCGGTGGTGGAAGTCATGGGCGCTTGGGGATCAGGACACAACGGATCGTCTCATCTAGCTCCGCCCTTTTCCACAGTGCGACCGCCCGCCCACGATGGGTGCTACGGTGACAATGCGGGTGGCGATGTCGCCCGTGAGGTTCTCCTCGCCGACGCAGCGAATCTCTCTTCGATCATCTGGCGCGCCGGCGAAGGAAGGAAGGGCGATGTCATCCCACCGCTACCGCGGCTTCGGGTCCTCCCCGTCGGATGCAACTGCCCCAAGGCGTGAGTGCCGCTTGCCGGGTGAGGTGATCGGGTGACGACGGCGCGCGAGCGGGCTGAGGCGAAGCGGGCCGAGAAGCTCGCGCTCGTCCGCGAGCAGGTCGAGAGTGGCTCTCTGGTGATCCGCAAGATGACCGCCGAGGAACGGCGCCGGTACCCGCCCCGCCAGGCCCACCCCAAGCGACACGGTCGGGCGTGAGCTGTGCCAGAGCATGAAGGACTGATCGCGCGAATCCGGCAGGTTCGTCGGGTCTCCGGCAAGGCAGATGAGGGCGCGAGGTCTTCGACGCGCGGGCCAGGCCCCGATGAGCTCCGTGCGCTCGAGGCCAGGATCGCGCATTTGGAGCAGCTTGTGCAGGGTCTCCAGGATTCCGTTCACCGCGAGTCAACGCGAGTAACCGAGCGGATCGTCGAGCTCGAAGCTCGGATCCAACCGGCGGCCGTTGCCAAGGCTCTGAGCGAGAACGCTCGCGAGCGCGGGCTGTAGCGGCCAGTGAACTCTGGCGATGAGGTCGACCAGCTGCAGGCCGAGGCCGATTACTACCGCGACCGAGTCGCGCTGATGCGGGCCAAGCTGTACCGATTGGGGATGGGTTCCAACCCACGTCTGCAGGAGCTGGAACGCCAGCTGGAGCGCGTGCAGCAACGACTGCGCTACGCGCGGCAACGGGCAAAGCCGTGAGGCGACCAGCGGCTAACCGAGCGAACAGGCACCCGTTGTAAAGCAACGGCTTGTTTGAGTGAATGGTGGGCGCACGTTTAGATGGTCCCACCGGTCAACGTGTCCCCCCCCGTTGATAACCCACGCGTCCGCACGCGCATTGGCAGAGTGTCGCGAGCCTTGTCGCTGCCGTCCCCGCGACGGCGGCGAAAGCGGGACCCGCCCTGGAACGATGCCGAAGGCGAGCTGGCCGCCCGGCGCGCCCTCTACGGAGAGCGCCGAGCGATCGACGCTGGCTTTCCGCCGCGGGCGATCGACTCGCTGCCGCGGAAGACAGCGACCTAGCTCTTTCAGGCGGGTCGAGCGGCACCCGCCTGAAGCTGATTAGTACCTGGCCCGGAGTGGCCGGTGCGGAATCGGCGCGTCGACCTCGTCGTCGATCGGTCGCTCGTCGAACCCGAGATCCTCCTGGTGGTCGAACCACATCGACCCCTTCCCGAGGTCTGCAAGCACGCGCCCGGTCCGGAAATAGCGCGTGAAGCAGACCGCGAGGCTCAGGAGAGTCACTGCGATTGTGACGATCTCAAACGTGCTCATGGTGGTCTGCCTTTTCTCGTTTCTTCCAACAAAGAAGTTAGGACCGGGGCGACGGGTAGCGCGTGAGCTTGGGCACAGATCGGGTATCAGCCCAGCGACCGGTTCGGGTGAGCACTGGGCGCGTATCCGCCGACCGCCGCCCGGCCTTAGAGTGCACAGAACACGCGCTCAGATAGGAGATTGAATGGGCTTCGACCAGTACCACGAACCCCCCGAGGAGCTTCCACCCGCCACCCGCACCTTCGCCCGGCTGTGCGCTTCGCTGACGGAGGAGGCAGAGGCAATCGGCTGGTACGAGCAGCGCCTTGCACTGGAGACCGATCCAGAGGCGGTGGCGGTGATGCGTGACGCTCAGGGCGAGGAGTTCAAGCACTTCTCCATGGATCTCGAGTTCCTCCTGCGCCGGATGCCGGCATGGCGGGAGATCGCGCAGGGGATCCTGTTTCAGACCGGGGACATCGTCGAACACGGCGAGGAGGCCGAGGCCGAGACCTTGGAGGGCGATGGCGCGGGAGCCGCCGGAGCGTACGAAGCCGGATCGCTGGGGATCGGGAGTCTGAGGGGGACGTCGCGATGAACCACCTTCTTCGCTCACACGCTCCGATCAGCGACGCCGGCTGGACCCTTCTCGACGAAGAGGCGCGCGAGCGATTGACGCCGCCGCTGGCGGCTCGCAAGCTGGTCGACTTCTCCGGTCCCCACGGGTGGGATTACTCCGCGACCAACCTCGGGCGCACCAGCGCGCTGGCTTCGGCACCCAGCGACGGGGTTTCCGGCCTGCGGCGCCAGGTCTTGCCGCTGGTCGAGCTGCGCGCAGACTTCGAGCTCTCGCGTGCCGAGCTGCGCGACGCCGACCGCGGCGCCGAGGACGTCGAGCTCGAGGCGCTCGACCGGGCCGCTCATCAGATCGCCCTCGCCGAGAACGTAGCGGTGTTCCACGGCTGGCAGGACGCCATCACCGGGATCGCCGAAGCCTCCCCGCATGACGTGCGCGAGCTGGGCGAGGACACCGACAGGTATCCCACTCAGGTCGCAGGCGCCGTCGAGCGACTGCAGTGTGACGGGGTCACCGGGCCCTACGGTCTGGCCCTCGGACGGGAGCAGTATCGCCGCGTGGTCGAGACCGCCGAGCACGGCGGCTACCTGCTGTTCGACCATCTGCGCAAGATCGTCGAGGGTCCGCTGGTGTGGGCCCCGGGCGTCAGGGGTGCGGTGGTCGTCAGCCTGCGCGGAGGCGACTTCCTGTTCGAATCAGGCCAGGACCTCTCGATCGGCTACGACTCGCATGACGCCGAGGTCGTCAGGCTGTATCTGCAGGAGAGCTTCAGCTTCCGCGTGGTGACGCCCGAGGCAGCGGTGGCGCTGACGGCCTAGGACGTTGATCAGAGCAACCCTCGGGCGCGCCGCTCGGGCGGCGATGGGGTCGCTGACGTACTTCCCGGAGCCGCAAATCGCGCAGACCCCGGCCGATTTCGGCCTCCGCTATCGCCAGCTGCGGTTCGACACCAGCGATGGCCAGCGGCTCCACGGATGGTGGATCACGACCGAGCAGGCGTCACCGATCGCAAACATCCTGCTGTGTCACGGCAACGGCGGCAACATCGGCGATCGTCTGATCGACGCTGACCTCCTCTCCCGCGCGGGATTCAACCTGCTGCTGTTCGATTACCGGGGCTACGGCCACAGCAGCGGCCGCCCGAACGAGGAGGGCACCTACCGCGACGCCCTCGCGGCCAAGGAGGAGCTCTTGAGCCAGCCGGAGTGCGACTCCGAGCGCGTCATCTATCTGGGCGAATCATTGGGCGGCGCGATCGCGCTGGAGCTTGCCGTGCAAGCGCCCCCGAGGGGGCTCGTGCTGCAGTCCACGTTCACCAGCCTGCGCGCGGTGGCGCACCACCACTACCCGGTGATTCCCTCCGTGGTGGTTCCCGATGCCTATCCCAGCATCCGCAGGATCGCGAAGCTCAGCGCTCCGCTCCTGTTGTTGCATGGAGACCGCGACGAGGTCGTGCCGCTGTCGGAGGGTCGGGCCCTGTACGAGGCGGCCCCGCAGCCGAAGCGGATGCACGTGTTCGAGGGGCTGGCCCACAGCGATCTGGTGAGCGCCGGAACCGAGTACGCGCGCGTGATTAAAGAGTGGGCTGACCAGGTGATGGCGAACGATGGCGATTCACTTCGGACATCCCGAAGTGGATCGCCAAAGTTCGGGTGACCGGCGCGCGTTCGCGGCGCCGAAACCTAAACCCGCGGCTCGCGCCGCGCGCCCCCTCGCCGCTCTCCACTCCTGATCGCCTCCCGCTGGGGGGCGATCACGTATTTGGGGTCGGCCGCCGACTGGAAGCCGGCCTTGAACACGCTCCACCTGGTGCTCAGCGCCGCCACGGACAGAAGCGCCCCGGAGGCCACCGCCGCGACACGGGATGATCGGCCTCGCGCGGCCAGCAGCAGCGCGCCCGCAACGCCGGTCGTCCGGCTGATGCGCCTGAATCGGGCCGCGGGGCCCTGCTGATAGGGCTCGCCCTGCTCGCCGAGGCTGCGCTCCATCAGCTCCGAGGCGGTGAGCCCGACCACCGCTCCGGCCAGCGCCACCCGCCGGGCGGGAGCGGCGGCACTGGGAGGCGTCAACGCCACGGTGGCCGCCCCCGCACTCATCGCCGCGCCGGATCCGAACACGAACGGCAGCATGCGATGGGCCTTGTGCCAGACCGGAATCGCGGTGTTCGAGATCAGGGCGGCGGTGTAGGTGGCCAGCGGAAGTCCGAACAGCGCGGCCATCCGCCGCGCATACTTGCCGCCCGGGATCCGGCCCGTCCAGGCGTCCATGGCGGCGATCGGCACCGATCCGCCCACGGCCATCAGGATCCACGAGCCCACGCTCATCGGCGAGGTGACCTTGAACATCCGCAGCATGTTCAGGAACCGCTCTGGCTTTCCCAGGTCCATGATCAGGAGCGTCGGGCTGGCGGCACCTCCGGCCAACGCCGCGAGCCACGCCCGCCGGGCGAGCACGTCGTTGCCGCGCACCTCGGCCAGAAACGCAAGCCCCGACGCGGCACCCGTGAGTCCTCCGGTGTAGAAGTAGCAAGGGATCTCCCACGTCCACACCGGCTCCTTGAGCACCGGCTGGCCGTGGTAGGAGCGGATCCCGCGCTCGCCGGCCACCGCCCCCGGAGCGGGCGTGGCGACGGCCGACTGCGTGCTCTCGGTGGCCGTCATCTGCGCCCGCCGAAGACCGTGGCGACCAGTCCCACACCGAGCGCCACGGCCGCCGCTCCGGTGGCGGCCCAGATCGAGCCAAGCTCATGTCGAGTATCGACGGGATCGGGCGGCAGCCCGTAGACCTCGGGCTCATCGAGCAGCAGGAAGAAGGCGCCGGCGCCATGGATACCGTCCTCCTCGTCGGCCAGATATAGCCGGGCCTCGCTCTGGCCCGCGTTCTGCAGCCGCTCCAATCGCACCTCCGCCCGCTCGCGCAACTCGTCCAGATCGCCGAACTGGATCGAGTCGGTGGGGCAGGCCTTGGCGCAAGCGGGTTCCTGATCCTCCTTGAGCCTGTCGTAGCAGAGCGTGCACTTCCATACCCGTCCGTCGTCCTTGCGCTGGTCGAGGACGCCGAACGGACAAGCGGGGATGCAGTAACCGCAGCCATTGCAGACGTCCTCCTGCACCACCACGGTCCCGTACTCCGTCCTGAACAGGGCACCGGTGGGACACACCTCCAGGCAGGCGGCATCGGTGCAGTGCTTGCAAACGTCGGAGGCCATCAGCCACCGCAGACCGTCGCCCTCCTGATAGGTCTGAACGCCGCCGTCGATCACGTCGGCGCGTGAGGCCGCCTCCACCAGCGACGCCCCATCCTCGATTCCGGCAGGTACCCGCTGTTCGATGAAGGCCACGTGGCGCCATCGGTTGGCGTCCAACATGAGGCTGTTGTCGTACGACTTGCCGCTGAAGCCCTCGATCTCCATCGGGATCTTGTTCCACTCCTTGCAGGCCACCTCGCACGCCTTGCAGCCGATGCAGATCGAGGTGTCCGTGAAGAACCCCTTGCGCGGCTTGGCCTCGTCGCCGTAGCTGGCCGGCCAGGAGATCGTCTCGAGCGTCACGACACCCTCACTCCCGCCCGCTTGCGGTACTCCTCGACCAGCTGCAGGCGCGCCGGGCCCCGCGGTCTGCGGCCCGGCCTGATGTCGCACGTGGCCACCTTGTACTCGCTGATGTGGACGTTGTTGTCCAGCACCAGCGGCAGCAGGTCGTTGGCGGAGTCGCCCGTCACGATCCCCGCCCCGCCCCAGTGATACGGCATCCCCACCCTGTGGACCGCGCGCCCTTCGACCCGCAGCGGCTTGATCCGGTCGGTCACCAGCACGCGCGCCTCGACCGCGCTGCGGGCGGTGACGATCGTCGCCCACCCGCCGTGCTCGAGCCCACGCTCGGCCGCCAGCGCCGGCGATACCTCACAGAAGAACTCGGGCTGGAGCTCGGCCAGATAGGGGACCGTGCGCGACATCGCACCCGACGTGTGGTGCTCGGTCAGCCGCCACGTGGTCAGCACGTACGGGAAGACCGGCGAGCCGATCGGGTGATAGGGGTTCTCCTGGCGGGGGAACTCCTGCCGGGTCGGGTTCTGCTGCTGTGGGTAGAGCGCGTTTTCGAACGGCGTCTCCTCCGGCTCGTAGTGGGTGGGTAGCGGCCCATCGACCAGGCCCGACGGCGCAAACAGCCACGCACGACCGTCGGGGTGAAGGATGAAGGGCTTGTCGCCGGAGATGGCCTCCATGGCCTTGGCGTCTTCCTCCGGCTCGAACCCCGGCTCCTTCTGGCCCGGAAAGTCGGGCGAGTCGCCAAGGCTCGTCCACTTGCCCTGCTGCTCGTCCCACCACACGTAGCGCTTGCGCTCGGACCAGGGCTTTCCATCTGGGTCGGCCGACGCCCGGTTGTAGAGCATCCTGACGTCCTTGGGCCACGCCCACCCCCACTCGTGCGCGATCCAGTTCTGGTCCTGACCCGGCTTCTTGCGCGCCGACTGGTTCACGCCGTCCTTGTAGATGCCGCAGTGGATCCATGATCCAGCCGCAGTGCTCCCGTCGTCGGAGAGCTCCTCGTAGGTGGAGAGCATCTCGCCGTCCGGTCCACGGCCGTTGATCTCCTGAAGAACCGCTTCCGCGTTTGGCTCCTGGTCGGGCCCATGGACCGGGTAGTTCCAGGTCAAGTCGAGGATCGGGCGATCGCGTGGGTCATCCGAGCCCGCCAGCTTCTCGCGGACTGCTTTGCCCAGGTGGTAGATCCAGTGCAGCTCCGAGCGCGCGTCGCCGGGCGGCTCGACGGCCTTCCAGTGCCACTGGAGCAGGCGCTGGGTGTTGGTGAAGTTGCCGTCCTTCTCGGTATGTGCGGCGCAGGGGAGAAAGAACACCTCGGTCTGGATGTCCTCGGCGCGGGTCTCGCCAGACTCGTGCTCGGGCGAGCTCTTCCAGAACAGCGCCGAGTCGGTCGGCTGGAAGTCCCGCACCACAAGCCAGTCGAGCTTTGCCAGCGCCAGGCGCATCAGCTTGGAGTTCGCCGAGCCGACAGTGGGGTTCTGCCCGACGCAGAACATGCCTTTCACGCCCCCGTCGAGCATCTTGAGCATCATCGGGTAGTGCGAGTGGTCGCCGTCGATGCGCGGCAGGTAGTCGTAGCAGTAGTTGTTCTCCTCGGTCGCCGCCTCACCCCACCAGGCCTTGAGCAACGACACCATGTAGTTCCTCAAATTGCCCCAGGCGCCGGTGTCGGGACCATTGAGCTCGATGAATTTCTCCAGGTCCGCCCCGGACGTCGGATGAGGCATGGGGATGTAACCCGGCAGGATGTTGTAGAGCGTCGGGATGTCAGTGGAGCCCTGGATGTTCGCGTGGCCGCGGAGGGCGAGAATCCCCCCGCCGGGGCGTCCCATATTTCCGAGCAGCATCTGCACGATCGACGCGGCGCGGATGTTCTGCACTCCGACGGTGTGCTGGGTCCAGCCGACGGAGTAGACGAGCGCCGAGGTCTTCTCGCGCCCCGAGTTCTCGCACAGTGCCCGCGCCACCGCCAGAAAGTCCCCCTCAGAGCAGCCGCAGATCTGTGAGACCACCTGGGGCGTGTACCGCGCGAAGTGCCGCTTGAGGATCTGAAGCACGCAGCGGGGGTGCTCCATCGAGTTATCGATGTTGGGAGGATTGCCCCCCTCGAGCTTCATCCCGTGGGCCCCATGCGCCTGCTCGCCCGAGGTGTCGCCCTGCTGCTCCTTCTTTCCTCCTGCCGCTTCGGGCGAGGTCTCGTCGTAGCCCCAGCTCTCGATGTCGTACGCGCCGTGCTCGGGATCCCAGCCGGAGAACATCCCGGCGGCATCCTCGGCGTCTACGTAGTCCTCGCGGACTATCACCGGGCCATTGGTGTAGTGCTGGACGTACTCCTTGAACCAGGCGTCGTGCTCGAAGATGTAGTTGACGATCCCCCCCAGGAAGGCGATGTCGGTGCCGGCCCGGATCGGCACGTGCCGATCAGCCATCGCGCTCGTGCGGGTGAACCTGGGATCGACATGGATGTACTTGGCGCCTCGCTCGTGTGCCTCCATCACCCACTGGAATCCCACCGGATGCTGCTCGGCCATGTTCGACCCCATGCTGATGATGCAGTCGGAGTTCTGGAGGTCCTGCTGGAACGTGGTCGCTCCGCCTCGCCCGAACGAGGTCCCCAGACCGGGGACCGTGGAGCTATGTCATATGCGGGCCTGGTTCTCGATCGA
>DAIPIC010000096.1:0-12191 GCA_036771025.1 Solirubrobacteraceae bacterium
CTGCTCGTCCCCGACCTCGGTGAGGACCGGCGCGACCTCGCGCACCACGAACGGCAGCGACACGAACACCGTCGCGATCACCATGCCGGCGGGGGCGTAGATGATCCTGATCCCGTGGTTCAGGAACCAGTCGCCGAGCCACCCGCCCTTCCCGTACACGAGCACGAGCGCCAAACCCACGATCACCGGAGAGACCACGAACGGCAGATCGATGACCGCGTCGAGCAATGCCGCAGCACGTCCCCTCGCCCGGACCAGCAGCATCGCGCAGCCGACGCCGAAGATCGTGTTCAGAGGCACGGCGATGGCGGCGATCAACACCGAGAGCCAAAGCGCGCTGATCGCGGCCGGGGTCGTGACCCAGCCCCACGCGGTGCCGAACCCGTGCTCGAATGTGCGCCAGAAGACCATCCCCAGGGGCAGCAGCAGCAGGAGACCCAGGTACAGCAGCGCTATCGCCCGCAGCGACAGCGTGGAGCGGCGACTAACCAGCACGCCCCGCTCCCAGGCGTCGCAGGATCACCAGCACTACGAGCGAGACCGCCAGCAGAACGACCGACAGCGAGGCCGCCGACTGCGGATCTCCGCTCTCGATGTCCGCGTAGATAACGACGCTGGCGATCTGGACCTTGCCGGCGATCAGTATCAGGGACCCGAACTCCCCCACCGCCCGCGCGAACGCCAGCGCGGCGCCGGAGAAGATCGCCGGTCGCAGCGCCGGCACGATGATGCGGCGAAACGTGGTTGCGTTGGAGGCGCCCAGCGAGGCTGCCGCCTCCTCGACCTCGCGGTCCAGCTCGATCAACACGGGCTGCACCGAGCGCACCACGAACGGCAGCGTCACGAACAGCAGCGCCAGCGCCACGGCGACTCGGGTGAACGCCAGGTGGACGCCGAACGGGCTGTCGGGGCCGTACAGAGCGATCAGGGTCAGCCCGGCGACGATCGTGGGCAGGGCGAACGGCAGGTCGATCAGGGAGTTCACGACGCGCTTGCCCGGGAACTGATCCCGCACCAGAACCCAGGCGATGAGCGTGCCCATGACGGCGCCTACCGCCGCCACCAGCAGCGAGGCCACAAGCGTCACCGACAGCGCCTGAACCGCCGTGGAGCTCGTGATCGAGCTCCACAGCGTCCCGAGACCTCCTGAGACCGCCTTTACGGCCACCGCCGCCAGCGGGATCAGGACGATCGCGCTCAGATAGAGCGTGGCCACCCCGAGGCCCAGACCGCGCGGGCCCGCCGCGGGCCGCGGCCGGAGGCGGGCACTAGTGCGAACGCTGGGCGCCGGCGGACCCGGAGGCCCGCCTCCCGCGGGCGCCGGCGCGGGGATTACGTCAGCCGGAGGCAGTGGGCACCCCCGCCGCCCGCTCGATCTTGGTGATCGACCCGTTCGACGCTCCGAAGAACTTCTTGTCGATCGAGGTCCACCCGCCCAGCGAGCTGATCGTGAACAGCTGCGGTGGCGTCGGGAATTTCGACTGGAACTTCTTGGCCACCGACGGGAGCACCGGCCGGTATCCCTGCTGGGCCCAGACGGTCTGTGCCGCCGGCGAGAACAGCCACGTGACGAACGCGCTCGCGGCGGCGGGCGCCTTGCTCGTCGCCGCCACCGGCGTCTCGATCAGCAGCGTCTGCTTGGGAATCACGTACTGCACCGAATCGCCCGCCTTCTCGGCCGCGATCGCCTCGCTCTCATAGGAGATGAGCACGTCCCCCTTGCCGCTGGTGAATGTCTGTAGCGCCGCGCTGCCGCTCGACGGCTGAACGCTGACGTTCTTGGTCAGGAGGGTCTTGACGTAGGCGAGTGCCTGCGTCGGGCTCTTGCCCTCCTTGAGCTCGGCGCCATAGCCGGCAAGCACGTTCCAGCGGGCGCTCCCGGATGTCGCCGGATTCGGCGTCACCACGTCGATGCCGGGCTTCACGAGGTCGTCCCACCCTGTGATGTGCTTCGGGTTGCCCTTGCGCACCACGAGCACCACCAGCGAGTCGGAGGGGATGCCCTTTGATCCAACGGTGTCCCAGCTGCTGGAGACGACCCCGGCCGTGACCAGGCGCGTGACGTCCGGCGTGGTGGAGAACGCGACCACGTCGGCGGGCTGTCCCGACGCGACGGCGCGGCTCTGAGCGCCGGATGGCCCGAACGACTGGCTGAACGAGACGCCCTTGCCGCTAGACGACTGCGCGAAGGCGGTTGTCAGCTTGTCGTAGGCCTTCTTGGGCGTCGAGTAGCCCACCAGCGCCAGATGGGCGCCGCCTTTGCTAGCGGCCGGCGTGGCGGTCGACTTGCTGGAAGTGTCGGATGATCCGCCGCAGGCGGCGACCACGCCGGTGACCGCCAAGGTCGATGCGGCTCCGAGCGCATAAGTTCGGAGCCGGCTCCCGGCCCCCGGTCTTGAGCTCATCTGTTCTCCTTGTCCAATTCAAGTGGCTGGCCGCCAAGCGCACCAGCCCACGCACCAGCAACCGGGTACGTTTCTCGGGTTTCTCAACTGAGCTTATCGAAATTATCAAGCCTGTGAACTTTGCTTGAACGAGCCGCTGTTGAAAGTTGCGCTCTTGTAGCCTCCCGGCGCGCCATGCGCTTCTTTGAGTACGAGTCCCGGGCGATAGTCGCCAAGGCCGGGATCCCGATCACCAAGCAGGGCTTCGCCAAGACGCCTGAAGAAGCGCGGCGGATCGCCGAGCAGATCGGGGGGCCGGTGGTCATCAAGTCCCAGGTGCTCTCCGGGGGGCGGATGAAGGCCGGAGGAGTCAAGTTCGCCGATACGCCCGACGAGGCAGCCGGTCACGCCGAGCACATCCTTGAGCTCGAGATCGGCGGCCACATGCCGCGAGGGGTGCTCGTCGACGACCGTGCCGACGTCAAGCATGAGTACTACGCGGGCGTGGTGTGGGACGGGATCCGCAAGCTGCCGGTGATGCTGTTCTCGGACATGGGCGGGATCGACATCGAGGAGGTGGCCTCCGAGCACCCGGACCACCTGGCCCGCGCCCACTTCTCGACGCTGCGGCCGTTCTCCGACTGGCAGGCCAAGCAGCTGATCTCATCGCTGGGCGTCACGGGGTCGGCTCTGAACCGCCTGACCCCGATCCTGGCCCGTCTGGCGCGGCTCTTCCTGTCCTATGACATGACGCTGGCGGAGATCAACCCGCTGGGGGAGCTTACGGACGGCTCGTTCGTGGCGCTCGACGCGCACATGGACATGGAGAACGAGGCCCGCCCGCGCCAGAAGGCGCTCCTGCACGAGCTCGGCGTGGGCGACGAGGAGACCCGCCAGGCCCGTGAGCCGACGCCGTTTGAGCTGGCGGGCGAGCAGGTGGACGCCATGGATCACCGGGGAGTGGCCGGCAACGTGACCGAGTTTGACGGCAACCTGGGGCTGGTGATCGGGGCCGGAGGTGGATCGCTGACGTTGTTCGATGCCGTCCGCGCCCACGGAGGCAGGCCGGCGAACTACTGCGAAATCGGAGGCAATCCCTCGGTGCGCAAGGCCTGCGGCCTGGCGAAGCTTGTCCTGCAGAAGCCCGGCGTGGAGCGGATCGCGGTGATGATGTCGATCGTCTCCAACACGCGGGTGGACATCGTCGCCCGGGGGGTCATCAAGGCTTGCGTCGAGCTGGGCCACGACCCAGCGGAGAAGATCGCGATCTTCCGCATCCCCGGGGCCTGGGAGGAGGAGGGGTTCAAGATCCTCGAGCGCTACGGAATCGAGTACGCCGATCGCAGCGTCTCGCTGCACGAAGCGGCCCGCCGGGCGGTGGAGAAGATTCAGGGCGAGAATGGAACGGGCCCCCGAGCCGAGCAGTTTCGGCAGACCACGGCGGAGGTCGGAAGCGAGACGGACGTCTGATGTCCATCCTGATCGACGCGGACACCACGTTCATCGTTCAGGGCATCACAGGCCGGGAGGCCGTCAACTTGACAAGGGAGTGCCTGGACTACGGCGCCGGAGCGAAGATAGTCGGCGGCGTCACCCCGGGCCGTAAGGGCCGCGACGTCCACGGCGTGCCGGTGTTCGACACGGTCGCCCAATGCGTCGAGCACCACGGCGGGCCCATCGACGGCTCGGTCGTCACCGTCCCCCCGGCCTTTACGAAGGACGCGGTGTTCGAGGCGCTCGAGAACGGGGTCAAGCTGGTGGTGATCGTGACCGAGCGGATCCCGCGTGGAGACGTGGCCCAGATGGTTGAGCTGGCAGCCGAGCGCGAGGCTCGGATCATCGGTCCCAACTGCCTGGGAGTGATCGTCCCGGACGTGATCAAGATGGGTGGAATCGGCGGACCGGCGAAGGATGCCGCCAAGTCCTACACCCCTGGGCCGGTCGGCGTCATCTCCCGAAGCGGCGGGATGACGACTGAGATGTCCTCGACCCTCACGGCCGCCGGCCTGGGCCAGTCGACGGCGGTCTCGATCGGCGGTGACGCCATCATCGGCTCCACCTACGCGGAGCTGATGCCGCTGTTCGAGGGAGACCCGCAGACGGAGGCGATCGTCATCTACACGGAGCCCGGAGGACGGATGGAGGCCGAGCTGGCTCGGCAGGTGACCGAGAACGACTCCCGCCTGCCGATCGTGGCGTTCATGGCAGGACGATTCATGGACGAGATGCCTGGGATGAGCTTCGGCCACGCCGGAACGATCGTCGAAGGCAAGGAGGACACCGCCACCGAGAAGATCGCCCGACTGGCGGAGGCCGGAATTGTGGTGGCGGAGGAGATCTCGGCGATCCCGGACATCGTCAAGGAAAAGCTCGCGGCCAGGGTGTGAGCGACGCCCTGTTCATCAACGTGGAGGTCGACCCGGAGGTCGCCCGGGACCGCGAGCTGGCGGCGAAGCTCACGGAGGTCTGCCCCGTAGACATCTTCGCCCAGAGCGCCGACGGCGACTTGCGGATCGTCGAGGAGAACCTGGACGAATGCGTGCTGTGCGAGCTGTGCATCAACGCCGCTCCGGCGGGGACCGTAACTGTCATCAAGCTGTATTCGGGCGAGACGCTGCCGGCCGGCGCGGCGAGCGGCGGCTAGCGCTGCGCAGCCGCTGAGTCCCGCGTCGCCGGCAACGTCGTCTGCCGGGCGCACGAGTTCAATCGAGGACCAGTTGGACTGAATAGCTGCCCCGGCGGGTAGCCTGCAGTTATGCCAATCTCTCGGCGGCGCGATGAAGCCCAGCACACCGCGGCAGGCGACGAAGCGCATACCGACTCTGAGCGTGAACCGCAGCGGGCGGAGCAGCGTGCGGGCCGGGACGTCGCCCGAGACCAACCGGGCGTGATGATCCGGGCTCGGCACAAACGGCTGCCGCTGGAGACGACCCTGATGCGGATCGTGGCCACGTCCGGGATCATCGGAATCGGCGTAGCGATCGCCGCCATCATGACCTCTCAGCATTCCAAGGGGTGGCTCATCGGCCTGGTCGTCTCGATCGTCTCGGTTGTGCTCGCCGCGGTGCTGTGGTCGTCGCGGCGGCTGTGACCGCGCGGACGCGGACAGCGACACGCGTGCCGCCGTCGCCGGCGCTCTACCCGGAGCTTGTCTCGCCCCCGGAAACCGCGGCTGTCACTACAGGCTCCGCAGAGCGATAGTCGCCCGTCTGGGGATCCAGGACCCACACGCCGGGGCCGGGTCCCGGGATTCCCGCCTCGCGCAGCGGCCCGGTGATCGGTCTGAACCAGGTCGTCACCGGGATGCGCTCGACGACGTGGACGATGAACGGGCGACCGGATCGTGGCAAGTGGGACACGGCGGCCGCGATGTCGGCTCCATCAAGCTCCCGATCCGCCCGGAGCGTCACCGCCGCGATCGCCAGCTCGTGCTCGGACTCCCCGGCCTTGACGCCGTAGGCCACGGCGAGATCGACGGCCGGGAGGTCTCCGAGCGCGTCGCGAATGGGACCGGCGAAGACCGCTCCGTCGGCGCCGTGGATCACGTCGGCCACGCTGTCGATCCGCCAATAGTCGCCGTCGGAGTCTCGCCGGAAGAGGTCGCCGGTCATAAGCCACGCGTCTTCGCGGCCAAAGACGCTCCGCAGCGGCACCGTGCTCAGCGGCTCGTGTGGTTGAACGCGTGCCATGAGCATCCCAATCTCGCCCGATCCGCACTCCACGGCCAACCCGTCTTGCCCCAGCACCAGCTGACCGGCCTCAACGTCATACGCGGCGATCCGCACCTCGGCCGACCCCGGCAGTGGACGGCCCATCGACCCCGGCTTGGCGCTGCTCAGGTTGACGAGGATCGCTCCAGCTTCGGTCGATGCGTAGAACTCGAGCACCCGAGCCGGCGCAAAGCGACGCTCCACGCGCCGCCACAGTCCGCGCGGCATTCCGGAGCCGATGAACAAACGAACGGGGTGATGGCGCTCCCCGGGATGCGGTGGCGCCTCCGCCAGGTCGTGCAACAGGGTCCAGGTGTAAGAGGCGACGGTGACGCCGTAGCGGCGGACCTCCTCCCAGAAGGTCGCGGGATCGAACTCGGTTGCCATCGCGAGCCGGGCGCCGCCGGCGATCGCCCCGCCGATGCTCATCATCAGCCCCGAAGGGTGGTAGGGCGGGGTCACGCTATAGAGCGTGTCGCCCTCCGAGAGCGCGGCCGAGGACGCGGTGCCAAATGCCGACATTGCCCAACGTCCGTTGGTGACTCGGCTCAGCCGGGTGCGCTCGCCCTCGCCGGTGAAGAGGATGAATGCCGTGTCGCTCGCCCGCCCGGGGTTGGCCCGGTACCACCTGGGCAGCTGAACGGCGGCCGGATCGATCTGCTCCATGTCCATCGTCATCGGGACGTCGAGATCCCGGGGACTTCCCCCGCCGCCGAGCACGAAGGTGTGGAGGTCACCGAGTCCGGCAGCCAGCGATGCTCGCTCCGGGTCCGCGATGATCCGGCTCACCTGGCCCAGCTCCACCTCCCGCCCCACATCGCCGTCCGGGCGCAGCAGGACAGACACCGCCCCGATCCGGCTGATCGCGACCCCCAGCGCCAGCGCGCTCGGGCGCGTGCCCATCAACACGCCGATGTGCTCGCCTCGGCGTACTCCGATCGAGATCAGGCCGCGGACGACGTTGTCGATCCGCTCGTTGATCTCACCGGCGGTGTACGCCCGGTCCTCGAACAGGAAGAAGATCTCGTCCCTTCCCTTCCGTCGGCGCTCCTCGACCAGTAGTCCCGGTGAAATCCTCGTGCCGGGTTGGATCTGCTCGAGGCGAGCCAGCCTGGGGAGCTGGCTTGCGGCCTCGCGGGCCAGCCCCTCGACCGTCCGCACGGCCCGCCTCGCCGTGCCGACGGTAGAACGGGCGATGCCGACGCCTAGGCCTCCGGCCAGCTCAAGTCCGTAGCCCAGCCGGTTGCGAACCTGCGGCACGAGCTCTTTTGAGTCGTCATCGGGCACCCGGCTGATGTTTTCGGGGAGCTCCGCATTGCCCGCGCGCCATTTCACCCACTGGGCGACGGTGGGCCAGGTGATCGAGTTCGACTTCGACCCCACGACCAGGCCGAAGTGACCGGCCTGGAGGCTCAGCTCGTAGACGTCGGCTCGGGGCGCCGCTTGGCGGATGGCCCGCACGCCGGGCGCCGGCGCGATCTCGTCCACGGAGCCGACCACCGACAGGATGGGACAGGCGATGTCGGCGAGCGTGACGAGGCGGTCCTCGATCACGAATCCACCTTCGAGCATGCGGTTGTGGGCGATGAACTGGCGCAGGAACTCGGCCAGCGCGGGGCCGGGCCAAGCCACCCAACCTTCGTCCTCCAGGAACCGGCGCTGACCTTCCCTGGCCAGCAGGGCCTCGCGGTCGTGCAGTTGGAGGATGAACTCGATCCTCGAGCGCAACGACTTCACGGGGTCAAGCAGCCGAAAGCCGGTCCGGCTGGCCCATGCGGGCACTGCTAGCCGGCCGAGGACGCTGTCGGCCAAGAGTCCGGCGGCCCCGGCGGCGAGCTGCTCGGGAAGGCCGAAAGGCATCGCCAGGCGGGTGTCAACGGGACTTCCGAACGTAATCAGCGAGCCCACGTCGGCGTTGCGGCGGTAGGCGGCGGTCTGATAGCAGAACATCCCGCCCTGCGAATAGCCGCCCAGGTGAACATCTCGCCCGGTGGCCTGGTGCACCCGGCCGACCGCGTCGGAGACGGCGAGCACGTGGTCGGTGAGCGTGCGCTCCAGCCCTCCTTCCTCGTGCTCCGGGGCACCGAAGTCGACGACCCAGGGATCGACGTCGTTCTGCCGGAGGATGGTGACCGCGCTGGTCGCCGGAGACACGTCGTAGACCTCCGCGGCCAGCATCATCGGCGGGACCAGAAGCACCGGCGGGCCGTCGCCCTGGTCGGCGTAGTAGCGCCGCAGCCGGTAGACCCGCTGCTCCGAGACGACCTCGTACGGCGAGGGCTCGTCCTCGGTGGTCAGGCCGCCGAAGCGAGCAACCTCGAGCGCATTCTGCGCGGCGACGCCGAGTCGAGCGGCGCGGCGCGTGATGGGCCTTGGCAGCACGGGCACTCGCACATGATCCCCGACCGTGGCCGCCGCCGTCAGGAGCACGCATGTCCGGCCCCTCCATGACGGTGTTGATCAGGTTGGTGACGTACGCCTGGCCCTGATCGATGCTCGCCGGCGGATGCTCTGACTCAGCCCGCTACCGGTACGCCGTGAGCGAAGCATGCCCCCCCGACCAAGGCGGCCCGAGAACGCCATCACAGGGACCTTGCCTTTAGCAGACCGGACCCGTGCGGTGCCCGGCGCACCTCCGTGAAAAGGCGGGCGACGCGGAACCGTCGCCAGCAGGTCGAGATTGCCAGTGTTGCTGGTCGATCACGCCCAGCGCTCTCTGCTGACCCGACAGCGATCGCCCTCAGACTGTTCAGCCGGACAGCTGCTCGAGCTCTCGCAGCTGGTGGGATTCGGTGAAGAAGTTGCGGTACGCAATGTGGACCGAGGTCAGGGCCGCGAGTGCGACACTGCCGAGCAGGACGTAAAGGAGGATCAGCTGGAGGCGGACGGCGTTGATCGGCGTGGCGCCGGCGAGCAGCATCCCGACCATCGTGCCGGGAAAGAAGATCAGGCCGGTCGTCTTGGTCGAGTCGATCAGCGGGATCATGCCCGAGCGCAGGCTGCGTCGAAGCAGCGGGCGCATCGCTTGGCCGGCTGTGGCGCCAAGCGCGAGGGTCGCCTCGATCTGGCCCGCTCCGTCGACGACATCATCACCGAGGCGATTCAGCGCGACCGCGGCGGCAGTCATTGCGTTGCCGATCACCATCCCGCCGACCGGAACCAGGTAGCGGGCCTGGGGCTTGAACACGCCGAGCGCCACCACGAGCAACAGCGTGGTCGCACCAGCGAGAGCGAGCGCGAGCAGCAGGGACCAGAACGCGTGCGGCACCCGTTTCGCCCGGTGGCGGGCGGTGACCGCACCGAACAGGACCATCACCGCGAGCAACGCGGCCACGAACGCAAGGTTGTTCTGATCGAAGATCACCTTGATCACATAGCCGATCGCGGTCAGCTGGACGAACGAGCGAACGGTGGCGATGGCGATGTCGCCCTCCAGGTCGGTCCGCTGCCAGATCGAAACCAGTGCCGCGACGGCGACGAGTGACAATGACGCGGCGACCTGCCCGATACCGAGATGGATCACCGCGATCACGCCAGAACCGCCTTGGGTTGTGGCCGGATGCCGCGGGCATCGAGGGCAAGCACGCGATCCCCAAGCCGGCGAGCCTGGCGCTGGTCGTGGGTCACAACGATCAGCGCAGCCGACACACGCCGGTGCAACTCGAGGAGGGTCCGCTCGACGGCATCGCGGGAGCGCTCGTCAAGCGCCGCGGTGGGCTCATCGAGCAGCAGGACCTCAGGTTCGAGCGCGAGCGCCCGTGCCAGCATCACCCGTTGTTGCTCGCCAACCGAGAGCTGCCGCGCAGATCGCTCCGCAAATGTGGCGTCAAGACCGGCGAGGGCGAGCGCCCGATCGAGGTCGCATTCCCGCCCGCACAGCCGCGGCCCGTAGACGACGTTCTCAGCGACCGAGCCGGGCAGTAGCGCCGGCAACTGGGGAACGAGCGCAATCTCGCGCCGCAATTCGAGCACGTCATAGTCGCGGACGTCACGCCCGCGGTAATGGATCGTGCCGCTGTCCGGGTCGGCGAGCCGATTGAGCAGCCGCAGCAGCGTCGATTTACCCGCCCCAGAAGGCCCCACGAGGGCAGTCATGCCCTCCTCCAGCTCGACGCTCACAGCGGACAAGATGACCCGACCGCCGCGCCGGTAGGTGACCTCTCGCAGGGCGAACAGCATCCCAGAGGATTATCGACCCCCACGCGCCCGGAACACGGAAGAGCGACTACGCCGATGTCTCTTCGGCTCTCCGCGATTGACGCGCCGGCATGCGTGACGTCGCGTCTGAATGCTCCGATGCTGTCGCGGCCGACGGATTGGGTCGCCGCTACTCCGCATTAGGCCCCGCCTACTCCGCATCAGGTCGGCGCAGATGGAACGGCCGATCTCCCACAGCTTAGGGGATTCGCCACGTCCTCATCCGGGTCCGTCGCCGCCGTTCGTTGCGCTCGCGCCTGCGCGACGCCGACCGCCGTCGCGGATAAGCCTCTCCCTGACTCCGCCCGAGACGGGGCTCGCGGCGCGGAGAGCGCTCCCAACGGCCGCCCCCGGTGCGGCCTCGCGCCGACCGCGCCGCGCTATTGTCCGTCTGCCAACAAGGGAGGGCGCATGACGATCGTCGATCTCGAAACCGTCAAGCTGCAAATCGATTCCGGGGTAGCGCGCATCGTGCTCAACCGGCCCGAGGCGCTGAACGCCTGGACCCGACAGCTCGGAGAGGACATGCTCTCGGCGCTCAACAAGGCGGGCGATGATCCAGAGGTCCGGGCCATCGTGTTCACGGGAGAGGGCAGGGCCTTCTCTTCGGGCGCCGATCTGAAGGCGGGTGCCGGCGAGCTCGGCGAGAACGGCAAGCCAGACGTTCTCACGCGGCTGCGGACCGTCTACCACCCGCTGATCTTGGGGATGCGCACGGTGCCGAAACCGGTGATAGCCGCCGTCAACGGACCGGCGGTCGGTATTGGGTGCTCGCTTGCGCTGGCGGCCGACCTGATTGTGGCCGCCGAGTCGGCGTACTTCCTGTTGGCATTTGTGAACATCGGCCTGAGCCTGGACGGCGGGGCATCGCTGACCCTTGCCGCGCGAGTTGGACACGCCCGGGCATTCGAGATCGCTTATCTCGGCGAACGGATCCCCGCCGGTCAGGCGCTCGAGTGGGGGCTTGTCAACCGCGTCGTTTCCGACGAAGAGCTGGACGAGGCGGTCTCGGAGCTCGCCCAGCGGCTCGCATCCGGGCCACCGGGTTCCTACGCCAACATCAAGCGCACGATCAATCACCGCCTGTACGAGGGATTCGAGGACCTGCTTGATCTCGAGTCCGTGCTGCAGCAGGAACGCGCCGAGTCGGGGGACTTCATGGAAGGCGTGTTGGCGTTTATGCAGAAGCGCCCGGCCAACTTCACCGGCAGCTGACGACGAGCGGTTGGACGGCTCGCTTCGCATCCGCCGCGCGAAGCCGGCCGACGTCGAGCTGATCTTCTCCCTGATCATCGAGCTGGCCGAGTACGAACGCGCGCGCGAGCGCGTGGTGGGGACGCCGGCTCTGCTTTCAGACGCGCTGTTCGGAGACGATCCGGTGGCCGAGTCGGTGATCGCCGAGCTGGACGGCGAGCCTGCGGGTTTCGCTCTGTGGTTTCGCACCTTTTCGACCTGGCTCTGTATTCCCGGCCTCTGGCTCGAGGACCTGTACGTTTCGCCGCAGCGCCGGCGCGCCGGAGTGGGGCGCGCGCTCCTGGCGCACGTGGCACGCGTCGCGGCCGACAACGGCTACGGCCGCGTCGAGTGGTCGGCGCTTGACTGGAACGCGCCGGCGCTCGAGTTCTACGGCGGTTTGGGCGCAGAGCGCTTGCAGGAGTGGGAAGTGCACCGCCTCGAGGGCGAGGCGCTCGCCCGGCTCGCGGCCAGCGCGGGCGAATCGCTGCCGTAGGCGCTCAGGCTGACCGTTGCCGGGTCCCCGCGCCCGAACTTTGCCCCTCCACTTCGGACAGTCCGAAGTGGAGAGACATCGTTGGGCGCAGGCACGTGGGCGCCCCGGACGCGCCAATAGGAAAGCCCCGCGTCTGCGGGGCTTTCCCTTAGCAGGCCTGTAAGCCGGATC
>DAIPIC010000097.1:0-12127 GCA_036771025.1 Solirubrobacteraceae bacterium
CGAGGCCGAACACCCGCTGTCCCACCGACACCCCCGTCGTGCCATAGCCGAGAGCAGTGACCACTCCGGCCAGTTCGTGCCCGGGGATAGACGGTGTTCGGTCACGGTTGACGCGATCGACCCAGGTCGAGGGCCACTCCATCTCGGTCGGAACGAATCCCGACGCATGAACCTGAACAACGACGTCGTTTATCGCCGGCTCCGGCTCGGGCCGCTCCACGAGCGTCATCCCGGCCGTTCCCGCCGCCTGGTCCGTCACCACAATCGCTTTCATTCGGCACCTCACCGTTCCGTCGCGCGTACTCGCTCCCGATCACTTCGCATTGTTGCCTGCGTCCCCCAACGCTGCGGACCGATTGCGGCTCCCCACGTGATGCTTGCCAAGAATCCGGAGATGTGGTGATCGCCCCCGTGGGTCATGATGAACTGTGTTCGCCGGACGGTGACCGGCGCGAAGGCTACGCGGCTGGCCGGGCATCGAAACCTGCCCTGCCCGCGCCCAGACGGCCTCCTTGGCCTCCTGGCGCTCGGTAGCATGGGCCGACGCCAGCTCGAGGATGATGGGGGTGCCGTCTCGCTCGTCCATCCCCGATCAGGCTCGCCCAATAGTGGTCCTTTGACAGAGGCGACAGCGACCCGCATGAACACCAGAGCGGACCTGACGGCGGAGCCCACCAGCCAACGCCAAACTGTCCGCGACCACTTCGACGCGAGCACTCGTAGGTGGGAAGACGTCTACCGGGTGAGGCGCCCGTGGCGCGGCACTGAGCAGAACTTCCTCTCGCGTTTGAAGCATGTGCAGACGTTAATCAGTGATTGCCGCGGGGCTCTGCTGGACGTCGGTTGCGGTACGGCCATGACGACCATCGGCCTGTATCACCCCGGAGTAACGAGCATTTGCGGCATCGATTTTGCCCCGAGGATGATCGACCGCGCCGAGCGCAACGCTGCCCAAGTCTCGCTGTCCGTCCCGGTGGAATTCAGGGTGGCCAGCGCTGAGGCCACTGGACTCCCGAGTGAGTCCTTTGATGTCATCACGGCCCTGGGCCTGATGGAGTACCTAGACGATCCTGCGGCATTCCTGTCGGAGGTGAGGCGAGTGGCGCGACCAGGTGCCGTCATCGTTATCACTACGCCGAACCGACTGAGCCCGGTCCGTCTCATCGATACGACAATAGAGAGAACGCTGCGCTTCGCTCGGCGCTTGCTGAAAGGGCGATCGCACGGACCTTCGTCACCATCCGATGCCACGCGTATTCGGCATGCTCCCTACAGCCGCCGCGAACTGAGTCGCATCAGTGAGAGGGTCGGTCTGACGCTCGAGAAACACGTCTACTGCACCATTTCGTCCTACTACATCGAGCGGCTGCTACCGATTGGCGGGCCGCTGACCCGTTTGCTCGATCAGGTGGCGGACAGGACCTGGCTGTCTTGGCCGACCACCAACCTCATTGTGAGACTCCGAAAGCGGTGAAAGGTGACCACGGAGGTAGCAGCCGTATGGACTCCGCCGCCAAGGACCACCGACCGCGTTTCCCTCGACCATCGCCGGATCTCAACGCCGTCTTATTCATGCGCGGCTGGCGTGGACTCGACCCGCTGCACATAGGCGTACTGGTTCGCTCCGAGATCGAACCGTGGGCCGCTGAAGCGCTTCGGTTGTTGCTGTCGTCGCCGGCAGCCAGCGTAGAGCTCATTGCAGAACTCGAGCTTGCGGAGAAACCGATGGTGGGCGGAGCGCTGTTCCGTCGACACTGGGCATGGAGCACCAAGCGCTCCGAACGCCTGGCGAAAACTCGGCCTGAGCCTCATGCGGAGCTCCCGGTGTCCTGCCGACTCGGCGTCGACGGAGGGGGCGGTCTAGCTGGCGAGACTCTGCTGTACCTGCGGCAGCTGGCGTTGGATGTATTGATTTGGCTGGATTCGTCCCGGCCCAAAGGCGACTGCGAAGGTGTGGCCCGCTACGGCCTGTGGTCGTTTTGTTTCGGCAATCCCGCTGGCGACTTGCGTGAACCGCCCTATTACTGGGAACCCTGGCAAGGCGAGGCAATTGCCCCCGTCACGCTGCTCGTGCATCGGGAAAGCTGCGACTGGGCTTACGCCCTGGAGTGTTGTTTCACCGCAGCGCGGCCCAGTTGGTATATCTCGCAAAACCACGTAGAACCGCTGACGATGGCGAGATTCCTCCTCGAACGCCGTCTCTGGGATCTGGCGGAGACCCGTTCCTTGCCCGCGCCGGCCCCCGACTCTCGGGTGACTGGACCGGGCCCTGGCCCTGGCAACGCAGAGGCAGCCCGCTGCCTTGCCCGTCTGGCGAAGCGCAGCCTGAGCGCGCGCTTGCAGGGCATCAGGCGCGGCAAGCCGACGTGGATCTCAGCCGTTCGCTTTCATCCGGAAGGCGTCGGCATCGAAGACGGTGACACATCGGCGCAGAACTGGACCGAAATTCCCAGAGCGGCGTGTCATGCCTTTGCCGATCCGTTCATTATCACGTGGGAGGGCAAAACCGCGATATTCGTTGAAGATGTCCCACCCGGAACTAAGCGGGGGCGGTTAGTGGGAATGGAGGTCTCGCCGGACGGCTTATCCGAACCCTTCTCGGTTGTGGAGAAGCCATATCACATGTCGTACCCGTGTGTATTTGAGGCTGATGGCGCCGTCTTCATGATTCCTGAGACCGCGGAGAATCGGACGGTCGATCTGTATCGCGCAACCGATTTTCCCAGAACGTGGGTCCACGAACACACATTGATAGACGGCTTGGATCTCGTCGATACCACGCCGTTCTTCCACGACGACACCTGGTATTTCTTCACCAGCCCGGCTGGCCCGCCGGCCAACATCTCGACCACCTTTCTGTTCTTCTCCTCAAGCCTGACTGGCGAGTGGATCTATCACCCCTGCAACCCGATCTGCCAAGACGTGCGGCGCGCGCGCAGCGCCGGCCACCTGCGTTACCGGCACGGGAAACTGGTCCGTCCCTCGCAGGACTGCTCCCCCTCGCAGGACTGGTCCGTCGGCTACGGTCACGCGATTCAGTTAAACGAAGTACTCAGCCTGTCACCCACCGATTACCACGAGCGTCATCTCGACACCATCCCGCCGAGCTGGCGCCGAGACCTGATAGGGGCGCACACTTTCAATACCGCTCCGGGGATGCAGGTGATTGACGGAATGGCTCGCGAGCGCTCTGGAGTCTTCGGGTTCCGACGGTAACCTCGCCGCGCGAGCAAGCTACGGTGCGAACCGGACGACGGAGCCGCGGACCGGCAAAAGTGGCCGTAACCAGCGCTGGTACCCTCCGGCCTCGTCGAATCCCGACCCAGCGAATGCAGGGAAAACAATGGGCCGTGTGCTCTATCTGCTGTTCGCCGCCGCGGTCGTGGTCGGCGAAGCGGCCTGGGCCGCGACGTCGCCTCCGCCCGCCGAGGTGGCCCCGGTCGTCAAGGTGATCCAGACCAGCCCCGGTCTGGGTCAGAACCTGGCGCCGGTGGGCGAGCTGCGGTTCAGCAGCAAGCAACCTTCGGGCGGTCAAGTGATCCACGTCTCGGACTCGGTGCGCTATCAGCGCATCGTCGGCGTCGGGGCGGCCATGACCGACAGCTCCGCGTGGCTGTTGTACACACAGCTACCGCCGTCCCTGTTCAAGAAGACCATGGACGCGCTGTATGGGCAGGGAGGAATCCACTTGGGCTTGATCCGCGTGCCGATGGGGGCCTCGGACTTCAGCGCCCAGCGTAATCCGTATACGTACGACGACCATCCTCCGGGGGGCTCGGACCCTAGCCTCAAGCACTTCTCGATCGCCCACGACAACCGGTACATCCTGCCTGCCCTGCGCCACGCGCTGGCACTCAACCCGGCGGCCCAGATCATCGCCACTCCCTGGACTCCGCCGGACTGGATGAAGATCTACAACAACCTCGGCAACAACGACAATGCGTCGTACCTGCTGCCGTCCGATTACGGCGCGCTGGCCAACTACTTCGTCAAGTTCCTGCAGGGGTACGCGGGCGCGAAGGTCCCGGTCGCCGCCATCACACCGCAGAACGAACCCGGTCAGGGCACGTGGTATCCCGGACTGAACCTGCCCGAATGGGCGGAGGCCGGCTTCGTGGCCGACTACCTGAAGCCCGCACTGCGGCGCGCGCGGTTGAACACCGCGATCTTCGGCTACGACTCCACCTGGTCAAACGTCGCTCCCGCCTATGTCAGAGCGCTGCTTACGGGCCCGGCCGCGCAGGACCTCGCCGGTATCGCTTACCACTGCTACTACGGCTCGCCGACGGTGATGAGCGATCTGCACCGCCAGCACCCAAGGCTCGAGCAGTGGGTCACCGAATGCACGTCGCAGACCGATCCCACCTGGGTCCCCGCTGAACTCGAGATCGCATCGCTTCGCAACTGGGCGAGCGCGGTGGCGCTCTGGAATCTGGCGCTCGATCCGGCGGGCGGCCCGGTGCAAGCGCCGAACACCGCGTGCAACGGATGCACCGGTGTGGTGACCGTCGACGAGCGAACGCACAAGGTCTCGTTCGGCGCCCCGTACTTCCAGCTGGGCCAGGTGAGCAAGTTCCTCAAACCGGGAGCGGTGCGGATCTACTCAAACCACTTCGTCCAGTACTCCGCGGCGGGACCGGGATCGGGGCTGGACGACGTCGCGTTCGCCAATCCGGACGGGACCGAGGCCCTCGTGGCATACAACAACTCGAGCACTCCTGCCCGCTTCGCGGTCGTCTGGCACGACCAATCGTTCTCGTACAAGCTGCCGGCCGGGGCCATGGTGACGTTCACCTGGCGACGACCGGCGGCCGGGCCGGCCGGTTAGCGGCACGCTTCGGCCGCCTGGGCCGGTTTCGTGTCCGCCCTGCCTATGATCAATTGCGTATGCGTAACCAGCTTCGCCCCCTGTTTGACCGCGTCGTGATCAAGGAGCTCGACCCCGATCGGGTCCGCCGCTCCGGCCTCCTCGTGCCTCCCGGGTCCGACGAGCCTCCGCCCCAGCAGGGCATCGTGTTAGCGGTCGGGCCGGGGCTCGACTGGTGGGATCACGTGGGCGTGCAGATGCCGGTCAAGCGCGGCGACCACGTGGTGTTCCCGGCCGCGGCGGGGACGTGGGTCGAGGTGGACGAGGAGCGGCTCCTGGTCTGCCGCGTCGGCGAGCTGCTGGGTGTGCTCGAGCACGTCGAGGATTGCCCCGAATGCGCTGGTCGCCCCCTGGGGCCGGGCGAGGCCTGCCCCGTCTGCGGCCGCGAGGGGTCGCTGGCCTAGGCCGCCGTCTGCTCGGCCAGCAGTTCTCGCGCCGCCCCGCTCAGCTCCCGCGGCGTCGCCGCCCGGGTGCGCGCAAGCAGCTCTTCGACCTCGGGATCGTCGGCCAGCGCCAGCGCCCGCATGCAGGCCCGCTCACACTCCGCCAAGCGGTCGGTGCGGGCAAGTGCGTGCGCGTAGCGCGACCAGGCGGCGGCCGACTCGGGATCGAGCCTGGTGGCGGCCTCCGAGACCGATACCTCCGCCCCGACATCTCCCGCCAGGTGATAGGCCAAGGCCAGGTCCAACAACCCCTCTACCGATGGACCGAGCTCGCGCGCCCGCTCCAGCGCCGAGATCGCGCGCTCGCGGTCCATCAAGCGGAGCCGCAGCCGCCCGAGCCGCTCCCAGGCCGAGGCGTCGCCGGGGGCGCGGTCGGTGGCGCGATGGGCGGCATCGGCGGCCAGGTCGATGGCGCCCATGTCCTCATAGATCCGCGCCGCGAAGCGCTCCGGCGTGGGGCGGTCGGTGTCGGCGCGGGCCCAGTCGCGCACGGCTCGCGCCGCCGCCGGCAGGTTCCCGGCCTGCCAGAACGCCGCGGTCAGTAGGCGGAGCACGACCGGGTTGGCAGGATCCGCGTCGCGCGCGTACACCAGCCGCTGCGCCGCCAGTCCCGCGTCGCCCTCGGCGAGCGCGTGCTGGGCGGCGGTCATGAACCGCTGCACCCTGTCGGCAGCCGGATCCGGCTGTGAGAAGTCGACGAACTGAAGCGAGCCGGCGGGAACCGTGCGGACCCCCACCTGAAACGACATCCGGGCCCATTGCTGGACGTCGTCGCCCTCTCCGGAGAAGTAGATCCCGCTAACCGTGCCCACGCCCCACTCCGGGTAGGAGACGCAGCGGGCATACCTGTGGACGACCGAATGGTCGGGCACCCGGGACCCGAAGGGATCGTGCTTTGCTCGCTCTTCCTCGGCCGCCCGGCGGCGCTGCTCGGCCTCATACGCGCGGCGGCCCGCGTCCTCCCTCGCCTTCCGGGCTGCGGCCGCTGAGACCTTGACGGCGCCCCGCGTGACGCGCCCTCCGCGGGAGGTCTCGGCCAGCTCCGACAGCTGGTCAGCGGCCTCGTTGATGGCCTGCAGATGACGCTGATGCTCGTGCTGGCGACCTGGGGGAGCGATATCCGGGTGCCAGCGCTTCGCCATGCGGCGGCGGGCGAGGTGCACCTGGCGCTGGTCGAACGGGGCTTCCAGCTCCAGCAGGAGCATCGCCTGTTCGACATCGAGGATCCGCGCCATGGCCTTATTAGGTTAGGGGGCTTTTCCGGACCGGTCGGCGAAAGTCGCCGGAAGGGGACCGCTGAGTGAGGGGCGAACGGTCACCTTGACCGCTTTCCCATTGCACTGCCAATTGGACATTTGGCCATCAGAGGATGTGGTGCTCGCGCTCGGCGCTGAGCCTGACGAGCAGCTTGTAGGGCACCGATGGAGCGGTTCGAGAGCCAATGCACCCCGTGAGCCCGCGCGCTGGAAGATTCGCGGGACGTTGGTGGCTTATCGCCACCGTGTTCGCGGTGTGCTGTCTCATCCTTCCCGCTACCGCTGCCGCGCATTGGAAGGGCATCGCCCTCGACGTCGACTACGCAGGCCGACCAGCCCTCAACCACACCGTCTATCGCGACCTAGCAATGGTCCAGCGCGCGCACCTGGACATCCTGCACCTCTACGTACAGCCTCAGAATCTTCGCTCCCGGCGACATGTCGCATACCTCACCAACTACCTGCGAGCGGTCCGGCGCCACGGGATCCGGGTGCTGATGACGGTCTGGCCGCAGAGCACGGCCGAAATGATTGCTCACCCGCAACAGTTCGCGGAGGACTGCGCCAACGTCGCGAAACTCTGGCGGCCGTACCTCGCCGCGATCGAGGTCGGCAACGAGCCAAACGACACGGTGGCGCACACCGTCGGTTATGTGGGCGCGCTCCAGGCGACGTACCCGGCGATCAAACGTGTGTCTCCCGACCTGCCGGTGGTCGCTGGTGCGCTGGCCTACGCCAGCGGCAAGGACCTCGAAAGGATGTACGCCGCCGGCCTGCACGGCTATTTCGACGCGCTCAGCGCTCACCCATACACGGACAACGCGCCGCCCCACTGGATGGGCAACGGTAACTGCGCCTACACTTTCGCGTGCGGCCTGCCGTGGCTGCATCAGATCATGGCCGATAACGGCGACGGTGCAAAAGAGCTGTGGCTGACGGAGATGGGGTGGAGCACCTACCCGGATCGGGTTCAGGTCAGCGACCAGAAGCGCGCGGTCTATATGCGCCAGGTGGGGGCGATGACACGCTCCTGGCCCTGGATCGGGGCTGTCATCTTCTGGCACCTCAGGTACGGCCACCCCCAGCCGACAGCGACTGAGAACGATCTCGAACTCGGGCTCGCGCTGATCAGCAAGACGTGGCGGCCGACCCCTGGCTTCTGGGCGCTTGCAAGGACGACGTACTGACGGACGACGTCCATACTGTCTAAACGCGAAGCGCCCGTCACGGCACAAAACCATGACGGGCGCCTTCTTGATGGGTGTCGCCACAACGATGAAGCAGCTTGAGATCTCGCTGACCCCATGAGTTTTGGCGCCGGAAGATTCGTTGCACATCTGTGGCACGGCGCCACCGTGTTCGCGGTCAGCTGTTTGGTGCTGCCGGCTACCGCTTCCGCGCATTGGAAGGGCATTGCCCTCGATGTCGACTACACGGGCCTATCAGCTCCCGGTCAAGCCGTCCATCGCGATCTCAAGTGGGTCCAGCGCGCACACCTCGACATCCTGCATCTCTACGTACAGCCCCGGGAGCTTCGCTCCAGGCGATACGTCGGCTACTTCACCAACTACCTGCGAGCGGTCCGGCGCGACGGGATCCGGGTGCTGCTGACGGTCTGGCCGCGGAGCACCGCCGACATGGTCGCCCACCCGGATCGGTTCGCGGAGGATTCCGCCCGCATCGTGAAGCTCTGGCGGCCGTACCTCGCCGCGATCGAGGTCGCCGACGAGCCAAACGACAACGCGAGCACGGACATCGGCTATGTGCGCGTGCTACAGGCGACATACCCGGCGATCAAGCACGTAGCTCCCGGCGTGCCGGTGATCGCTGGCGCTTTGGCGTATGCCAACGGTACCGACCTCCAAACGATGTACGCCGCCGGCCTGCACGGCTATTTCGACGCGCTCAGCGCTCACCCATACACGGACAACGCGCCGCCCCACTCAATGGACGGTGACTGCGCCCACAGTTTCGCGTGCGGACTGCCGTGGCTGCATCAGATCATGGTCGAGCATGGCGATGGCGACAAGCAGTTGTGGCTGACCGAATTGGGTTGGAGCACCAAGAGGCACCCGTATCGGGTCAGCGAGCAGGAGCGCGCGATCTACATGCACCAGGTCGGCGCAATGACACGCTCCTGGCCCTGGATCGGGGCTGTGATCTTCTGGCACCTCAGATACGGCCGCCCGCAGCAGACAGCCGCCGCCGAGGCACTCGAACTCGGCCTCGCGCTGATCAGCAAGACCTGGCAGCCGACTCGTGGCTTCTGGGCGCTTGCAAGGACTACTTACTGACGGACGAACTTCGCTAGCCCGAATCGGGCGATTGCAACAAAACGGACTCAATTAGGCTCAGTTGGAATAGGCCTGGTTATGGTGCCCGCGATGAAGCGGAGGCGGAGAGCTCGCGGCGGTGTGGCGCTGGTGATCGCCGCGGTCGGGGGCATGGCGCTCGCCGGCCTCGGCGCCGCGCTCCTGGGACTCCTACTGAGCGTGTTCACCGAGGGCAACGAGTGCGCCGGCTCGCCGAGCGGCTCGGTCGCGCTGGCGCCTCCCGGCAGCGGGCGACTCGTGGGCGCCACGGAGTACGGCGGCCCCGGCGACCCCATCTCTGGGGCGGTCGGCTCCTCGGGCGCCAACCTGATCCAGAACCCCGACAGCTACGCGGAGCTCGGAGGCGAGACCTTCCAGACCGCCACCGCGATGGGCGGGCTGCCCTACATGACGCCGTTGCGGATCACCTGGGGCAGCCGCTCCGCGATCGCCTACAAGCGCGACATCGGGCTGGGCGGCGGGCCGATCGGGGGGCTGCCTCGCGTGATCGACCTCTGGTGGGAGTTCGCAGGGCAGCTCGGGATCCCGTACGAGAACGGGCTGTGGTCGGGCCCCGTGCGCATCGAGCGACCACCGGCCACCGGCGCGGCCACGGTGCTCGGAGAGGCCGGCGCCCAGCCGGGCACGCTGCTCGCACCCCAGGCGCCTGCCTCCGATCCAGCGGTATGCGCGCCCGGCTCGCTAGCGGGCGTGACCCTTGTCCCCGGCCTGCGCGCGCGCCTGTTGCCTAACGGCCAAGCGGCGGCGCCGGCCGACGCGCCCGTGGCGGTGAAGGAGATCATCGCCGCCGGGAACCAGATCGTCGGCAAGCCGTATGTCTACGGGGCCGGGCACGGGCTGCCGCTGGACCAGGTGGCGCCGTCCTACGACTGCTCCTCTAGCGTCGAGCACCTGCTGTATGGCGCCCGGCTGGTGCCGGTCTCCTCCGGGGCGGCCTCGAGCGAGCTCGAATCGTTCGGCTCGTCCGGGCCGGGTGCCTGGGTCACGATCTATGCCAACCCCGATCACGTGTTCATGTATGTGGCGGGGCTGCGCTGGGACACGCACGACGCGGCCGGACCAGGGGACGGATCGGGCGGGATCGGCTGGCACCCGCTGGTCCGAAGCTCGGACGGATTCGTGGCCAGGCATCCCGACGGGTTGTGAGCCGGTCCTCAGCGCTCCTAGCCGTTGGTTTGCTGCTGGCCGGCTGCGGAGCCACGCATCCGGCGGGCGGGAAGCGGGCCAGGATCGCCATCGCCCAAGCCACACACGAGTACCCCTCGCCTAAGCCACCGCCCGAGCCGGCCTCCGCCACGTCGTCGAGCGCCGCGGCGGCCGTACGGAGCTTTGCGGCCGCCTACATCAACTGGACGGCCGACACGGTCTCGGGCGATATGCGGGCGCTGGCCTCGCGCAGCATCGGGCAGGCCCGCTCGGCGCTCGAGCTCTCCGCCGCCCAGACCTCCTCCGACTATGAGCTCAAGCAGGGCGGGATCTCCAACAGCGGCCAGGTCGAGGTCGTGGCCCCACTGCCCCGGGGCAGAGCACAGTACGTCGTGGTCACCCGCGAGCAGACAGTTGCCACCAACACAACCGCATACGCGGGGCTGCGGCCGGCGTGGCACGTGGCGCTCGCCACAGTCTCGGAAATCGCTCCCGGGGCGTGGGTGGTCAGCGGCTGGCAGCCCGAGAGCTGACGCCGGCTTCAGTGGGCGGCGACATTGAGGGCCACGGCAGCGACGAAGCAGAGCACGGCCAGGCCCCGGATGACGAATCCCGCCCGGTCTCCAGGCCGCCCTGTGACCATGCCCACGATGGCCGCGACGATCAGGCCGGCCGCGACGACGGCGAACGCGATCGCCAGCGCGTGCACTACACGGAGGCGACGGGGCGAAGCGGCTGAAGCCAGTCGGGGTCGAGGACCCGCGGCAGCCTGGCGGGGTAATCGGCGAACAGCTGCCGGGCGGGCTCCGCACAGGCATGCGTCGCGACGTGTTCGTGCAGGTCCTCGAAGCTGTCCAGCAGTCGCACCGTGGCCAGGATTTGAAGCGTGGCGGCGTTGGGCGGGTCGAGCGTGAGGGTCCCGTCGGCCATGAGGCGGTCGATACGGTCGAGCATCGCCGGCAAGGCCGCCAGGTCGGCGCGTACTCCCGCCTCGGTGGCCCGCCGGCCGTCGGCCTCGATCGTCCTGGCGTAATAGACCACCGCGGGCTTGCTCGCCAAGGCCACCAACCCCGGCGCCGGCATGCCCGCCACGCGAGCGACGCCGCGCCGGAGGTCCGGATTCTGGGCTGCGGCGAAGCGAAACAGTCTGCGCGGAACCGGCTGTAGCTCCTCCTCGCCCCACCGCTCGGCACGCTCCACGCGCGCCCGGGACTCGGGATCAGGGGGGAACAGGGGTGGCTCCGGCCAGCGCTCATCCAGGACCCGCGCGATCTGGCGCGAGCCCTGGACCCGCTGGCCGTCCAGCTTGAGCGCCGGCACCGTGCCGCCCCGAAATCCGGCCAGCCGCAGGTGGACGCGCTGGTTGAGAGGCAGCACGTTGACCGCCTTGTACTCCACGCCCTTCAGGTCGAGCATCTTGCGCGCCGCCTGCGAGGGATGGGAAATCGCCATCCAGTAGAGGACCACGGTCATACGGCGCCCAGCCTACCGCGGCGACGGCGTTTCCTAATCTAGACGCCTCGATGTCCTCTCAGTACATCTTCACCACCTACAAGCTGTCGCGGCGCTACCCGCCCGACCGGGAGGTCCTGACCGACATCTCGCTCTCGTTCCTACCGGGAGCGAAGATCGGAGTCCTGGGCTACAACGGCGCCGGCAAGTCGACCCTGCTGCGGATCATGGCCGGCCTCGACACCGAGTTCGACGGCCAGGCCCAGCTCGCACCGTCGGCGACGGTCGGGCTGCTCGAGCAGGAGCCACAACTGGATCCGGGCAAGAGCGTAAAGGAGAACATCGAAGACGCCGTGGCCGAGACCAAGGCCCTGCTTCAGAAGTTCAACGAGCTGTCGATGAACTACTCCGAGGAGACGGCGGACGAGTTCGCACGCGTCCAGGAGCGGATCGACGCGGTGGACGGCTGGAACCTCGACACCACGCTCGAGATCGCCATGGACGCCCTGCGCTGTCCCCCGGGCGATGCCGAGGTCCCGACGCTATCCGGGGGCGAGCGCCGACGGGTCGCGCTCTGCCGGTTGCTGCTGCGCCAACCCGACCTGCTGCTGCTCGACGAGCCCACCAACC
>DAIPIC010000098.1:0-9167 GCA_036771025.1 Solirubrobacteraceae bacterium
CCAGCGTCTCGTCGAGCCAGTCGTAGCAGCGTTGGTGGAACAGGTGGCGGGCCATGCCCTCGCAGTGGCCGCCGGCGCCCTCGGCGTCGGTGCAAGCGACGATTCCTCGCCTTGGCACGCCCCCCTGAGAGCTTTGCCTCTGGGTCGTCGGCCCCTTGGTACGCCGGCCTGGCCCACCTACGATTGCGCGCGTGAACTATGCGGAGGGTGACGGGCGGGCTGCCCAGCAGGAGCTCGTTCGCCGTTACATCGAGCGGTTCAATGCCGGCGACCGTGACGTCCATGAAGAAGCCGTCGATCCCGAGTGCGAAATCCGTTCGGCGATGACTGGATCGCTGTATCGCGGCTATGACGGGGTGCGCAGCTGGATGCAGGACATCGATGAGCAGTTCAATTCTTGGCGGATCCGACTTGACGAGTTCGCCTGGGCGGCGGGTAAACGGCTGCTCGTCCTAGGGTCGGTCCACTTCCGCGGCCGGGGAAGCGGTATCGAACTCGAGGTTCCCGTCGCCTGGCTGTTCGAGTTCCGCAACGACAGGATTTCGCGGCTGACAACTTTCGCGACACACGATGAGGGCCGCCGAGCGGCCGGAGCGGGCTAACGCGCGGTGGCGGACCTCGCCCGGCCGGCTTGCCCGGAGATTCTCCCAAGGTTCGATCTTCCAGTCAGCCCACGGTCCAGAACCGAAGTCGCCGCAGCCCCACGCGGCGCAGATCGAGCGCACCAACCCACATTCGCCGACCCCATCATCCGCACCATCCCGCAGACCAGCGTCCGGGCTAGAACCGGCAGCGACCCGAACACCCCTCGCCGGTCCCGCCCGCCACTGCCTCATTTCGATCAGGCAGAAGCTTGTAGTCCGGTTGGTTGGTCACAGACGGGGTAGCCACGGACGATAAAGGTGAGGAACACGCCCGCCCGGCCGGGACTTTGAGCGAGTTGTGGCGTTGGGCGGGCGGTTTCTGCCGATCCAGGTGGTCAGATGAGTGACGAGCGGTTGATGCGATCTGAGTCAGCGAGCGCCGAGGCGGTCGGTCGGCTGCGGCAGGCGGTGGTGGACTATGCGCAAACGGTTGGGGCCAGCGAGGCCACATCCGGTGCGGTGCGGCTGACCGTTAGCGAGGCGCTGACCAACGTGGTGGTTCACGCTTACACTGGACGCGAGCCAGGCCCGATGATCGTGGAGGCACGGCCGGACGGCGAGGGCAATCTGTTGGTGTTCGTGTGCGATGAGGGGCCGGGGCCGATGCCGAGTCTGGACGCCCCAGGTCTTGGCTTGGGGTTGGGGTTGATGGCGCAGATCGCGGATGGGTTTGCAATCGAAAACCGGGAGCCGCGAGGTACAATCGTGTCGTTGCGTTTTTCCTTAGCCGGACCTGGCTGCTGAGCTGGGGCAGAGCAATCCGGTAAGCAACTTCAGACGCCGGGCGCGGGCCCTTTCACCCGATTTGGAGCGATGTCTGAAACGCCGTTTCATATCGACGAGCTATCCACGGACGGCAAGCTCGCCATCTTGCCGCAGGGCGAGATAGACATCGCGACCGCTCCGCAGCTCGCCCAACGACTGTCGGAGCTACAGGAGACAGGAACGGCAGTCGTCCTTGACCTATCCGGTGTCTCCTTCATGGACAGCAGCGGCATCGGGACCCTCCTACGGGCTGTCAGCGCTGCCCGTGAGAACGACTGGGAGTTCCACGTGAACACAAACGCCCAACCGCAGGTGGAGCGGGTCATCCAACTCTCCGGCATCCACGCCCACATCTGGCCGAAAGTCGCTTAGTAGCGTCGCAGCTAAGGGAGACGCCAGATGGTGTCTTCGCCGCGGCTCACCGCCGGTACTGGCCGGGTGATCACGCGAGCTTGGTAGGCAGCCAAGGCCGTAAGATCTCGCCGTCCAGGCGCACAGCACATGTCGGTCACAACGTTTCCCCGTTTTCCCGTCCGCGAGGGCCCGCGCAGCTGGTCTGACGCACCGTCAATAGCCGAGCGCTTCGCGCTGCCGGCGATCCTGGTCGTGGCCGCAGTGAACTTCCTCTGGCAGCTCGGATCCTCGAGCTACTTCATCGACGAGGCGTTCAGCGTCATGCACTCGCTCCCTGCCCTCCACGCGTTGTTCGGCCTCGTCGCGCACACTGAAACGACTCCCTACACGTACTTCGTGTTTCTGCACGAATGGATCAGCCGGACCGGCTCGCATGCGGAGTGGGTTACGCGCCTCCCGTCCGCGGTGGTGGGGGTCGTTTTTGTGGGAGCCGTGTACTGGATGGCCCGCGCGTTCGTCGCGCGTCGCGTCGCGCTGGGCGCGGCGGCCCTGTGCGCGATCAGCCCACTGATCCAGGGCTACGCCCAGGAGGCGCGCGTTTACATCTTCCTCCTCGTAGCCGTGGTCATCGCCGTCGGTGCCACCGTCCGTGGCGCTCAGCGAACCGAGCATCAGACGGCGTTGTTGACGGTGGGCGCCCTCAGCGCGTTCTTGTCGATGTGGATGCACTACATCGCCGTGGCGGTGCTCTTGCCGCTCGCGGCGTGGGTGGCGACGAGGTCCAGCCTCTCCTGGCGACAGCGTGGGGCATTCGTCGCCGCCTCCATCGCTGCCGTGGGGTCGGTGCTGCCGGTGCTGCTCGAGCAGTACTCGATCTCCTCCACGGGAGGTGCGGTCGCCGGTCCGACCAACTTGCGGAACACCATCTCGGTGATCGGGACGCCGTTCGGCACGCGCGTCGGGACCCCGATAGATGCGCGAACAGTGGCCGGGGCGCTTTTCGTTCTGTTCTCGCTGGCGGTACTCCTGCGCTCGCGCCGTCGGCCGATCCGCGAACGCGGGCTGCTCGTAGCGCTGGGCGCTGTGGGCATCCTTGGACTATTCGTCGTCAACATCTTCCCCGACAAGCACATCCTCATCACTCGCTACACGGTGGAGACGGCGCCATTCCTGGTCACGGCGATCGCTGCCGCCGTCGCGCAGCTCCCGCGCCCGGCCGCCGTCATGCTCGCCGCTGGGACCGTTGCGGTGTCCGCGGCGGGCCTGGTCGACAACCACAGCCGGTCAGGCTTCTGGCCGCCGGTGAAGCAGGCGATCGAATACATCGCCCCACGCGAGCGACCCGGCGACTTCCTGCTCTCGCCCGGCGCTCCGCTGACGGACGTCCCCATCTTCTACTACGTCACCCGCACGCGACTGATCAGACCAAAGATCCACGTGTTCGGGCTCGCCCCGCTCTCCTTGCGCACGCCCGGCGTCCGCGACGCGTTCAAGCGCTACAAGCGGCTCTGGATCATCGACCGCTCGCGGTTCGCGACCCCGGCCGGCGCGGTGCGCCGCGTCCAGCCGCTTCTGAATCGGTACCACCGCCGCGCAGTCGACGTCCGCGTGTTCAGCACGTCGATCAACCTGGGGGTGATTCTGGCGGTCCCGGAAAACGGCCGCTAGCGCGCACTCGGTGGACTCTTCTCGCCCACCGGGGCGCTCAACGCGGGCAACGACCTGCTCGGCGGCAGTACCGCTCCGGTCCTTGCCTGGGTGCTATGGATCCTGCTCGCGAGCATGTGGCTGCTTAGGACGCGATGCCCGAGCTAACCGACAGGCTTCCTGCGTCGGAACCCGAGCGTCCTACCTCGTCAGGCGAAATTCGTTCGCGAACGTGTCCAGGAAGTCCTCACCCGGGTCGTCGCTGTAGGCGCGCTCGAAAAACTCGGCCGTGCGTAGCGCAGGCCTCACTTCCCAATGCACCCGTGCCGGACCGTCACCGGCCATCTGGTGGGGGGTTCGCGCAGGTATGTCGAATGCCTCACCGGCCACGTAGCGGCGATCCTCGCCATCGACGACTGCTCTCACGGCACCCTCGAGCACTTCGAAGTGCTCGTCTTGCTGCGGGTGAAAGTGCTCTGTGGGAAGCCCGCCTTCACCACTGTAGGAGCCTTCCATCTCAAGTAGGTCGTCGGTGATCCGGAGCAGCTTCAATCGGAAACCGTTGTGGCCGACCAGCTCTTGACCTTCATATGCCACGCCCACAGCGTGACAGGAACGAGCCGAGCCCGTTCCCTCAACGGGGCGGGCCATAGGATTGCGCCATGCCGTTCACGCTGAGGAACCTCAAGGAGGATCTGGAGGACGTCGGCTCTGGGTTCGGCGGCGCGCCGGACCTGGAGTTCCGCTTGGCGACCGTCGCGCTCGAGCTCGAGAAATCCGGCCTGGGCTATCAGCGCGTCCCGCCCGGGTATCGCTTTCCGTACGGCCACACCCACAAGACGCAAGAGGAGGTGTACGTGGTCCTGCACGGGAGCGGGCACATGAAGCTCGACGACGAGATCGTCGAGCTCAAAGAATGGGACGCGGTGCGCGTCCCGCCCGGTACGTGGCGAGGCTACGAGGCCGGGCCGGAGGGTCTCGAGATCCTCGTCATCGGCGCGCCCAACCTGGGCGAGGCTCCCCGCGAAGACGTCGATGGTAAGCGCGACTGGTGGGCGGACTAGCGCCTACTCACGCGACCGCTTTCTCGACTCCCAATCGCAGGTTCACGAGTTGACCGGATGCCGACACCTCGAGCGTCTTGAGTGAGGCTGCACGCGTCGAGACATCGAACAGCCGGACCCCGTCTCCGATGAGCTCCGGCACGAGGTGCATGAGGATCTCATCGACGAGGCCGGCCTCGAGACACTGACCCCCGAGAAGTCGGGAAGCGGCTCACCGTCGGGGATTGCAAACTGGCGCCGCACGTCGGCCTTGGTGGCCTGCGGTGTGCGGTAGCGGCGCTTCTCCGCGAGCGGTGGAAGTGACTCGAGCCGCGCCGGCTTCCCGATCATCTCCGAGAGCCGGTCGTGGATCGCCACATCGGAGCTGGAGACCTCGCTCCCGTCGGGAAAGGTGACGATCACCTCGAGCACGTCCCCCGGGCCGGCCGACCGGCCCGCCGGACCCTCCGCGAACCGGGCGCTGCACTGCAGGAGAATCGGCCAGCGGCGCGCCGTGGTGAGCGTGTCGAGCTGCACATCTCGCACGGCCCACATCCTGTCCGCGTGCAGGCCTCGCTCCACGATGGCCGATCGCGCGAGGCGCTCCCCGCCCATCGACTTGACCGGATACCGCCAGATCTCGGCGACGCTGCCGACGACGCTCATCTGCCGGCGAGTCTACGCCGGTGGACGCCCTGAGCCGGTGCGTCAGGCCGTTACGATCCTTGGGCACCGCTCCTAGGAGGCGATGGATGAGCGACCAGCGTGAGTACGACATTCGACTGGACGACAAGTACGGGAGCCTGGCCCTGATCGACCTCCCGTCCGAGATCGCCGCGAACGAGCCGTGGTTCAACCAGACACTGACCACCGTCAACGATGCCGTGGTGCGACTGGGCATCCTTGACGGCGATTTCCATTGGCATAAGCACGACGACCAGGACGAGTTCTTCTTGGTCCTCGACGGACAGCTGCTGATCGATCTCGAAGATCGTGAGACAGTGGCCCTGGGGCCCCACCAGGGATACACAGTCCCGAGGGGCGTCGTGCATCGCACGCGTGCTCCCGCGCGGACGGCAGTGCTTATGGTCGAGGCCGCCGGGGTGGTCCCAACCGGGGATTGAGCCCCGCCGCTCCCGTCGTAGTAACGCGAGCGAGGACCGACTCGGCCCACGCGAGGACGTCGTCGGATTCAAGCGTTCTCGGCTGTCACGTTTGCTGCTCGCCTCTTGTCATCGGGGGTAATGACCCCACCACCGGAGGTACGGCAATGCTGGAGAAGGTCTTCTACACGAGCGTGCTGGTCAGTGACCAGGACAAGGCGCTCGACTTCTATACGAACGTCCTTGGCCTGGAGAAGCGAGTTGAGAACCCGACACCCGACGGGCCGCGGTTTCTGACCGTCGGCGTCAAAGGCGACGGGTTTCAGCTCGTTCTGTGGCCGGGGAAACCGGGGCAGGCCGAGCCGGCGATGGGACAGCCCCCACCGTCGGTCACGATCGAGGCGGATGATTGCCGGAAGACGGTCGAGGAGCTGAAGTCGCGCGGCGTCGAGTTCATCACAGACGTGCTCGAGTTCCCCTGGGGCTACATCGCGCAGTTCCAGGATCCCGACGGCAACCGGCTACAGATACGAGAGGGCCGTTAGCCCCACCGGCGCGCACACGACTTGACGGCCCGCCGCGAGCATCAGAGCCTCGCCTCGGGGATGGTTGGTTCAAAGAGCTCGACCGGGTTCCCGGCGGGGTCTTCGACGAGGACTTGCTTTCCGCCCACGCCGGTCACGATCTCGTTTCTGAACGGGGCGCCGTCCTCCCGCAGCCGGGCAACCACCGACTCGATGTCATCGACCTGTAGCTGGAAGCGGTTCCATCCACCGGGCTCGGGGAGGACGCCATCAGGCATGGCTTGGCCGCCGCCCGGGCCGCCGCCAGGCGCCGTCAACACGAGCCGCAGGTCGCCGTTTGTGAGCATCGCGAAGCTCGGGGCCGGGTGCATGACTTCCTCGAAGTCGAGCTGGCGGCAGTAGAAGTCAATCGCCGCGTCGACGTCGTCGACGATGTAGCGAACACTGACCTGGGCCATGTCGTCTCCTCGCGTTGGTTTACTTGTAGAACGTATGCGTTTCGCAGCGATACGTCAACGTTTCACATCCTTTTCGCGCAGTTCCGGCTGGGTCGACCGTTGACCGCCGGGGCTCATCGCGAGCTTGACCCGCGTGTCGAGCGCTCCCGGATGCTGATCCTCACGGCCGCCGTCGAGGAGCTAGCCGACGTGGGGTACGGGCGCGTGAGGATCGAGTCGATCGCCGCCCGCGCGGGTGTGGGCAAGTCCACGATCTACCGCCACTGGTCAGACAAGCTGGCGCTGATCGCCGACGCGTTCGAGACCTTCCACGAACAGATGGTTCCCGACCTCGGCGAGCTGCCGGTGCGAGACGCCGTCGGACTACTGATTCGGCACGTGGCCGAAGTCGTCATCGACTCGACGTTCTCCCGCTGCATACCGGCGTTGATCGAAGGCGCGGAACGAGACGAACGGGTGCGTGACTTCCATCACCGCTACTCCACGGCGCGCCGACAGGCGCTGATCGACCTCATCCACCGCGGCGTCCAAGCCGGCGAAATCAACGCCGCCGTCGACCCTGAGCTAGCGACCACCGCTCTTCTTGGCGCGATCTTCTACCGGCGACTCATGACCAAACAGCCCTTCAGGCCCGATGAAGCCGGCGCCCTCGTCAGCCTAATCCTCGACTGACCAGCTCGCGAAACGCTTCGTCGGCTGGACATCGATTGGCGGAGTGTGTCGGCCTGCCGTTCGGTCGTCGTTCACCCAAGTCCCTGCGCGAAGCCCTGCCGCCAGCTCGGATACCGAAGCCGCCAGTCGAGCTCGCGCTTGGCCTTCTCGTTCGAGGAACCCCGCGCTTCGGTCATCATGAGCGTGGCCATCTCACCGGCGGCCACCCGCCCCAGCCAGCGCGGGATGCGCCTCGGCGGCTTGGCATCGAGCGCACGCGCCAGCACCGGCAACCACTCGCGCACTGGGGCCGGCTCGTCGTCGGCAATGTTGTAGATCCCTCGCTCGCCGCGTTCGACAGCGATCGCGGTCGCCGCGGCGGCGTCCTCGACGTGGACGTGCGACCACACGCCACCACCATTGCCAATTATCGGAAACAGGCGCTTCCGAATCGGCGCGGCCATCGGCGCGTCCGGAGCCCGGCTGATAGCGGTCCCCGGGCCGTAGAAACCGCCATAGCGCAACACCAGACCCTCGCCCCACTCGACCGCCGGTACCGCCCGCTCCACATGCAGGATCCCCACCAGCGCAGGCCGCATCGCCCCAGGCGGGTTGGGATCTACGGGATCGGCCTCGCTCAGTACCGCCCCGCCCGTCCGGGCCCATCGAAAAGCCCCGAAGCTCTGCGCCACGAACCGCCGAGCCCCGACGGCGCGGGCCGCCGCCAGGAGATGGTCGGTCGCCTCGGTACGCAACCGATTGGTCATAGCGGCCAGCGCGGAGCGCTCGGGGTGGCGCATATCTCTCGCCGACAGGTTCCCGGACAGCGCTGTCAGTTGATGCACGATCACCTCAGGCTCAGCGGACGCCACAGCCTGGGCGACCGCCTCGGCATCGAGCGCGTCGGCCACGACCGGCCACGCTCCCAGGCCGCGCACCAAGTCCTGCTTCGACGTGCTCCTCGTCATCCCCGCCACCTCGTGACCTTGCGCCACGAGCCGCGGCACCAGCGCCCTCCCCAGAACGCCCGTAGCCCCGGCAACGAAAATCTTCATGGCTGCTCCTCTCGTCTGTTTACCCCTACGACCAGATCGAGCCGCCGCCTGTGACAGTCGACCGCAGGACGCTCAGCCCTACGACGCGCAACCGCAACTCTGCCGGCTGGCTCGCCATCTGCCTCCACAACGGCTTCGCATGTCTCAGACCGCCGCGACCTAGACTCGACACGGTGTCGTTGCATCTCTTCGCGGGTCTGCGGGTGCGGGACTTCCAGGCCGCGCGATCCTGGTATGAGCGGTTGTTGGGCGAGCCGACGTTCTTTCCTCACGCCCGTGAGGCGGTGTGGACGCTTGCCGAGGACCGGTCGGTCTACGTCGTGGAGCACCCTGACGGCGCGGGCAACTCCGTGTTGACGATCTTCCTCGGCGATCTGGATGAGCGGGTTGCCGCGATCGCTGCCCGCGGGCTTGAGCCCGACGAGCGCGAGACATACTCCAACGGCGTACGCAAGGTGCTTTACCGCGATCCGGACGGCAACGAGCTGGGATTCGGTGGCGCGCCACCCGACGACGCCCAATAGAGCTCGGCCGTAGAGCCGCAGAAGGCCTGTTTGGGCACGCTACGATCGCGCCCCGAGCGGCCGTGTCCGGCGGCTTGGTGGCGCTTGGATTGATCGCGACCGCCACCCGGGTAGGCACCGCCGTCTATGCCTTCGGGCTCGTTCTCCTTCCACGCTTACGTTTGTCGGGTTGCGCGGTGCTCGCGGGCTCCGCCGTCGGATTGCTCGCCGCGGTCGCTTCGGAGCACTCGCTGGCGGCCGCGCTGGCTGCGGGCGGCGTGGTGGCCGTCGCGGCGGTCGCGGCAATGATGAGCCGCCAACAGCCCGCGTGGGAACGGGCCACGTCCGGCCCGGTCAACTTCGACGAGTACCCCTATCGGAAGTGAGCTTGACCTGCGTGACCGGCGGCGGGCCACGCGG
>DAIPIC010000098.1:9177-12010 GCA_036771025.1 Solirubrobacteraceae bacterium
CGTGCAGGTCCGCCGGCGGATGCTGGGCGGTCACTCCTCGAAGGTGCGGTAGTCGCCGATTAGTTCGGGCTGGGCGGAGGTGGCCGGCTGTTCGTGCCGATCACCCGCCCCGGCGACGAATGCTTTGAACGAGCCCAGCGCCTGCACGCCCGATGTGCTGCCCTCATCGGTGTACAGATGTATGAACTGGCGCGAGTCCGGGAGGTAGAAGACCGCGTAGCGAAACCCGGTCGGTCGTGTCTCTGCGAGCTCCTCGAAGACGGCCCGCACGAGGGCAGCATTCTCCCCTTCGCGTTCCGGCTTGACGGTGTAAGTGACAATTGTGTGACGCATCGTTGACTCCTGTTTTGTGATTGGGGTGGCGGTGGAGATGGCGCCGCCCGTCATGTGGCAGGCTCGGGCTGCGGATCGCCGACGGCCGTGGCGGCGACTGCCTTTGCCATCTCGTCCTTGCGGATGAGCAGGAACGTGACCGGGATCGCGAGCAGCGCGATCGCGCCAGCGACCCAGAGAGCGGAGTGGAATCCGCCGGTCAGCGCCGCCCGGACGGTATCTCCGCCGCGCAGCAGCGCGGTGTATTGGGTGGCGGCGATGCTTGAGGCGATCGCGATGCCTAGTGCACCGCCGAGCTCCTGTGAGGTGTAGATCAGCCCGGAGGCCAGCCCGGCTTCGCGCTCGGCGACGCCGGCGAGAGCGGCGATCTGGATCGGGATGAATGTGAAGGCAGTCCCCAGCCCGACAGCCACCAGGAACGGTCCAAACAGGTCGCCCACGAAGTGCCCGTGCACCGGCGCTTGGGCGGTCCAGAAGATCCCGACGCCGAGCACGGTCATTCCGAACGCCATCACCAGCTTCGCCGAGATCTTCGTCACGAGTGCCTGGGAGAGGCCGGCGAAGAGCATCGACGCGATCCCGGATGTGGCCCAGGCGAAGCCCCCCTGCACGGCCGAGAACCCGAGCACTTGCTGCATGTACAGGGTGCCGATGAAGATGAACGAGTAGAAGCTCGCTCCGAGAAGGAAGCCGACCGCGTTCGCTCCGGCGAGCGTCTGCAGGCGGAAGATCCGCAACGGCATAAGCGGTGCCTCGGCCCGGCGCTCGATCACCAGAAACGCGCCGAGCAAGGCCGCACCGATTCCGAGCTCGGCGATTGTCCTGGGCTGGCCCCAACCGACCCGCGGTGCTTGGGCGATCGCGTAGGCGAGCAACACGAGCGCGCCGGTCACGGTCGCCGCGCCGAGCGGGTCATACCGCCGCTTTGCGCTATCGACGCGTGTCTCGGGAACGACCCGCCGGATCAGGAATAGCGAGACCAAGCCGACGGGAACGTTGAGCAGAAAGATGTATTGCCATCCGGCGAACCGCGTCAACACGCCGCCGAAGACGAGCCCGGCGGTCGCGCCGAGAGCGGCGAGAGCCCCCCAGATGCCAAGCGCCTTGTTGCGCTCGGCCCCCTCGGCGAACATGTTCCGAACGGTCGACAGCGCCGCCGGGAGGAACATTGCGGCCCCAAGCCCCTGGGTTGTGCGCATGGCAATCAGGACTGCCTCGCTGGCGGCCAGCGATGCTCCGAGCGAGGCGGCCGTGAATACGGCGAGGCCGGCAACGATCAGGCGGCGGCGCCCGAGTAGATCGGCCGCCCGGCCACCGAGCAGCAGAAGGCCGCCGTAGGCCAACTCGTAGGCGGTCACGACCCATAGCAGGCTCGTCTGCGAGAAGTGAAGCGCTCGCCCGATCGTCGGCAGGGCCGTGTTGACGATCGTCAAGTCCATGACCGTCATGAATGCGGCGACAGCGAGCAGCGAGAACGCTCGCCAGCGATGAATATTTGAGGTTTGAGCTGTCATCGGATCTCCAGTGACGTGTTCGCCGCCTCTTGGAGGCGGCCTCACTAGTCCGACGCAGCACGAGCGGCGATTTGGACAGCCGGCTCAGAGATCCTGCAGGCGCCGCTCGAGCTCGGCCCGCTCGACGGCATTGGCACTCAGCTCGATCGCCGCTTGGTAGGCGCGCGCGGCGCCCTCTCGCTCACCGGCACGCTTCAGCAGCTCGGCATGGGCGGCGTGCAGCGGCTGGTAGTGCTCGAGCGCCGGGTCGTGCAGCAGCGGCGACAGCAGGTCGAGGCCTGCTTGAGGGCCGTCGGCGAAGCCGACGGCGACTGCACGGTTGAGCTCGACCACCGCGGTTGGTGTGAGCTTCGCGAGAGCGCCGTAGAGGTCGGCGATCTGCCGCCAATCGAACTCCTCCTCCATCTGGAGCGCCGTGATTGCGGCCTGCAGCTGGTACTGACCGGGGCGCCCCAGGCGCACCGAATGCTCCAACGCACGAAGGCCCTCGCGGATGCGCGCCTGATCCCACCGCGAGCGGTCCTGCTCGTCGATCGCGAGGTAGCGGCCGTGCTCGTCGACACGCGCGACCCGGCGAGAGTCATGCAGAAGCATGAGCGCCAGCAGTCCCCACACCTCGGCGTCGTCCGGCATCAGCTCGCGCAGCAGCAGACCGAGCCGGATCGCTTCGTGGCACAGCTCTTCGCGCACGAGACGATCGCCCTCGGTGGCGGAGTAGCCCTCGTTGAAGATCAGATAGACCACCCGGAGCACCCCGCGCAGCCGATCCGGCAGCTCCTCGTCTCGAGGCACCTCGTAGGGGATGCGAGCGTCGGCGATCTTCCGCTTGGCCCGCACGATCCGCTTCCCCATCGTCGGCTCGGCAACGAGGAACGCGCGCCCGATCTCGCCGGTCGTGAGGCCACCAAGCGCGCGCAGCGTCAGCGCAACACGAGCGGACACATCCAGCGCCGGGTGGCAGCAGGTGAAGATCAGCCGCAGGCGAT
>DAIPIC010000099.1:0-656 GCA_036771025.1 Solirubrobacteraceae bacterium
CTTCGGGTTATGAGCCCGACGAGCTACCAGACTGCTCCACCCCGCGGCGGACCGTTGATGATAGCCGCAAATTCCGTAGCTGCAAGCCCGTAACGCGGCTCGGATCAGCCACCTGGGAAGGTCTCATCCCCGCTTCCCGCCACGCATTTGTTGCGCTTTCGAAGCAGAGCTTTTACGTCTATGTCTTGTTCCGTTACACGGTCCTGGCGCATGCTTCGGCCGTGGCATCGCTGAAGCAGAAGATCAAGGCGGAGCGCACCGTGCGGGAGCTGTTGGAGCAGAACGGGCTCCCTGAGCCGGATGAGGTCGAGTACGGCTACGGATGCGTCCGGATGCTCTTCCACGAGCCGAAAACCGCGCTGATCATCGACATCGATAACCCGGATGAGGACGACATGATCGAGCCGGAGGAGGGGAGCCTGGACGCGGATTTGAATTGACCCACATACGTACGGGGCGAACTCATGGGAGATCCGCTTCTGGCGGATCTCCCGCCTATCCGGATCCGGCGCTCGGCGGCACTCGGAGCGCGGCAGCTAGCGCGCGTCCCGGCGTGCGGAGACCGCCCCCGCCAGCGGGTCGGGGACCGACCACGTCGACACCCGGCGGGGGCGGTCTCGGCATGCCGCGCGCGGCGCCGGGGGCCGCGAGAAGCC
>DAIPIC010000099.1:666-11847 GCA_036771025.1 Solirubrobacteraceae bacterium
CGCGCCGCCCCAAGGACCGCGGGCGCCGCCGCAGCGAGGAGCACAACTGCTCCCCGAAAACGGCTGTGGCGGCCCCCGGATCGCGGGGACCGCCACATAACCGACGACGCCTCTCTTAAACCGCAGACAGCGTTACGGGACCATCCACGACAAGGCCCCGGACTGGAGCAATGCGAGCACGCCCATCAACAGCACGAGCGCGATGCTCCAGCCGATCACGCGGCGGAAGATGTCGCCCTCTCGGCCGGCTAAGCCGACGGCTGCTGCCCCGATCGCCAGGTTCTGGGGCGAGACCATCTTCGCCAGCACGCCTCCGGAGCTGTTCGAGCCCGCCATCAGCACCGGCGACAGCGCAGCCTTGTGGGCCGCCGTCACCTGAAGCGCGCCGAACAGCGAGTTGGTCGAGGTGTCGGAGCCCGTCACCGCGGTTCCGAACCACCCGATCATCGGCGACAGGAACGCGAACGCGCCGCCCGCGCCTGCTGCCCACGTGCCGAGCGTGGCGGTCTGGCCGGACATGTTCATCACGTACGCGACGCCAAGGACGGCAGCCACCGTCACGATCGCCCACTTCAGCTGGCTGAGCGTCCGCAGATAGCTGCGCACCGCCGTTCCAGGCCGGACGCGCAGCACGAGCGCCGTCAGCACGCCGGAGATGAACAGCCAGGTTCCGGCAGCCGTCATCCAGTTGAGCTTGTAGAGCTCGCTGGTGGGCGCCTTACCCTTTGAGTTCAGAACATGAAGGCCGGGCCAGCTGAACGCTGTCGTGAGCTTGTCCAGCTGCTTGGTGACCACGGCGATGCTCGTGATTCCCAGCGTCAGCACGATGATGATGTAGGGGGCAAACGCCAGCAGTAGCTCGCGCTTGCTCGGCGGCGGTCCGGTCTCCGCGCGCCTGTGACGTTCGCGCCCCCCGTGCTTCCGCTCGAGTGCCGCGTCCGCAGCGGCGGCGCCCGCGATCGCGGGCCGATGTCCGACATCTGTTACCGGAGCTCCAGGTGCAAGCGGACGCCAAACCTGGACCAGCGCCAGTACCGCGCCGGCAGAGGCCAGCGACGCCAAAATGTCGGTCAGCTGGATCGAGACATAGTTCGAGACCGCGAACTGGACGACCGCGAACGTCAAGCCGGCGGCCAGCGCCGCGGGCCATGTCTCCTTCAGGCCCTTACGTCCGTCAGCGATGAACACGAGCACGAACGGAATGATCAGCGCCAGGAACGGGGTCTGACGACCGACCATCGCCCCGAGGTGGTTAGCCGGAAGCCCGGTGACCTGAGCCAGGGTGGTGATGGGGATCGCAATCGCGCCGAAAGCCACCGGGGCCGTGTCCGCCACCAGGGCAAGGGCCGCCGCCCTCACCGGCTTAATGCCGATACCCATCAGCATCACGCCGCAGATGGCCACCGGCGTGCCGAAGCCGGCCAAGGCCTCAAGCAACGCGCCGAAACAGAACGCAATCACGACGACCTGGACCCTCTTGTCGTCGGAGATCTCGCTGAATGCGCGGCGAAGCACCGCGAAGTGCCCTGTCTCGTCGGACATGTTGTAGATCCACAGGGCGTTGATGACGATCCACATGATCGGGAAGAGGCCGAAAGCCGCTCCTTCGGCTCCCGAGTTGAATGCCTGTCCTACTGGCATCGAATAGACCGCGATCGCGATCACTATCGACACCCCGAGCGTGATCAGCGATGCCCACTGGGCCTTCATCCGCACGATTCCCAGCAAGACGAACAGCACCAGCAGCGGCAGGACGGCGAAGATCGAGGTGAGCCCAAGCGAATGGGACACCGGGTCCAGCACCTGGTGATACATCTTTCCTCCCTTCGTCCGGTCTTGACCAACCCGAACGGCCTTGGACTACCCCCTCGACCCCAAACGAAAATAATTCGACAGATGGTGGATTCGAACTCCACAACGCGCGTCGCGCTCGTCACCGGTGCGGCCCGCGGCATCGGGCAAGCGATCGCGCAGGCTTTGGCGCAGCAAGGCCACCACGTGGCGGTGGCGGACATCCTGAGTGAGGAAGCCGCCGACAGCGCCAGCAGCATCGGCGGCAGATGGGTCTATCTGGACGTGACCGACACCAGCTCGGTGGACGAAGCCGTGGACGAGATCGAGCGCCAGCTGGGTCCGATCAGCATCCTCGTCAACAACGCCGGCTGGGATGAGCTCCGTCCGTTCCTCGAGACAGACGAGGATTTCTGGGACCAGGTGATCGAGCTGAACCTCAAGGCCTGCCTGCGGGTCTGTCGTCGCGTGGTCCCGGGGATGGTCGAGCGCGGATACGGGCGTGTGGTCAACATCGGCTCCGATGCGGCGCGGGTCGGGTCCTCGCTCGAGGCCGTGTACTCCGGCGCCAAGGGTGGCGTGGTCGCGTTCTCAAAGACGCTCGCCCGCGAGACCGCCCGCAGCGGAGTGACCGTCAACACCGTCTGTCCGGGTCCCACGGAAACGCCACTGCTCAAGGGGATGCTGGCCGAAGGCGATGCGGGCGCAAAGGCGCTTGAGGCGATGCGGCGCGCCGTCCCCATGCGGCGGCTCGGCAAGCCGAACGAGATCGCGGCAGCCGTGGCCTTTCTCGCTTCCGAAAACGCCGGCTACATCACCGGCCAGACGCTGTCGGTGAGCGGCGGGCTGACGATGGCGTAGTCCCGGCGCAGGGGGCGATCCGGGAGCGGTTAGGACGCGGGAGCAGCGCCCAGGACCGCATCTATCAGCCCGGGACACCGGGCCTCGAGGTCCTCGCGCCGGAGCGAGTTCAGCTTGGTGGTCCCGTCCACCCTCTGCCGCAGTACGCCCGCCTCGCGCAGCACGCGGAAGTGGTGGGTGCACGTCGACTTGGAAACGGGGAGCTCGAGGCTGTTGCAGGTCCGCTCCCGACCGTCGGCGAGCGTCCTGACGACCGACAGCCGCACGGGGTCGCTCAGCGCGTGGAGCACCGCGGCGACCTCGATCTCCTCTCGCGCCGGGTGGGGGATCTGGGACCCCGAAGCCTGAGAGATCTGAGCCCCCTCGGGGTGGGGGATCTGAGGGTCTGTCCCTGCGGCGGTCGCTCGTTCGTCTTTAGAAGTGAGACTGGACATTGTTTGACAGTTATCGAACTTGGCTATAGTTCGATAATCATCGTACCAAGGGGAAGACAATGGCGATGAAGCTCACGAAAATCCAGGATTTGGAGGGAATCAGCGGTCGATTGGGCATCGGCGGCCGACGGGGCGTTCGCGGCCGGCGGAGGCAGAGCGACCGTTCCCGAATTACCGACCGGCGGCGCCACATCGAAGCGCAGAGGCACGGCGCCCGGAACGAATTCTCCGATGCCCCGCGTCACTCCACTGCGACGCTGATCCTCGCCTGCCTGGCCCAGTTCATGGTCATCCTCGACGTCTCGGTGGTGAACGTCGCGCTGCCCGCGATCCATCACGCGCTTCGGTTCTCTGAGCAGGATCTCCAGTGGGTCGTCAACGCCTACACGGTGACCTTCGCGGGCTTCCTGCTGCTCGGCGGGCGGGCGGCGGACTTGCTCGGGCGCAGGCGCGTGTTCATCGCCGGCCTGACGCTTTTCTCGCTCGCGTCGCTGGCGGGCGGGATCGCCACCAGCCAGGGCATCCTGATCGCCGCCCGAGCAGTGCAGGGACTAGGAGGAGCGATAGTCGCGCCGGCCTCGCTGTCGATCCTGACCACGACCTTCGCTGAGGGGCCGGCTCGCAACCGGGCCCTGGGGATCTGGGGCGCGATGGGCGCCGCCGGGGGATCGGCCGGGGTCCTGCTGGGTGGCATTCTGACCGACGCTCTCAGCTGGCGTTGGGTGCTGTTCGTCAACGTCCCGATCGGCCTTGCGGCAGCGCTGCTGGCGGCTCGATACATCAGCCGCGACCAGGAGCTGGCGCCCAAGCGCGACTTCGATCTCTCGGGCGCCCTGACCGCGACGGTCGGGCTGTCGCTGCTGGTGCTCGGCATCGTGAGGACCGACGTCACCGGCTGGGGCTCCGCTCAGGCGCTCGGGTTGATCGGCGCGGGAGCTCTCCTGCTGGCGGCGTTCGTGGCGATCGAGGGCCGGTTCGCGCGGTCGCCGTTGATGCCGCTTCGGATCTATGCGTCGCGGACGCTGAGCGCCGCCAACGGCGTCGTGCTGCTGATCGGTGCCGCCACGTTCGGGATGTGGTTCTTCGTGTCGCTGTACCTTCAGCAGGTGCTCGGCTACTCGCCGATCAGGGCGGGGCTGGCGTTCCTGCCGATGACGATCTCGATCGCGCTGGGTTCGACGTTGGCGTCGCGGGCGATCGGCCGCTTCGGGACCAAGCCGCTGCTGGTGGCCGGCATGCTGGCCCAGACCGTCGGCCTGCTGCTGTTCGCCTCGCTCCCGGTTGACGGCCACTATGCGAGCAATGTCCTCGCCCCCTCACTGCTGGTCGCAATCGGCATTGGGCTGTCGTTCGTGCCGGCGACGATCGCGGCCGTGTCAGGGGTCGCGCCGCAGGAAGCCGGACTGGCCTCCGGGCTGGTCAACACCTCCCGACTGTTCGGGGGCGCGCTCGGTCTGGCCGTCCTGGCGGCGCTAGCGACCGCGCGCACGAACGCCCACCACGCCGTCGGCGTGGTCTCCGCCCACGCCGCGCTCACCAGCGGCTTTCACCTGGCGTTCATCGTCGCGGCCGGGATCTCACTCGCCGGCGGGCTTGTGGCGTTGGTCGGCCTGCCAAGTGTGTCCGCTCGCCGCGTCGGCCGCCGCGGCCAAGTCGCTAGCGCGGAGAGCGCCTAGATCAATAGGGTGGCCCGCTGCTTCGTAACCCGCCGCCTGCCCGGACCCGCTCTGGATCGGCTGCAGGCGGCGGGTAACGACGTCGAGGTCTGGCAAGGACGCCTTCCCCCGACGCCAGGTGAGCTTGCGGACAGAGCAGCCGAGGCCGAGGGGCTCCTGACCCTCTTGACGGACCGGGTCGACGCGGAGCTGATCGAGTCGAGCCCCAAGCTCCGCGCGATCTCCAACTACGCCGTCGGCTTCGACAACGTCGACCTCGACGCCGCAACGCGCCGAGGCATCCCGGTCGGCAACACACCGGACGTCCTGACAGACGCCACGGCCGACCTGGCGTTTGCGCTGCTGCTCGCGGCGGCGCGCAAGCTGCCGCAGGCCATCGAGGCGACCCGCCAGGACGATTGGGTCACCTGGGAGCCCGCGATGTATCTCGGGCGGGAGGTGTACGGAGCGACGCTGGGGATCATCGGCTTCGGCCGGATCGGACAGGCCGTCGCAAGGCGAGCCGAGGGCTTTGAGATGCGGGTCATCCACACGGGCCGGGGCCAGCCGATCGACGCCCTCATATCCGAAGCCGACTTCGTCTCGCTGCACGCGCCGCTGACGGCCGAAACCCACCACCTGATCGACGCCGACGCGCTCGGCAAGATGCGCCCGACCGCGATCCTGATCAACACCGCGCGAGGTCCGTTGGTCGATCAGGTGGCGCTGGCGGAGGCGCTGGAGCAGGGCTCCATCGCAGGCGCGGCGCTCGATGTCACCGACCCTGAGCCACTCCCACCGGACGATCCGCTCCTTAGGGCGCCCAACCTGATCGTCACCCCCCACATCGGGTCCGCCACGCAGGCCGCCCGCGAGAGGATGGCGGACCTGGCCGTGGACAACCTGATCGCCGGGCTGGAGGGTCGGCCGATGCCGCATCAGGCGAACGAGGTGAGTGGGGAGCCGGGACCCGCCTGAGCGCGGCTAGCGCAGGCCCGCCTGAGTCGGAAGGCGGAACCCACCTGAGCGGGCAAACGACCCCTCGTCGGGCAAACTGACGCCCGTGCGCGTCGCCGTGGCCGACATCGGCAGCAACTCGACCCGTCTGCTGGTCGCGGATGTCGAGGATGGCCGCGTGGTCGAGGAGCTCGAGCATCAGTCGATCGTGACCCGGCTCGGCGCCGGCGTCGATTCCGACGGGGCGCTCAGCGAGGAGGGCATCGAGCGGGTGTACGAAACGCTCGACAAGTACGCAGAGAGCGTGGAGACCCACGGAGCGGACAAGCGGATCGCGGTGCTGACCAGCGCCGTGCGCGACGCCTCTAACGGGGCCGACTTCGCGGAATCGGTTCGCGAGCGCTACGGGTTCGAGCCCCACATCCTGAGCGGCGACGACGAAGCGCGGCTGACGTTTCTGGGCGCGACGAGCGAACGTGATGCCGAGGACCGCACGCCGACGCTGGTCGTCGATATCGGCGGCGGGTCTACCGAGCTGGTTACCGGCGCCGGACGCCGCGCCGATTTCCACGTCTCGACGCAGGCCGGCGTCGTGCGTCAGACAGAGCGGCACCTGCACCACGATCCGCCGCTGCGCGAGGAGCTCGAGGCGCTCTCGGGCGAGGTGCGCGAGATCGTGGTCGACGGCGTCGGCGAGACCAAACGAAGCGCGATCCGGCGGGCGATCGGCGTCGCCGGCACCGCGACGCAGCTGGCGTCGATCGCTCAGGGTCTGGAGCCATACGACCCGAAGAAGGTGCACGGCTACGTGCTCGGCGCGAAAGAGGCGCGTGAGATTCTGGGGAGACTGGCCGCGGTCGGGCTCGAGGAGCGGAAGAAGACCCGGGGCCTCGACCCCTCCCGAGCGCCGACGATCGTCGCCGGTGTGGAGATCCTGCTGGTGGTGCTGGAGCTGTTCGGGCTCGCCGAGGTGGAGGTGTCCGAGCACGACATTCTGCGCGGCGCCGCGCTGGGACTGTCGTAAGTCAGGCCGTGTGGAGCAGGCGGGGCCTGATGTCCGCGCACTCTGCGCAGACGCTCTCGGGAATGACCCCAAGCCGCATCAGCACGCCGAAGATCTTGCAGCCCACGCAGTAGCCGACGATCGACTCGAGCCCCGCGGCCGGCAGGAACAGGATCAGCACCACATCCGCGCCCGTGTGCGAGGCAACGAACGCAAGAATCAGCGCGGTCGTCGACATGACCGCTCCGATCCCCTGGGCGAAGCGCTTGGGCGGGCCAGGCACCGGCTTACGCTCCCCAAGTCGCGGCGCAATCACGTTCTGGGCGGTCCAGCCCAGCGGACTGAGCGTGGGGCCGGTCAACACGCGGGCCCAGAAGCCGTAGGCGATCGGGATCAGCAGCCAGTACCAGCCGGTCGCGAGCGTGACGATCACCCCGATCAGGACGACGCCTGCGACAACGCGAGCCGCCTTCTCGTTGACCGGATTTGGGAACGAAAACAGGCTCTGCATCCCAAACTGAGGATAGACAGTCGGGAATGGGGGTAAACATGCGGGCCCCGCCGCGCCGCAGCATTCGCGGTACCGAGGGGCGGGGCGGTCGGGGCCCTACTCGGAACGATTGCCCTCATGAAGCGCGCGTACCGTTCATGTGGACATATGTCCGATTGTGGAGGGGGCGTCCAACCGCCATCATGCTCGCGGGGAAACGGTCGCCTTCGCGAACGTGGAACCAACACATAGGTCCGGGCGTAGCCGCAGACATCGGCGCCTCCCGCCGCCCGGTACCACTTCAAGCAAGGTCCTACGGCACGTACCCCTGCCCGTCCCGATGGACCTTCACCTGGATCGGAAGCCGCCCGCAGAACGCGGGCGGTTTTCGTTAAGGCCTCCTGGGCGAGAGGCGCGCGACTTCTACGCCAGGTTCGACTTCCTCGGGTACGCCACGGACGGGTCCGTGAGCACGTTCACCACCGCCGGCTGCCCGCACTCAAACGCCCGCCCCAACGCCGGCCGCAGCTCCTCCGGCTCGGACACGAGCTCGCCGTGGCAGCCGAGCGCTTCGGCGACCTGGTCGTACCGGGTTCCCTCGCGCAGGGAAGCGGCGACCGAATAGCCGTAGAGGAACTCCATGGGGTGCTTCTCGAGCGCCCAGATGCCGTTGTTGCCGATCACGCATACGACCGCGACGCCGTGGCGGGCCAGGGTGTCGAGCTCCATGCCAGAGAAGCCGAACGCCCCGTCGCCCATCAGCAACACCACCTGGCGCGAGGGATGGGCCAGCTTCGCGGCGAGGGCATACCCGGGGCCGGAGCCGAGGCATCCGAACGGACCGGGATCGAGCCAGCACCCCGGCTCGTAGGAGTCGATCAGACGCCCGGCGAACGAGACGAAGTCGCCGCCGTCTCCGATCACGATCGCGTCCCGGTCGAGCATCTGCCCCAGCTCTCCGTAGATGCGCATTGGGTGAAGCGGCGCGCGCTCATCGGCGAGCTCGGCGGTTTCGGCCGCGCGGCGCTCGTCTTCGATCGACCGCAGAGAGGCGATCCACTCGCCCCGAGCGGATGACGCGTCCCCGGCGCCTGAGGCCCGCAACGCGTCGAGCGTCGCCGGAATCGCCCCGTACAGCTCCGCCGCCACCTCCCGAGGATGCTGCCGGACCGGCTCGGCCGCGTCCACCACGATGATCTCTGCGTCGGGCGAGAACGAGGCCCCGAAGCCCAGCCTGAAGTCGAGCGGCACCCCGACCACGATCGCTACGTCGGCTCCGCTCAGTCCGGAGGAGCGGGCCCTGGAGAAGCAGAGCTCGTGGTCGGCTGGTAGGCAGCCGCGGGCGAGGCCATTGAGGAACACCGGGATCCGCAGTTCCTCCGCCAGCGCCCGCAGCGAATCCTCACCGTGGCCCCAGTACAACCCCGTGCCGGCCATGATGACCGGGCGCTCGGCCCTCCGCAGAAGCGCGGCCGCGGGATCCACGGCATCGGAGTCCGCCCCGGGCCCCAGCCACGGCTTCGGAAGGGGCGCCGGCTCCGAGGCTGGCTCAGGAGCCTCGGTGAAGACGTGGTCGAGCGGAAAGTCGAGGAAGGTCGGTCCGCCGTGGGGCTCGAGCGCCGCGCGCAGCGCCTCATCGACCAGCAACGGGATCTCGGAGGTCCCCGAGGCGGTGGCCGCGAGCTTCACGAGCGGCCGGACGAACGGCACGTGGTCGATCTCCTGAAGCGATCCCTGGCCCCAGCGGAGCTGAGGCGCTCGACCACCGAGCACGAGCATGGGAGAGTGGTTCTGGCCGGCCGAGGCGACCGCGCTCATGCCGTTGGTCACGCCCGGGCCTGCGGTCAGTGCGCAGACTCCAGGCGCGCGGGTGACCTTTGCCCATCCTTCGGCCGCGAACGCCGCCGATTGCTCGTGGCGGACGTCGACGATCTCGATCCCCTGGGTGCGGCAGCCGTCGTAGATCGAGAAGAGGTGTCCGCCCGAGAGCGTGAACAGCTTGCTCACGCCGTGCGCCTTGAGCCGCTTGGCGATCAGCGCCCCGCCGTGAACCTGCGTGCTCGTGTCCGTCGCCACCGGTTACAGAACGCTAACAGTGGGTCGCGCGCGAGGGTTTAGCTTGGTCGCGAACGCTGTTTAGGTTAGGTTTGACCGGAGAGTTACGATCGGTTGTCGAGTGATAGCGACGAAGGGAGCGTTGACATGAGCACGCTGCAGATGCCTTCGACGGATCACGAGCGTTTCGACGAGATCTGTGGGCCGCTGGAGGAGTGGGATCACTTGCCGGCGGTCAAGGGCGAACCACCCGAGTTCCAGGAGGAGCCTGTCGAGGATCAGGAGGCTTCGCTGGACGGCCTGATCCTGGCGGGGCTCGTCAGTCCGTACTGAGGCTCTCGCTGCCGCGAGGACCCGTCGACCGGGACCTCGGATTCGAGCGCCCAAAGCCTCACCGCTTCACTCTTTCCCTTGAGCGGGACCGGTGAGCGCTCAGACAGCTCGAACGCGCCCGGGTGAAGCGCCGCTCGCGTGGCTTCGGTGATCAGCACGTCATCGCCGGTCTCGCGGGTGGCCGCTTCGACCCGGCTCGCGGTGTTGACCGTGTCGCCGATTACGGTGAACTCGACGCGGCCGCCGCCGCCGACAGTTCCGGCCACCACGCTGCCGGAGTTGACACCGATGCCCACGCCGACCTCGCCCCCATAGCGCTCACGCACGAGGGCGACGATCTCCTGGGCGGCCTCAACCGCCCGCTCGGCGTGGTCCGGTAGGCGCTCCGGGGCGCCGAACACGCCCAGCAGTCCATCGCCGATGAACTTGTTCGCGTGGCCGTGGTGGCGGAGCAGGACAGGGACGACCAGCTCCCAGAAGCTGTTCAACAGCGCCACGACCTCCTTCGGCTCGGCGTGCTCGGCGAACGCCGTGAAGTCGCGAATGTCGAGGAACAGGACGGTGACCGGAACCTCCTCGCCTTCGAAGTCGGGGCCTTCCTGCAATACGCGCTCCGCCAGCCCGGGGTCCACGTATGCGCCGAACGCCTCTCGCAGGCGCTCGCGCTCGTCGAGTCCCTCGGTCATCGTGTTGAACGACTGCGCGAGGACTCCGCTCTCGTCGGTCGCCACCACCGGCACCCGGGCGCTGTAGTCGCCCTGGCGGACGCGATCGGTCGCCTGCTGAAGATCGGCCATGGACCTGACCAGCGAACGCACCACGAGCACGACGAGCTCGAACGAGATCGTGAACGACACCCCGACGGCGATCAGCCAAGACAGACCAAGCCCCTTGAGACCCGAGTGGTGGCCGCTCGAGGCCAATCCCGCCACGACCACGCCGGTGATCAGGTTGATGGCCGGACCGATGGCCAGCAGGCGCCAGCGAAGCGTCAGACCCGCGGCCTCGATCGCGAAGTCGGAGGGCAGCTCGCGCGCGATCCGCTCGAGCACGGGCCGCGCGACCACCTCCATCGTGAAGTAGCGCAGGATCGTGGCGTAGAGCAGGACGACCGTACCGACCACGGCCAGGACGAAGAAGTCGTACCACGGCAGCGCCAGCTTCCACGTGGCGAAGGCGATGAAAGGGAGGTAGGCGGTAATGACCGGCGCCCTGCGGACGGTTCGACGCGTGTACTCGAGCGGCAGCGTGGCCGCCGCCCGCCAGGCCTCGATGGTCGAGGCCGGGTCGTGGGCGCCCGCCTCCCAGGCCCACACCGGACGCCAGATCCGCTTGGTGATCTTGATCGAGATCACGTTGTCGAGCGCGACGAGGGCTTGGGAGACCGCCGCCAGCACGAGGAACTGGTTCCAGGACATCGGCCGGTAGAGCTCGATCAGCCCCAGCCCGCCGAGGAAGGCAACGTGTGAGATCCCGAACTGGAGCCACACCGGCGCATAGGAATTGTGGCGCCCGATGGCGCGAATCCCACGGTCGACGGGATCCTTCATAGAGAAAGTGTCTCAGGGCGCGCCGGCCGGGAGGGCCGCATCCGCCCAGGGC
>DAIPIC010000100.1:0-11773 GCA_036771025.1 Solirubrobacteraceae bacterium
TCTCGCTATACGCAAGTTATCTCCCACAACTCCCGCCCTCGCAGTCCAGATGGCCTCCGCTAGTTGCCGTTCTGAGCAGTGTGATGTCCGGCCGGGACCGTAGCTTGCGGGCTCAGTGCGCCTGATCGTCGCCCGCTGCGAGGTTCGCTACTCCGGGAGGTTGAGCGCCGTCCTGCCGGAGGCGGTGCGGCTGATCATGGTCAAGGCCGACGGCTCGGTGCTCGTCCACGCCGACGCCGGCGGATACAAGCCGCTGAACTGGATGACACCACCGACGGTGATCGAGGAGGGTCCCGGGCAGATGATCGTCCGCAAGCGGGCCGGCCAGAGCGAGGACAGGCTGGAGATCCGGATCTCCGAGCTGCTCTCGGACGCCATCCACGAGCTAGACCCTGATCCCGCGCTGACCAAGGACGGAGTCGAGGCCCACCTCCAGGAGCTGCTGGCCGAGCAGCCGCACCGGTGCGGCGAAGGCTTCCGGCTCGTGCGCCGCGAGTGGCCGACCGACATCGGTCCCGTGGATCTCATGTGTCGCGACTCTGAGGAGCGGTGGGTCGCCGTTGAGATCAAGCGGGTGGCGGGGATCGAGGCCGTCGAGCAGCTGAGCCGGTACCTGGAGCGGATTCAGCTGGACCCGGAGCTCGCTTCCTGCCGCGGTGTGCTCGCCGCCCAGGAGATAAAGCCCCAGGCGCGGACGCTGGCCTGCGCGAGAGGAATCGACTGCGTCGAGGTCGACCTGGCAGTGCTTCGAGGCGAGCGCCAGCCGGAACTGAAACTCTTCGCTGCATGAACGATGAGCCAGCAGTTCTCACAGAGCGCCGGGATCGGATCCTGCTCGTCACGATCAACCGTCCCGACCAGCGAAACGCGGTAAACGCTGCCGTCGCGCAGGGCATCGCGTCGGCGCTAGACGAGCTGGACGCCGATACGGACCTGTCGCTTGGCGTCCTGACGGGAGCGGGGAAAGGGTTTAGCGCAGGCATGGACCTCAAGGCGTTCGTCGCCGGAGAGTCGGCATGGGCCGGGGACCGCGGCTTCGCCGGAATCACCCAACGGGCCTCGGCTAAGCCGCTGATCGCGGCAATCGAGGGCTTTGCGATGGCCGGGGGGCTGGAGATTGCGCTGGCCTGCGACCTGATCGTGGCCGCGCGCGGAGCGCGGCTTGGGATCCCCGAGGTCAAGCGGTCGCTGGTCGCCGCCGGCGGCGCCCTGCTGCGCCTGCCGCGCGTGTTGCCGCGCAACCTGGCGATGGAGCTGGCGCTGACCGGGGACCCCATCGACGCCGAGCGGGCCCACGAGCTGGGGCTCGTCAACCGGCTGTCCGAGCCGGGAGAGGCGCAAGCGACCGCGCTGGAGCTGGCCGAGGCCGTGGCCGCCAACGGGCCGCTTGCGCTCGCCGCCACCAAGCGGATCCTGGAGGAGTCGGTGGACTGGCCTCAGTCGGAGTTCTTCGCCCGCCAGGGGGAGATCGCCGGCCCGGTGATGGCGTCGGAAGACGCCAAGGAGGGCGCCAAGGCGTTCGCCGAGAAGCGGGCGCCGGTATGGAAGGGCAAATAGGTGTTCCGGTCCGATCATGATCGGACCGGCCGGCCGGAACATGTTCGCGCCGGCGCACATGTGCGCCGGCGTTAAAGGTCTGAGACCTTCTCCGCCTTCTCCAGCCGCTCGGCCAGGCGGTTCATCCCATAGCGTCGAGCCGCGCGGGCCCCTCCCTCCAGATCGGTAGGGCTATCGGGCGGCCGCTCGATCTCGACCGGCCGCAGGGTGGCGATCTCCCGGAAGTGGGCCAGCTCCGCCGCGTTGTCGATGAGCGCCGCGCGGACTCGAGGCGACTCCTCCTCCGCGTTGGCGATCGCCTGCTCCAGCGAGTGGTGCTTGAGCAGCAGCTCGGCCGCCTTCTTGGGGCCGATTCCCGGCGCGCCCGGCAGCCCGTCGGAGGGGTCGCCGCGCAGAGCGATGAAGTCTGGGACCAGCTCCGGCTCCACGCCGTAGCGGCGCTTGACCTCCGGCCCGTCCACCTCCTCGAAGCCGCTCGTTCCCTGCTTGAGATACATGACGGCCACCTGATCTGAGACGCACTGGTACATGTCGCGATCGCCGGTCAGGATCAGGGTCCGCCCGCCTGCCACCGACTCGACGGCGGCCAGCGACCCAAGCAGGTCGTCGGCCTCGAGCTGGGCGGTGGTCTGGGTGCTCCACCCGAATTCCGCGAACAGCCCCGGCGCCTGGTCGAACTGCCACTGAAGGGCGTCGGGCACCGGCGGCCGGTCGGCGTGGTACGGGGGATACAGCGCCACCCGGTAGTCGGCGGCCTCGGCTCCGAAGCAGATCACGATCGCCCGAGGGCTGCGGTCGGCGGCGACGCGCAGCAGGATGTTGACGGCGCCCAGCAGGGCGTTGATCGGGCGGCCCTCGGTGCCCTTGATCGAGTCGGGCAGGGCGAAGAACGATCTGTACAGGACGAACGGGCCGTCGACGACCAGGAGGGGGGGCGGCATGGGATTAGGAGACCGCGATGGCCTCGATCTCGATCATCAGCTCGGGTAGCGCGAGCGCCGACACCTCGACCGCGGTCGATGCTGGTTGCTCTCCCTGGATGAACTCCGCCTTGATCCGGCCATAGTCGCGGAGGTTCGCGACGTCCGTGAGGAAGACCGTCAGCTTGACGATGGCCTCAAGCGACGCGCCGGCGGCTTGGAGCACCGTGCGGAGGTTCTCCAGAGCCAGGCGTGTCTGGGCCTCGAAGTCACCGGCCCCCACGACCTCGCCGTCCCCAGAGATCGCCGTTTGCCCCGAGACGAAGATCACAGAACGGCCGTCATCAATCCGCCAGCCCTGCGAGAACCCGAACTGGTCCTGCCACGTCCAAGGGTTTACCTGCGTGCGCTCCATCGAGCCTCCTTCTGGGGTGCTGTTGTGCGGACCCTACCCGGCTCTGACGGTCGGCCCGGCCAGGCCCCCGAACAGCACCCGGTAGGAGCCCGCCCCCGGCACTCTCACCCTGTACGCGCCGCCCGAGCCCAGATGGGCCCGACGAGCGGTCTGCCAGCGCCTGCCCGCCAGCCGCTGGACGAGCAGGAGGCTCCCCCGGGTGCCCGGGAAGACCTTCCCGTAGACGATCGGAACCCCCGCGGACAGAACCTGGTGCACGTAATCCGAGACCGCCGCCGCCGTCTGAGCCGTTATCGCCGAGATGTCCAGGCTGTGGGCCCCGGACGTCCTGCGCGGGATATGCGCCACCGATCCGGCGTTCGTGGTGATGGTCGTAAATTGAGCCCACGTCGACCTCAACCCAAAGCGCTGCTGCAGGCCGACGCCGCTGACCGTCGTCTTACCCCGTGTCCCCACCACGGACGCCGTCAGGATGCGGGGCGATGCTCCGTGCCGTAGCACCTTGATCCCGGCCAGCGAGCCCTTGACGAGGCCGCCCACCTTGCCGGACGCGGCCGCCACTGACATTCGATAACTCCAGCGGTGGTAGGGGTCGCCCCCGGCGCCGTCGTAGGGATCGGGCACGCCACGAAGCCACGGCTGCGGCGAGCCTCCGAAGACGTTCTCCACGTTCTCGGTGTAACCGCCCGAGCTAGAGAAGAAGTAGGTGGTCACCGGCCTGCCTCCGTAGGTCACGATCTGCCCGCCGGTGGCGGCGACGGCGGCGTTGGTCGACCGGGTCTCGGCGGCAACCCCCCTGTAGGCCTGCGAGCGTGTGTCGGAATACACGTCGAAGGCGGCCCCGCCGACGTGGCTGGTGATCGCGAACGTGCGGGCGGCGACGGCCTGGGCCTCCAGCGCCTGGGGTGACCAGCTGGAGGGCATCTCGGCGGCCACGACGCCCCGCACGTAGTCGTCGAGGCTCAGGGCGTTGACGGTCTCGACGCCGCCTCCGGCCGCTCGGAACTGGAGCGAGCCCCGGTAGCGCCCGACCCCGGCGAGGGTCAGGGGACCCGCCCCGGTGACTGTGAGCGGGGGCGAGAAAGTTCCGACCCGTTTGCCGGAGGAGTCCGCCAGCGCCAGCGAGCCCCCAGACTGCGGCTGAACCGAATAGGTGACCCCGGCATTCAGGGCCGTCGAGCCCGCACGGGTGGCGCCGCTGAAGGCCGCGGAGCCCGTCTTCAGAAGCACGCGCACGATCCGGCCAGGATTGGCGGCGCCCAGGGTGGTGCCCTGGTAGTAGTGGGCGAGAATCGTCCGGTAGTCGGCGCCATGAAGGGCGTACCCGTAGGCCCCGTACTGGCTCAACCCGACGCCGTGGCCATAGCCGCCACCACGGACGTAGAACACGCTCGCGGCGGGCGCAGGCGCGGCCAGCGCGAGGGAGGCGGCGATCCCTAGGATGGTGCAGGTGACCCAGCGCAAGGCGTCAGATGTGTTCGTCCAGTGCTTGGAGGCCGAGGGCGTCCGTTACGTGTTCGGAATTCCCGGCGAGGAGACCCTCGACCTTAGCGAGTCGCTTGCCAATTCTTCGATCCAGTTCGTGCCGGTGCGCCAGGAGCAGGGCGGCGCCTACATGGCCGATGCCTACGGCCGCCTGACGGGAAGGGCAGGCGTCTGCCTCGGCACCCTCGGCCCCGGGGCCACCAACCTGGTGACGCCCGTGGCCGACGCCTTTTTGGATCGAGCTCCGCTGGTGGCGCTGACCGGACAGTCCGACCTGGAGCGGATGCACAAGGAGTCGCACCAGTACATCGACCTGATCGGGATCCTGCGGCCGATCGTCAAGTGGAACGCGCGGGTGTCGAGCCCGCTCATCATCCCCGAGGTGGTCCGCAAGGCCTTCGCCGTGGCCGAGTCAGAGAAGCCGGGCGCGACGCACCTCGAGCTGCCGGAGGACGTGATGGCGCACGAGCTCGACGCCTCGCCGCTGACCCGGCACAGCCCGGTCAAGCCAGAGCCCGGCATGCGGGAGCTGCAGGAGGCAGCGGACATCATCTGCAACGCCCAGCGGGTGGTGGCACTCGCCGGAAACGGCGCCGTCCGGACCCGCGCCGGCGAGGCGCTGCGGACGTTTGCCGCCGAGACCGAGATCCCGGTAGCGGAGACGTTCATGGCCAAGGGGCTGCTCGACGACGACGACCCCCACGCGCTGGGAACGGTCGGGCTTCAGTCCCACGACTACGCAATGGCCGGGTTCGACGAGGCGGACGTGGTGGTGACGATCGGCTACGACCTGGTGGAGCACGCGCCCGAGCACTGGAATCCGGACGGCGACAAGAAGATCGTCGTGATCGACACCGTGGCCGCCGAGATCGACGAGTTCTACCTGCCCGCTGTCGAGCTGGTCGGCGAGATCCCGCACGTGCTCTCGCGGCTCACCAGCGCGTGCCGCCAGGACCCGACGCCGGGAGGATCGAGCCAGCTGCGGGAGGTGGTACAGCGGGCCTTCGACGAAGGGCGCGACGACGACCGTTTCCCGGTGATCCCGCCTCGGGCCCTGTGGGAGATCCGCCAGGTGCTGGGGCGCGAGGACATCCTGGTCTCAGACGTGGGACTCCACAAGCTGTGGATCGGGCGAATGTTTCCGGCGCACGAGCCGGGGACAGTGCTGATCGCCAACGGCCTCGCGGGAATGGGGTTCGCGCTGCCCACCGCGATCGGGGCGAAGCTCGTCTACCCGGAGCGCAACGTGCTCGCGGTCCACGGCGATGGTGGCTTCTTGATGAATGCCCAGGAGCTGGAGACCGCCGCCCGGCTCCGGACGCCGGTGGTCAACGTGATCTGGGAGAACAACGAGTTCGGGTCGATCGCCTGGAAGCAGGACAAGAAGTTCGGCCGCCATTTCGACGTCGAGTTCGGCAACCCGGACTTCGTGCGGCTCGCGGAGTCCTTCGGGGCCGCCGCATGGCGGCTTCAGAGCGCGGACGAGCTGGGCGACAGGTTGCGCCAGGCGCTGGCACTTGACCGGCCGTCGGTGATCGTGGTGCCGATCGACTACTCGCTCGACGTGGCGTTGTCGGACCAGCTGGGCGCCGAGACGGTCGCCACTTGAGCGACGGCCGCGACGTGCTCGTGGTGGGGGCCGGGCTGGCGGGTCTGGTCACGACGCTGGAGCTGCTCGAGCGGGGACGCCAGGTGCTGGTGGTGGACCGTTGCCTGCCGGAGGAGGTCGGCGGTCTGGCGCGGGAGGCGTTTGGCGGAATGTTCATGGTCGACTCGAGCGAGCAGCGCCGTTCGGGCATTCGGGACAGCGTCGAGCTGGCGCTGGAGGACTGGCTGCGGGTCGCCGAGTTCGAGGACGCGGACCTCTGGCCCCGCCGGTGGGCGGAGGAGTACGTGTCTCGCGCCCGCGACGAGGTGGGCGAGTGGCTGAAGCGCTACGGCGTCAGCTTCTTCCCCGTCGTCAACTGGGCCGAGCGGGGCGTGTACGGCGACGGCAACTCAGTGCCCCGGTTTCATCTGACCTGGGGGACGGGCAAGGCGCTGGTCGACGCCACGTGGGCAGCGGTCCGGGACCGACCTGGCGTGGAGGTGCGCTTCCGCCACCGCGTCCGGGGGCTGATGATGCGCCGCGGGCGGGTGGTCGGCGCCCGGATCGTCGATGAATCAGCCGGCTCGGAGTACGAGCTCGCAGCGCAGCACGTCGTGATCGCTGCGGGGGGGATCGGCGGCAACCTCGATCTGGTCAGGCGCAACTGGCCGGCGAACCTCGGCGGCCCACCGAGAGAGATCCTGATGGGCTCGCATTACTACGCCGACGGGGCCATGCACAAGGAGGTCAAACGGGTCGGCGGGAACGTGACCCATCTGGCGCGCATGTGGAACTACGCTGACGCTGTGCGCCACCCCAAGCCCCGGCGACCATTGCACGGCTTGAAGCTGATCCCGCCCCGTTCGGGTCTGGTGCTGGACCCCACGGGACGGCGCTTTGGGCCGATTCCGCTGATCCCCACCTTCGACGCCTACTACGCGCTCGAACGGATGTGCGAGGACGACCGCAAGTATTACTGGATGATCTGCAACTGGAAGATCGCCCGGCGCGAACTCGACGTATCGGGCTCCGAGCACAACCCCGCGATCCGGGAGAAGCAGTTGATCCGCTTTCTGCTCGGGGTTCTGCTGGGTAAGCCGTCGCTCGTCAAGTACTTCGTCGAGCGCTGTCCGGACTTCGTCACGGCCCGCACGCTGCCGGAGCTGGCGACCCGGATGGCGCAGGTCACGGGCGACGGTGCGCTCGACGCCGAGCGTATGGAATCCGAGGTCCTGCACTACGATGCCAAGGTCGCGCGCGGCCGATCGCTGTTCAACGACGACCAGCTGCGGCGGATCCAATCGCTTCGCAACTGGCGCGGCGACCGGCTGCGGACCGCGCGGTTCCAGGCAATCGCCGATCCCAAGGCGGGGCCTCTGATCGCCATCCGGATGACGGTCCTGGCACGCAAGAGCCTCGGGGGCATCCAGACCGACCTCGGGAGCAGGGTGCTGCGGGAGGACGGGGAGGCGATCCCCGGGCTATATGCAGCGGGCGAGGCCGCGGGCTTTGGAGGTGGGGGCATGCATGGCAAGCGCTCGCTGGAGGGAACGTTCCTGGGCGGGTGCGTTTTCAGCGGCAGGCTGGCCGCGAAGACGATCGCAGGGGAGTCCTAGAGAGCGAGCCCGGATGGCCGGCGGGGGACTACAAGTTCCCCTGCGCCATCTTGCGCAGGTCCATCACCCGGTCGTAGGTCTCCTCGTCCACCCCGTGTTCGAGCGCCACATCCCTCAGCATCCGGCCCGACTCCGCCGCCTCCTTGACGATCTCCGTCGCCTTGTCGTAGCCGATCGCCGGGTTGAGCGCCGTGGCCGCGGCCAGCGTCGCCTCCGCCGAGTGCCTGCATCCTTCCTCGTTCGCCCGGATCCCGTCGACGCATTTCTCGGCGAACGCGCGGGCGACCGCCGCCAGGAGGTGGATCGACTCCAGCAGGTTGCGGGCGATCAACGGCACTCGCACGTTCAGCTCGAAGTTGCCCTCCAGGCCGCCGATCGTGATCGCGGCATCGTTGCCGATGACCTGCGCGGCGACCTGCATCACGACTTCGGGAATCACGGGGTTGACCTTGCCGGGCATGATCGAGGAGCCCTTCTGCAGCTCCGGGAGCAGCAACTCGCCGATCCCCGCACGGGGCCCTGAGCCCATCAGGGCCAGGTCGTTGGCGATCTTGGTCAGCGACACGGCGATCACCTTCAACGCCCCCGAGAGCTCGACCAGCGCGTCACGGTTGCCGTGGGCCTCGAACGGATCCTCGGGCCCGCGGATCTCGAGCCCCGTGGCCTCGGTCAACCGCGCCCGTACGCGCCCGGCAAACTCGGCATGCGCGTTCAAGCCGGTGCCGGTCGCGGTCCCACCCAGCGCGATCTGGGAGACCTGGGGCAAAGCGTTGCGGACCCGCCGGGCCCCGAGCCGCATCTGCGCGGCGTAACCGGAGAACTCCTGTCCGAGGGTGACGGGAACCGCGTCCATCAGATGCGTGCGGCCCGCCTTGACTATGTCGCGGAATTCGCCAGCTTTGGCTTGAAGGGAGGACTCCAGCTGCTCGAGTGCCGGCAGCAGATCGTCCTGGCACTCGGCCAGCGCCGCCAGATGGACGGCGGAGGGGAACACGTCGTTGGAGGACTGGCTCATGTTGACGTGGTCGTTGGCGTGTGCTTCGTCGCCTGCCAGGCTTGCGATCACCTCGTTGTCGTTCATGTTCGAGGAGGTGCCCGAACCGGTCTGGAAGACGTCGATCGGGAACTGGTCGTCGAATTCCCCCTCCGCGACCCGATCGGCGGCGCGCGCGATCCGCTCGGCGAGTTCGTTGTCGAGCTTGCCCAGGTCAGCGTTGACGCGGGCGGCCGCGGCCTTGATGCGGCCCAGCCACCTGATGACGGGCACCGGCACTGGCTCGCCGGAGATCGGGAAGTTCGCTACGGCCTTGGTTGTCTCGCCGCCCCACAGCTGATCTCGCTCGGTAACGCCCATGCCAGTAAGGCTACTCATCCGCAGAATGCGATCAGCTCGCGCGCGAGCCCCACCGGGTCGTCATAGGCGAGCAGAAAGCCGACTCCGGCCAGCATCCGCAGCTGGGCGTCGGGCAGCAGGTTGAGCGCCTCCTGGGCGGCATCGAGGGGATGCAGGCGGTCCTCGTCGGCCCACAGCAGCAACACCGGGAGCTGCATCCGGGGGTAGGCCTCGAGCAGCTCCCGCTGAGCCCCCCGCGGCCAGCGGCGCGCGAACTTCGCCCACGACCGCGCGAGGTTGCCATTGCCTGCCACATCGGCGAACGCGTGCCGGAGGAGGTCGCGGGTGGCGGGGTTCCGCTGAGCCGAGAGCCGCTCCCCCACCGAGGGGCGGAAGACGAGCGTGGCGGCGCGCGATAACAGGCGGTCCAAGCCGGGCAGGGCGGCGGTCCGGCAGGCTCCCCGCCAGGCAGCGCGCTTGAACCGGCGCTGCTCGCGCCGATGAAGGCGGGTGGGCATCACCACCAGTCGCGACGGCGCGATCAGGCCGCCCGCCACGGCCCGCAGCGCCAGCTCGGCCCCGAGGTCGTGTCCCGCGACCAGCGGCCGGGGACCCACCACCTCATGAGAGAAGCCGGCGATGACTTCAGTGAGCCACTCGACCGTGTACGGATGCCGTGGCCGATCCTCGGAGTCCCCGTGCAGCGGCAGGTCGGGCAGCACCACGCGGAAGCGCCTCGAGAGCGGCGCGACCACTGGCCCCCACTCCCGGTGGGAGAGGCCGAGCGAGTGCAGCAGCACGATCCCCGGGCCGGTGCCCGTCTCCCGGTAGGCCACCCGCGCCCCGTCGCGGTGGTGATAGAGGCGCAGTCGCACGGCTGAATCGTGACACTGCCCTGCCACAATCGGCCAGCCAATGGCCCATCGCCCGGTCGATCCCCAAGCAGCGTTCCCCAACCTCGAGCTGGAGGTGCTGGAGCGCTGGCGCCAGCGCGACGTATTCGCCGAGTCGGTACGGAGGCGCGAGGGGGCGCCGCCCTGGGTCTTCTACGAGGGTCCCCCGTTCGCCAACGCCCCGCCCGGCTCCCACCACGTGTTGGCGCGGGTGTTCAAGGACATCTTCACCCGCTACAAGACAATGGACGGCTGCTACGTCGAGCGCAAGGGGGGCTGGGATTGCCATGGATTGCCGGTGGAGCTGGCGGTCGAGGCCGAGCTCGGCTTCGCGTCCAAGGACGACATCGAACGATTCGGAATCGCGGAGTTCAACGCTCGCTGCCGGGAAAAGGTCCTGAGCCACGTCGAGGATTGGAACCGGCTGACGGAGCGCATCGGGTTCTGGATCGACCTGGAACACGCCTACCGCACGCTCGACTCCGACTACGTGGAGTCGGTCTGGTGGGCGCTGAAGACGATCTACGAAAAGGGGCTGCTGTACGAGGAGCTAAAGGTGGTGCCCTACTGCCCTCGCGACCAAACCACGCTCTCGAGCCACGAGCTGGGCATGCCCGACGTCTACCGGGACGTCATCGACCCCAGCGTGTACGTGAAGCTTCCGAGCGCCCTCGGGACGCTACTCGTGTGGACGACGACTCCGTGGACGCTGGTGTCGAACGCCGCTGTGGCCGTGGACCCGGAACTGACGTACGTCAAGACCGACGACGGCTACATCCTCGCCGAAGCCGCTGTGGGCCGCGTGCTGGGCGAGGACGCAAACGTGGTGGAGCGCCTGAAGGGCTCGGAGCTCCTCGGCCTCCGCTACGAGCCCCCGTTCGACTTCATCGCCGGCAGCGAGTACGGCCCCAAGGGCCACACGGTCCTTCCCGCCGACTTCGTCTCCGCCCACGAAGGGACGGGCCTCGTCCACACGGCGGTCGCGTTCGGCGAGGACGACTTCCGGCTCGGTGCGGAGCAGGGCTTGAACGTGATCAACCCGGTGAGGTCCGACGGAACGTACGACGAACGGATCGGCCCCTACGCCGGGCGCGGGGTCAAGGACGCGGATCCCGACCTGATCGAGGATCTGCGCCGCCGGGGTCGCCTCCTTCGGGCCGAGACCTACGAGCATTCCTACCCCCACTGCTGGCGCTGCGGGACGCCGCTGCTCTACTACGCCAAGCCGTCCTGGTTCATCGCCACCAGCCGAATCAAGGATCGGCTGCTGGCCGCCAACGAGAGCGTCAACTGGTACCCCGAGCACATCAAGCACGGGCGGTTCGGCAACTGGCTCGAGGGCAACGTCGACTGGGCCCTATCCCGGGAGCGCTATTGGGGGACGCCGCTGCCGATCTGGCGCTGCGAGGAAGGTCACTTACAGGCCGTCGGGTCGCTAGAGGAGTTGCGCGCGTTGTCCGGCGTGACTCTCAAAGACCCGCACAGGCCGTTCGTGGACGAGGTGTCGTTCCCCTGCCCCGAGTGCGGCTCGGAGGCCAAGCGCGTCGAGGAGGTGATCGACGTGTGGTTCGACTCCGGAGCGATGCCGTTCGCCCAGTACCACGCCCCGCACGAGAACGCCGAGCAGTTCGAGGCCCGCTTCCCCGCGGACTTCATCTGCGAGGCGCTCGACCAGACCCGGGGCTGGTTCTACTCGCTGCTCGCAGACGCCACGCTGTTGTTCGATCGCTCCTCGTACCGCAACGTCGTCTGCCTGGGGCTGATCCTGGACGAGCAGGGACGCAAGATGTCCAAATCGCTCGGGAACATCGTCGAGCCCTGGGACGTGCTCGACCGCTTCGGCGCAGACGCGTTGCGCTGGTACTTCTTCACCTCCAAGCATCCCTGGGACGGCTACCGGTTCTCGCTGAGGACGATCGAGGAGTCCGTGAGGCAGTTCCTGCTGCCGCTGTGGAACACGTACAGC
>DAIPIC010000101.1:0-11615 GCA_036771025.1 Solirubrobacteraceae bacterium
ATTCCCCGCTCGGGGCCCTGGTGGTCCTGCTTGACAAACCAGCGGCCCGACAGACGACCGTCCTCAGCCCGGTCGGCGTCCATCAGCAGCCCGAAGAGATTCGTCTGGCCACAGCCGAAGCAGAGCTCGTGGTGCATGCCTATTCATCCTGCTCGAAGACGGACCTACGCGGTAGCGGTGAAGGAGGGGCCTCGTTCGACCGCAATGGGCACTTCAAGAGTGTCGCCACCTTCACGTGCGCGTAGTTGGTTCGCAGCGCGTTCACCGCTCTGACGATGAGTCGCCACCCAATCTGGGTGCAAGAACTCGTCCGGCCGCTCAGCGTATCGGCCGCCTAACCTCCGAGGGGACGTCGTCGGGCGGTTTCTTGCTGACGACCGCGACATGATCGAATCCGAGGGGATCACGGAGGAGTAGCTTCCCCGCACGTGTTCGATCTTGACGGCCTAGCAGAGCCGATCGTCCAGGCCCCGCTGGCCGGTGGCCCCTCGACGCCCGCGCTCGCGGCCGCGGTATGCGAAGCCGGTGGCCTTGGCTTCCTGGCGGCCGGATACAAGACGGCCGACGCCGTGGGGGAGGAGATCGAGGCGCTTCGCGCCTCCACCTCGAGGCCGTTCGGCGTCAATCTGTTCGTCCCGCCCCATGCCGGGCCTGACTTCTCCGCGGTCCATGCTTATCGCCAGCGCCTCGCGGCCGAGGCCGACCGGCAGGGCGCCGAGCTGGGCGAACCGCGCTCCGATGACGACGACTGGGAGCACAAGCTCGAGCTTCTGCTGCGGGAGCGTCCCGCAATGGCCTCGTTTACGTTCGGCTTGCCCGCGTCCTCGGTGATCGAGGCGGTGCGCAAGAACGGGATCGCCGCATGGATCACGGTCACCAACGCCGAGGAGGCGGTGCAGGCGCGGGAGGCTGGTGCGGATGGACTGGTCGTCCAGGGCGTGGAGGCCGGAGGCCACCGCGGCGGGTTCAGCGACGATTCGGAGGACAGCGGCTGGGGACTGCTGGCGCTCCTGCGGGTGGTGGCCCGGCGGGCGCCGCTGCCCATGATCGCCGCCGGTGGGATCGCGGACGGTCCGGCGGTGGCCGCGGTGCTCTGCGCCGGCGCGAGCGCCGCCCAGGTCGGGACCGCGCTGATGCTGGCCCCCGAGGCGGGCACCGCCGACGCCCATCGCCAGGCGCTGGCGCGGCCCGGTGCCACCCGGCTGACGCGGGCCTTCACCGGCCGGACCGCGCGTGGGATCGTCAACCGGTTCCTGGTCGAGCACTCAGCAGCCGCACCCTCCGCCTACCCCGAGATCCATTACGTGACGAGTCCGCTGCGCGCCGAGGCCAGGCGGCGGGGAGATCCCGAAGCGATCAACCTGTGGGCCGGCCAGGCCCACGAGCTGGCAGAGGAGCTCCCGGCCGCGGAGATCGTGCGCCGGCTGGGTGCCGACGCCCGGGCTGTGCTGGCGGAGGTGGGGGAGCGGATCTCGCGGCGCGCTGACCCGCCGCGGCCCCTCGGATTGGCATAGAGTCCGGGCGCGATGCGGGCCGTGGTGATCACCGAGCAAGGGGGGCCCGACGTCCTCCAGGTCCAGGAGCGGCCCGACCCGCCGGTGGGACCTGGTGAGGTCCGAGTCGCGGTCAAGGCGGCGGGTATCAACTTTGCCGACACGCTCGCCCGGACCGGGCTGTACCCGGACGCGCCGAAGGTGCCCTGCGTGGTCGGGTACGAGGTGGCGGGCGAAGTGGAGTCGGTGGGAGACGGGGTCGAGTCGGTCAAGCCCGGGGATCGCGTGCTCGCAGGTACGCGCTTCAACGGTCAGGCCGAGCTGGTCACCGTGCCCCAGAACATGGTCTACGAGTTGCCCCAGAAGCTTTCCTTCGAGCAGGGGGCCGCATTTCCGGTCAACTACGCCACCGCCCAGGCGGGCCTTGTGGTGATGGGAGGCCTGAGTGCGGGAGAGCGGGTTCTGATCCACGCTGCTGCCGGCGGCGTGGGCATCTCGGCAACGCAGATCGCCAAGCGCATCGGCGCCGAGGTGTTCGGCACGGCATCAGCCTCGAAACACGAGGCGATCCGCCAGCAGGGGGTGGACCACGCGATCGACTACCGCAGCCAGGACTTCGCCGAGGAGGTGCGCCGGCTCACCCGCGGCGAAGGAATCGACGTGGCCTTCGATGCCCTTGGCCCGTCCAGCTTCCGCAAGGATTACCGGCTGCTCCGCCAGGGAGGGCGGCTGATCATGTACGGGGCGTCGGAGGTCCAGACGGGCGAAATCCGGAGCGTTCCGAGCGCGCTGCGGACCCTTGCCAGGAGCCCATTCTCGTCGATGCCGTGGTGGAAGGGGCTCGGCGTGATGAACGAGAACAAGGGTGTCTTCGGCCTCAACATGCTCTCCTGGTGGGACGCCGAGGGAAGCCTTGACCGGGTGATCGATCCATTGATCCCGGGGCTCAAGAAGGGAGAGCTGAAGCCAGTGGTCGCGGAGGCCTTCCCGTTCGACCGGGCGCCCGACGCGCACCGCTTCATCGCCGAGCGGCGCAACGTCGGCAAGGTCGTGCTGGTCCCCTGACTTTTCGCAAGTTTTCCGGCCCGCGATCGTTTTCGGCTGTTGGGAGGTGCCTCGGCGGTAGGGACCGAGGAGGACAACCGATGTATCAATTCAGCCGCGCCATCTATCGTGAGCTCGCCGACGAGGTCATTGAAGGCCACAACAGCGCGCAGCACTGTCTCAATCACGAACGTGTGCTGCGAGCTTGTGAGGCGGCGGTGGAACGTCTGGCGACCGACCGCCATTACTTCGCGCGGCCCGCGCGGACGCTGTTTGCGGAGATCCGCTGGTATTTCCCGCTTGGCGCGCAGCTCAGGGTGCTTCGAGTGATCGAGCAGTACCTGGCGTTGGTCGACGAGTTCGTGCGCAGCCTGCCGAACAACGGACTTGACGTGCACGGCAATCCACTGCAATGCCGCGCGAGCACCAGGAGGGGCACGCCGTGCCAGCGAATGCCACTGCCACGCAACGGCTATTGCCCCTCCCACCAGCATCTGGCCGACACTGAGCAGCTGCCGGCCTCGCTTGCCGCATAGCTCAGCGGACCAACTTGGCCAAGCTGATCTACTCCGCGATCGCCTCGCTTGACGGCTACGTCGAGGACCGAGAGGGCAAGTTCGATTGGGCGGCGCCTGATGACGAGGTACACGCGTTCGTCAACGAGCTCGAGCGGCCGGTTGGCACCTACCTCTACGGGCGGCGGATGTACGAGACGATGGTCTATTGGGAGACGGTGGGCACCGGCCCCGATCAGCTGCCGCCGATCCGCGACTACGCCGAGATCTGGCGCGGGGCCGACAAGGTCGTTTACTCCCGAACGCTTCAGGCGGCGACGAGCGAGCGAACGCGCATCGAGCGCGACTTCGCCACGGATGCCATCCGCCAGCGGAAGGAGGCCTCAGCCGAGGACATCACGATCGGTGGTGCCGAGCTCGCGGGACAGGCGATCGCCGCAGGCCTGGTCGACGAGTGCGGGCTGCTGCTGGCACCTATCCTGGTGGGCGGTGGGAAGCGCGCCCTGCCGGACGACGTGCACGCCCGGCTCGAGCTCCTGGACGAGCGGAGCTTCCGCAGCGGCTTTGTGTACCTGCGCTACCGGGTCGTCGCTACGGCTTCCGCGCCAGCGAGATGACCTGTTGGTAGGTGGGCCGGTTCGTGAATGGGAAGGTGGTCGGGATGAGCCCAGGGACGAACCCTGTCAGACCCTGGTTGACGCGCCATGCCGACTCGCTCTCACCCTGCCGCTTGACCAGATCCGCTCGCCCGGCCTCGATCGCTGACCACAGAGATCGCGCGCAGGCGCGCACGTTGCCGCGGCCGCAGTAGCGAACCGAGTACGGGGCCAGGACATGACGGCCGAGCTCCGTGCTCAGGTCCTTGGCGACATACGAGGGATCCGTGCCGAGGAGGGCTTCGAATGGTCCGAGCACCTTCCCCAGCCGCGGGCCCATGACCGCGGCGAAGATGTGCGACCAGGCGGCGCTCAACACGGCGGCGCCCGCGTAGGGGATCGGTCCTCCGCCGGGGGTGCCGACGGTGGGGGCCCCGCGCCGGACCCAGTCATCTATCAGCGCGACCGCTCGTGCCGTCTGTGCGCCCGGGGCTCGACCCCGCCTGAGCATGTCGCGGATCAAAGGCCAGACCACGACGCCCTTGACGTCCTGGGTGGCGCCCTTGTTCATCACCCCCACAACGTCGTTTACCCGCGGACGCTTGGGAAACGGTCCGAACAGCTGGACGTGCTGGACGGCGCCGAGATGCTGATCGTCGCCGTGCATCCACCCCGGCGCTGCCTTGTTGTTCCAGTTGAGCAGCAGGCTGTTAGGGCCGGCGATGTCGTGCGGGTGGGCAAGCTCGGATAGGAATCCACGCCACTCGTATGCGCCGGTCCCCAGCGTCGGCAGCCGGCGGTCCAGGCCGCGCGCGCGGATCGGGAGCCTTCCCGACGAGAAGAACGACGTAGCCCTGCGCGACACATAGCTCCAGTTGAACGTGAACCCGAACCGGTTGGCGAACTTCCAGAATCGCTGCACCGTTGTGGCCCGCCCCTCGGTCATCGCCTTGAGCGCCGCCAGTGACAGCACGTCCTGGCCGTAGGTCGAGCGCTTGCGCGCCAGGGCGTACGCGTTTCCATGGACGGTGGCCGTGCCGATCACGGGGCCGTGGACGGTCGTGGGGAAGGTGATCTCCTTGCCGCCAAGCCTTCCGGCGTCGAAGGTGCCCATCGCCTGGCAGCGACCGCGGAAGATGTAGTACTGCGTGGCGCGCGTTGGCGTACCGCCACCGGGGACGCAGAGCTTCTCCGCAAACACGTCCTCGTTGTCGTTGCTGGCGGAGGTCAGGCTCCAGGCGTAGTTGCGCGTGCGCCCGATGAGCATGTAGAGGCCGAGGCCCGACGCCGCGATCCCCTGGGCGTCGATGCCCGGCCCCTGGAGCTGCTCCTGATAGACGATCTCGGGGTAGTAGTAGCCGAGCTGCGGGCCCATGACGCCCAGCGACCGGCCGGTGGCCGATCGCTCCGGCGAGACGAGCTGCCAGTTCGAGGCGTGGCGCCGAGCCGGCTCGCTCGCACGCGCGGCTCCGGTCCGAGGATCCTTGGCCAGCTGGAGCGATCCCGGATCGATGACAACCGAACCGCGAACCTTCCCGCCCGTGAGCGTCGAGTAGGGAAAGGACCTGTGCGTGGTCACCGGGGCATCAGGGTCGTCCGCCTCCATGGCGTCGCTCCAGACGCCATGACCGCGCTTGGCACCAAATCTTTTCTGAAGCCGGGCCAACAGATCGGAGTTCTCGTGCTCGTCCCCGCCGCCGTTGCCGAAGATCGAGCCGATGAACGCGGTCACCGCGATCACGTCATTGGCGTCGAACGGCCGGCCGCCGGGTATCGGGATGTGATTGGTCCGGTAATAGGAATTGACGCCGTCGGTGTAGCTCGCCATGTCGTTGAGCATCTGCTGGCCCTCCCCACCGTAGGTCCGGACGAGCGCCTGTCGCTGCTGGGTGACGAGCGTCTCGGCCTGTGCGCTTGGCTGGAAAGAGGTCGCGCTCGTGACGAGCGAGAAGGCATCGAGGCCCGGGATGTCCGCCACCGCGGCCCGTGCCGGGTTGCGGCCGAATGAGAACAGCAGACCACGATCCCGGGCCATCACCCATCCCGCGCCGAACATCATCCCGGCTCGCGTCGTGCCCTTGATATGCGGGATCCCATAGGCGTCGTAGGCGACGGTGACGTCGCTGCGGCCGACGGGTTGGATCTGTGTGGCCCCGATCGGGCGGAAGTTCATCGGTAGGAAGAAGCGCCGCACGTCGTTCATCGAGACGTTTCGCCTCAGCGGGGTCAGACCCGAGTACAGGGAAAGCTGATCGAGTGAGTGCGGGCCTGTTGGAAGGCCGCCGTAGTTTCCGGGCGGCAGCACGTACCGCGAGACATCGCTCTGCGCAGCACGAGCCGTACCGGCTATGCCGAGCGCTAGCAACACGGCCATGGACGTAAGCAGGCCTCGAGCCATTCCCTTCCCTGTCCTGAACCCTATTGGCCGCGGCCAGCAAACGCGCCGCCACGCAGGGAGCGGGCGCCTTCGTCTCGGTCAGGTGGCCGGTGGCGGGCCTAGGGAGGTCGAGATCTCGTCGAGCGCCGCGTTCTCGGCGTCGCTGATCTGCTTGCCGCCGATACCCAGGAAGCCGCCTTCCTTGTGGGCGCCAGCGGCCGCTTGCGCCACGGTCATCACAAACTTCTTGTAGGAGTCCGTCTCCTCGGGCGTCGCCTTGGCCTCGACGATTCCGATCGCCTCACGCAGGTGCTGGGACACGAGCGCCGAGATGTCCCCCTGCGCTTCGCGCGCCTGGTCGGCACCGATGGAGGGCGGGGACTTGACCAGCTCGTCGAGCAGCTCACTCTCTCCGTGGTGCGCGCGTGCCTCCTGGTAGACGCGGCCCATTGCCAGCGACTCGCGCAGCGTTCCGCCTCGGCTGGCCGCGATCACCCGAAGGCCGGCGTACAGCGGGCCGTCTACTACGGTCGACCACTCCTCGGCGTTGAAATCAGCTCTCCTGGTCATGGCGATCCTCTCAACGCTGGAGCCTACCTTGCCTTAGTCGCAACAAGAGCACGGCGACAGCGGCGAGGCAGCCGCCCGCTGTCGCCGTGATGAGGATGAGCGCGATGGTTGGCGAGGGCAGCGGCGCGAGCGCGGGCCGGTCCGACGCAGCGTTGGCGATGACGATCCCTGCGCCGAAGCACGCTCCGGCGGTGCTGCCACGGAAGATCGCCGGTCTTACCGCGATGTGGTCGGCGCCTCCCGCGAGCCCTCCGAGTGCGCTCAGCGCCGACGTAACCCAGTACGCCGCGGCACTCAGCTCGAGTACGAATCCGCATACCAACCCGAACAGCAGCGGACCGATCACAGCAAGCTGGACCTGCACCGGCCGCGGCAGGTCGCCGAAGGTCAGGGTTCGCTCGAGGTTCTCCATGGAAGAACTAGTCAAGTCCGTACTAGTATACCGTCCATGGCGCGGTTGTCGACCACCAGCTATGCGGTGCTTGGGCTGTTGTCCTTTGCCCGGATGTCGGGCTATGACCTAGCAGCGGTGGCACAGCGTTCGGCGGCGCAGGTCTGGCCGATCTCGAAGACGCAGGTCTACGCGGAACTCCGACGGCTGCACGAACTGGGGCTGGTCGAGGGTAGTGACGCTGAGCACTCCGGCGGTCCCACGAAGACCCTGTTCGAGCTGACCCGGAGCGGCGAGCGCGAGCTCGACCAATGGCTGGCCACTGACACGAGCGCCGGCCTGCGCCTGCGAGCCCCGACGGTGCTAAAGCTGCTCTTCGGCCACCGCACCAAGCCCAGGCATGCTCGCGCTCATCTGGGCCGATTCCGCGAGCGCGTAAGCGAGCGGCTGGTGGAGCTGGAGCAAATCGCTTCCGTCCTGGAGCGCAGTCCTGACGCGGTGTACGCCTGGGCCACGGCCAGGTTCGGGGTGCGGATTTGCGCAGCGATTGTCGCTTGGATCGACGAGGTGATCCCGCGCCTGCCGGCGAGGGCCGTGACAATCGATCCCCGCCGACCTCGCCCTCGCCAGGCTCGCGCGATTATCGACAACCTGCGTGGCGGACGGCGCTGATGGGCGCACTGATTGCACGCGGACGGGCCGCCGACATCTTCGCCGCCGGCGCTGACTGCGTGCTCCGTCGGTACAGAGAGGGAGAGCCTGGGGATGTCCTGGTGGAGGCAGCCGTGATGGAACACGCTAGACAGCACGGCTTCCCAGTTCCGGCGGTGCACGATGCCCGTGACGGAGAGCTGGTCATGGAACGCCTGGAGGGCAGCACCATGCTGGCCGACCTCGCTCGCCGGCCCTGGCTGGTGCGGCGCCACGGCCAGACCTTGGCCGCACTCCACCAGCGCCTGCACGAGATCCGCGCACCCGGCGGCCTAAGGGCTCCCTTCGGGCGCGGAGAGCAACTTGCGCACTTCGACCTTCATCCCGACAACGTCATGCTGACGCCACGCGGGCCCGTGGTGATCGACTGGTCCAACGCGTCACGCGGGGAGCCGGCGGACGACATCGCCACCACCTGGGTGATCCTCAGAACATCTGCCATACCCGGGCCGGCCACCTTCAGAGCCCTCGCCCGCGCGGGGCGCCAACTTCTCATCGACGCGTTTCTCGATCGCGTTGACATCGAACTGGCGCGTGAGCGCTTGGAAGCCGTCGCGGAACGCCGCTTCAACACCGACCCGCACCTACTCGAGTCCGAGCGACGCGCACTCGCGGCACTCGTGTTAGCGCGGTCCGCACAATCGTGAAGCCGCCCGGTAGGCCCGCTGGCCAGTCACCCTGCAGTTGTCAAAGCGGCCACGAGGCGGTCGATGTCGGCCTGGTTCGTATGGAGATGCGGTGCGATCCGCAGCGAGCGCCCGCGGACGCCGGCGACTATGCCGTTCTCGGTGAGCCGGCGCCCCAGCCCGCTCGCGGCCTCGCGGGGTAGCTCGATGCCGAGCATGTGCGGGCTGCGCTGATCGGCCGGCGGAATCGCGAAGCCCAGCTCCGATGCCCGCTCCGCGATCTGATCGGTCACCGCTCGTAGGCCTGACTCGATCTCGGGGATGGTCCAGTCCAATAGTTGCTCGGTGGCGGCGATGGCCATCGGCACCAGCCCGAAGCTGGTTCGCTGACCGACGTCGAAGCGCCTGGCGCCCGGCCGGTATTCGTCCGTGTAATCCACCAGCGCCGCGAAATCGTCGGACCCCTCGCGGTTGATCCAGTTCTCCTCGAGCGGCTCGCCATCCCGGTACCGCGGATCGACGTACAGGCATCCCACGCCGAACGGGCCCAGCAGCCACTTGTAGCCCACGGAGACAACAAAGTCTGGTCGCAGCCGCGCGACATCGAGCGGGAGCGCGCCCAACGACTGGCTGGCGTCGATCACGACAACGGCCCCGGCGCGCCGCGCAGCCCGGACCACAGACTCCAGGTCGACGAATGAACCGTCGGTCCAGTGGACGTTTGCGATGGCCAGAACGCCCGTGCGCTCCCCGATCTGAGCGAGCACCGCATCGGTCCAGGTCGAACCGGCCGCCCGTTCGGCGATCACAAGCTCGGCCCCGGTTCGGGCGCAAAATCGCCGCCACGTGTAGTAGTTGGACGGATACTCTTCGGCCATGACGACGACCTGCTCGCCCGGTCCGGCGGTCAAGTTTCGAGCCGCTACCGCAAGTCCGTAGCTGGTCGCCGGGATCAGCGCTACGCCGTCCTGATCGGTGCCGAGGATCGTGGCGTAGGCATCCCGCAGCCGCTCGACATCGCTGAACCAGTCGGCGGCCTTCACCTCCCACGGTGCGCCACGCCGCGCCAGCCCCGACTCCCCCGCCTTGCGCACCGCGTGCAGCAGCGGCGACATGTTCGCCGTGTTGAAGTACGCGACCTCGTCAGGTACCTCGAACAGATGACGCTGGGAACCGAGTTCGATCGACACCCGGATCCCAACTCTATGCTGGGCGAGTGTCTGGTTCGGCCATCGCCCGCATCGAGGACTTCCTGTCGTCACTCGAGATCGAGGTCCGCACCGTGGCGCCCGGCGAGTGGGGGCTGACTCTCGACGCCGCGGGATTCGAGCTGGACATCGGGATCGCGATCCGCGGCCCGTTGCTCCGAGCCCAGGCCGCGGTGCTGCCGGCGGGCGTGATCGACCCCCACCAGCTGCTCTACTGGAATCGGCAGGCGCCGCTCGTGTGCTTCGCGGAGAACCGCGCACGGGAGGTGTTCGTCTCCGGCGAGATACCGCTTGAGTCGCTCAGCGCCGTGACGCTCGACCGCTTCCTGGGCCTGCTTCTGGCGAGCGCGACCCGCGCCCGGGAGTTTGCGATACAGAACGCCTGACGTCCGAGCGAGCGGTCAGCCCGTTAGGGCCGGCACGGCTCGTTGCGCAGGCTCGGGCACGCCGGCAGGGCGGTGGGCGCGCTCACGCCCGGGACGACCGGCAGGCTGAGGCTGGAGGGCATGGTGTTGGAGAAGGCCACCGACTCGGTCGCGGTACCGCTGGCCGGCTGGGTCTCATTGAATGACCAGATCGGCTGGGTGCCGTTCGGCGCGGCGATCGTGACCTTGATCCGCGAGCCGGCGCGGTAGGCGTGTCCTTGGAAGTAGAGCGGGATCGTTACCTGCGCGAACTGTCCCGCTGGCATGTCCTGCGCGTCGGATTGCAGGAAGGTGGGGATCGGCTCGAGCTGCGTGCTGGGCTGCTTGAAGATGTTGTTGCTGTCGGTCGAGAGCTTGCGCTCGCTCGCGCGCAGCCAGCCGTTCTGAACGAACGTCTCGCTGCCATCCGGGCGAATCTCGCTGACCGTGGCCTGAAGATCGACGTCAGACGTGGACGATTGCACCCACGCCTGGACCGCGCCGGCTCCGATGGTCGCGGTGTTCGCCGTCAGCGGCTGGGAGGTGTAGGAGACGGCCGAGCCGGAGGGATTGTGCTGCCAATTCCACTGCCACTGAGAGGCATTGCCCCACAGTCCTCCAGCGCCGGTACAACACTGCGGGTAATCGTTCAGCGACAGCGCCGATGCATTCGAGGTGTATGTGTCGCTGCCGGCGCTCGACGGCGGATTGTCGGTGAGCGTCCCGCCCGGACCGAAGTACCAGGTCCGCGCGGTGGTGCCGGGGATGGGGAACGACGAGAATGACTGCTCGAATCCCGGATAGGGATCACCGGGGTTCGAGCTGGCGCCGGGCAACGTCCCGGCCCCGTTGTCGAACAGGGCCCGCACCTGGGGGAGAGCCTGGAACGCGGACAAGGCGGACTGGTAGGTCGGCTGCGTCTGGATGGGGTCAGGCGGCAGAGTGACGACGTCGTTCTGCGGAAGCCCCATCGCCGCCTGGTAGATCGCGGGGGCGGCGGCCCTGGTCGCTGCCTGGTTGACGATCGGCGCCTTATGGGCCACGAATAACTGTAAGAAGTCGTACCACCGGTCGTAGGTGTACGGATCGAGCGAATCTATGTGGGCCCCGTTCGTGAACGTAAACCACTTCTGGCTGGTGCCGGTAAAGTGCTGGGCCAAGTCGGGGCAGTGGCCGCCGGTCTGCTCGTCCTGCCACTGGCAGACCATGAAGGTCGGCACATTGATGTTGTTGACGAACGTGACCGGGTCGAGCGGGTCGGCCACGGACGGGTTGTAATAGTTGTTGGCGCGGATCTTGGCCATCAGGTCGGCGGCCTCGGGATGCAGGACCTGGTTGCTCTTGCACGTCTGATCGCCCTTTTGGATCTGCTGCTCGGCGTAGGGCTGCGTGCCCGTCAGACCCTGGCCGGCCGGCTGGGCCTGCTGCTGTCGCTCCTGCGCCCAGGGGACGGCGAACCCCGTATTGAGGATGCCCCCCGGGTACAGGGTCGATGCCGTGGCGTCGATCACCGACAGCGGCGCGATCGCCTCGAGATCCGGCGGCTGGAGCTGGGCGGTGAACAGCTGGCTGATACCGCCGTAGGAGATGCCCATCATGCCGACCTTGTTGCCCAGCACCCAAGGCTGATGGGCGATCGTCTCGATCACGTCGTAACCGTCGAGGTTCTGGAGCGGTTCG
>DAIPIC010000102.1:0-1252 GCA_036771025.1 Solirubrobacteraceae bacterium
TGAGAGGGCGTGGATGCGGCCGCCGACCTCCCCGCCGAACACGTCGTAGACGAGCCGGTGCTGGGCGATTCGGCTAAGCCCGTGGAAGGCAGAGGCCGTCACGACGGCATTGAAGTGGTGGCCGTCGCCGGTCACGGTCGCCGACGCACCCGGGATCCCGGCCTCGATCCTGGCCTTGAGCTCTTCCGGGGTGGCCGCCGTTGATTCCGCGGACATGTGGACAGCGTAGCGAGGCGGAACAGTCGCCCGGGCCTAGCTATACTTCGTGAAGCATGATCACGCTCAGCGACAAGGGTGCCGAGAAGGTTCGTGAGTTCCTGGCGGGACAGGTGGCGATCGCCGAGACCGCTGGGTTGCGGGTAGGTGTCCGAGGCGGCGGCTGCTCAGGCTTTCAGTACGCGCTTGCCTTCGACGAGCAGCGCGACGACGACACGGTCTTCGAGGACAAGGGGATTCGGCTGCTCGTGGACCGCGCCAGCCTGCCGTACGTGAAGGGCTCGGTCATCGACTTCGTCGACGGTCTTCAGGGCGCCGGTTTCAAGGTCGACAACCCGAATGTAATCGCCGCCTGCGGCTGCGGCTCCTCGTTCCGGGTCGCGGACGAGGAAGAGGTTTCGGCGGTCTAGCGCCGCAGGGCCGGGCGGACTCGCCAGGCTCGATCCGCTCAGGTGCTCGGGTTGACGCGCCGGGTGCGCAGCGAGAGACTTTGCGCTGACAACCGGACTTCGTCGAGCCGGGCGAGGAAAGGAGGGCGAGGGCTTGATCGTTCGCCACGGCTCGCATTTCTCTCACCGCTGGCTGAAAAGGGGCTGATCGCATGATCACCGAGGACCGGAACGGTGTCGACCGCGACATCGAGGAGACGCTGGGGCTGGTGCCTGAGTTCTTCAGGCGCGTTCCCGATTACCTGCTGCCGACGGAGTGGGCGAGCTTCAAGTCGCTCGAGCTCTCCGACCAGACCGCGATTCCCAACAAGTACAAGGAGTTGATCGGGCTTGCAGTGTCCGGCGCGACGCGCTGCCGCTACTGCTGCTACTTCCACACCGAGGCGGCCCGCTTGTTCGGCGCCACCGAGGAGGAGATCAACGAAACGGCGTTGATCGCCAAGAACACGATGGGCTGGAGCACGTACCTGAACACCCTCCAGTTCGACTACGACCAGTTCACGGCCGAGTTCGACCAGATTACCGAGCACGTCCGCGAGCAGATGGCCGCTGGGGCTCCCGCCTGAAAGCTCCGGCACGGCTGGGGG
>DAIPIC010000102.1:1262-11514 GCA_036771025.1 Solirubrobacteraceae bacterium
CCGCCGGCTCCGTCCGGTGGTCAGCCGTCCGCCGGCGGCTCGGTAGTCAGCTTCTCTCGGGCACTATCGAACTCCGCGAGCACGCGCCTCAGGGCCTCGATGGCCTCGGCCGGCGGAGGCTCCGGCGCCGACTGCATGGCCTCGAGCGCCATCCGCGCCGCGGCCACGAGCACCGACAGCTCCTGACTCGTCGCGGTGACCGTGAACACGTTCGCTCTTGCGCGCTCGATCCGCACCGCTGCATTTTCTCCCAACGCGCGCCCGCCGGCCGCAGGAACGGTCTACGGCGGTGGCTGTCCGAAAGGCGGCAGACCGGCGCATGACACCGGCCTGGCGTTCGTGGGATCGAGCGCGTTCAGCACAAGCTGGGCCACGACCGGGTCAAAGGCCTCAGCGTTGTGATCATCGAGGTCATTGGGGCAGACGTCCTGCAGGACCTCGTTGGTGACGTTCGGGGCGTTGAGGATCCCGCTCGTGTATGGCACGACAAGCTCGTCGTTCTTCGTCGGGATCGTTGTGTAGGTGACGCCGGGGATCGCTGCTCCCGCGGACCCCGAGTCGATCATCTTGACCATGTCCGAGCCGGCCAGCATTTCCGCGCACGAGCCGCAGAACTGCGACTCGAGGCCGAGGACGAGTTGTGACACTCCCCACTGCTGGCCCGCGTCCCGAAGCATCGCGAAGTCGCCGACGTTAGTGCCCGCGTACAGCGGCGTCATCGCCACGTAGCGGTTGACCTTGGCCGCGCCGCCCAGGAACTTGAGCCAGTACTCGGGCATGAACGTCCCTTCGGAATGACCGACGAGATCGACCTTCTGCGCTCCCGTGGCCGCCAGCACCTGATCGACGAACGCTCCCAGCTCCGGTGCGCTCTGCTCGATCGGGATAACGCCTCCGAACAGCGGCAGTCGGGGGTCGAGACCGTAGGTCAGCGCGAACACGCAGTAACCGTGGGCCGCCAGGATCGGCGACATGTATGACCAGTTCGCGCCCATGTTCGCGCTCAAGCCGTGGACGAGCACCACGGGGTCCGGATGCGCCGCTGATGGCTTGCACGAGAAGTCGTTGGCGCCCGCTGGCGGGCTGGCCATGCTGGTCATGGCTCCGGCCGCGGGGGCCTGAACGCCAGCGATAGATGCGCTCGCCGCCAGGGTGACGGCGAGCAGCACAAGGCGGCGGACAGCTGAGCCGGGGCGGGCTCTCCTCCCGATCACGCCTACATCATTACACAGATAGCTACACGGGCGTAGCATCAAGCGAGCGCCACAGGAACCGGCACGCCAGGGTCCTGTACGGGCGCCATGGCGCGGCGATCCGCTCGAGCTCGTCGGGGCCGGGCAGCTCCTTCAGGCCGTACCGGAGCATCACCACCCGCCTGATCCCGAGATCTCCGACCGGCAGCACGTCGGGGCGGCCCAGGTGGAACATCAGGAACATGTGGGCGCTCCAGATTCCGAGCCCCCGCACCGCGACGAGCTCGGCAATCACCTCTTCGTCGGGCAGCTCGTCGAGGCGGTCGAGCTCGAGCGATCCGTTCAGGACGTGCTCGGCCAGGGACCGCAGGAAGGAGACCTTGGCCCGGGAGAGGCCGGCTGCAGCCTTGAGCTCCTCGGGATCGTCGGCCAGGACCTCCTCGGGGGTCGGCGTCCGGCCGCCGAAGCGGTCAGTCAACCGGTTGTAGATCGAGCGCGCCGCCTTGGTCGAGAGCTGCTGGCCCACGATCGAGCGCAGCAGGGCGCCATAGTGGTCGGCGGGGCGCCCCGCGCGTGGATCGGCTAGGCCGTCGACCCCGATCTCGTCGATGAGCGCCTTGAGGACCGGGTCGGCGGCGCTCAGGTGGGCGACCGCCCTGGCCTGGACGGACCCCTCGGGCCAAAGCTCGGGGTCGGAGCTCAGGGCTGGCCCTCGACCGCGCCCGGGACGCCGGTGTTGGTCGAGTACTTGGGCTGGATCTTCGTCTCCGGTCGAATCTCGTGCACCGCTTGAGCCACGGCGATCGCGGACTCGGCGAACCCGGTGGCGATCAGCTTGAGCTTGCCGTCGAACGTGGTGATGTCCCCGCAGGCCCATATGCGATCCAGCGAGGTCTTCATGACCTGGTCGACGGCGATCGCGCCCTTGATGACCTCGAAGCCCCAGTCCTTCAAGGGCCCGAGGGCGGTCTTGAATCCGAGCTGCAGCAGAATCGCGTCCACCTCCACCTCGATCTCGTGAGCCTCGTCCTCGGAGTTGAAGAGGCGCACGCGCTCGATGCTCCCGTCGCCATAGACCTCCTTGATCTGGAAGGGCACGTGCAGCGCCACGTCTCCGCGCTCGGCGGCCTCGAGCACCTGGCCCACCGTGAGCTCGTGCGCCCGGAAGCCCTCGCGACGATGGACGAGCGCCACCTCGCTGGCGGTGTCCAGCAGATTGATGACCCAGTCCATGGCCGAGTCGCCGCCGCCCACGATCATCACCCGCTTGCCCTCGAAGACCGACTTCTCTCCCACTATGTAGTGGGCCCCCCGGCCCTCCCAGGGGGTCATGTCGTAGCCGGGGAGCCTCTTGGGCTCGAACGCCCCGTGACCTCCGGCGACGATTACCGTGCGCGATCGGAGCTCGCCCTTGTCGGTATGGAGTACGACCAGGTCGTCTTCCCACGAGATGGTCTCCGCGGTCGTGTTCAGGTGCACGGGCACTTCGAACTGCTCGAGCGCCTGCTGGCGCATCATCTCCACGAGGTCCTTGGCCAGGACCCGAGGGTGGCCCGGCACGTCGTAGATCCACTTCTCCGGATAGAGCGTCGTCAGCTGGCCGCCGAGCTCCGGCAGCGAGTCGATGATCCGCGAGGAGGCCTCGCGCATCCCGGCCCAGAACGACGTGCACATCCCGACCGGCCCAGCGCCGATCACCGTGATGTCGCGGACCTCGTCGAAATCGCTCACGGAGTTTCGGTGAGCGTCAGCGCCGCTCCGTCGAGCGCTCCCAGCGCGCGCTCCACCGAGCAGGAGATGCAGGTGAACGTCGGCGTGTCCCGCTCCGTGTAGGAGCTGGCCTCGGTGGTCCGCAGCCGCTGGACGAGATCGAGGAAGTCACCGGGATTGTCGGTCTCGAAAGCGACCACGAACTCCTGGTCGTCGAGGCCGAACGAGTAGCTCGTGTTGAGCTCGACCGACGGGTACTCGCGCCCCACCTTGATGTGCTCCTGCATGATCCGCCAGCGCTCTTCCGCGGACAGGCCGTACCACGCCCGCGTCTTGACGAACGGATAGACGAACAGGTACTTGCCGTGGGCCGGCCGGACCTCCAGACGGGACTCCTCGGAGTACTCGGAGGGCTTGGTCATCGCTAGGAGTGAGTAAGGGGTCGTGCACCACTTCATCAGCCCGCTCTGGGCGAGGACCACATGGAACTCGTGGATCCGTTCCAGGTTCTGAGCCTGGCTCAGCAGCATCAGGTCCGCATCGCCGCGCGTGCCGACGAGCGAGAATGCGCGCAGAAGGTGCCCGTCGGCGAAGTCCTCACAGGCGGCGATGAACTCGCGCTTGTCGGCGGCACGGAGCTCGTCATCGCGGCGGCGCCAAGCAGGATCCATCTTGAGGAAGGTGTATTTGACGAAATGCCGTACAGGCATGTGGCTGATTGGATGATAGGGCGCGGCGTTGGCACGGGCGGCCGGCCAAAAAGCCACCGAAGAGCCCGCTTAGAAACCAGTGGCGGGCAGCGGTTTACTCACTAGGATCAGAGTATGCGGATCGCCCTCGTCTCCCCTTATTCGTGGACGTATCCGGGGGGCGTCACGCGGCACATCGAGGCGCTCGCCGAGCGCTTCATCGAAGAAGGCCACCACGTCCGGGTGCTGGCGCCGTTCGACCCGCCCGGCCGGTTCTCCTCAGCGCTCCACCGCGGCGCCAGCCCGCAGGCCGTCGAGGCCCCCGACTACCTGTTGCCTCTTGGGCGGACCCTTGGCTTCAAGGCCAATGGCGCTGTCTCGAATCTCTCGATCACGCCCTTCGGCTACGCCACCATGCAGCGCGAGCTGCGCGCCGGCGCCTTCGACGTGGTCCACGTCCACGAGCCGATCGCACCGGTGATCGGGTGGCTGGCGGCCGACCGTTCGCGTCTGCCGCTGGTGGGCACGTTCCATGTCTATTCCTCGAACACGATCACCAACGGGATCGCGAACGCGATCGGGGCCTGGCGCGTGTTCAACCGGCTGCACGTGCGCATCGCGGTCTCGGAAGCCGCCGCCTGGACCGGCCGGAGGTTCTTCGGAGGGCACTACCGGATCATCCCCAATGGCGTCCGCGTAGACCCCGAGCGGGCGCGCCTGGCGGCGGAGCGTCCGATGGGCGAGGAGCTTCGGATCGCGTTCGTCGGCCAGGCGGTGGAACGCAAGGGGCTGCCGCTACTCCTGCGCGCTTTCGAAGCACTGCGGGAACACGTCCCATCCGAGCTGACGGTGATCGGTCCCTCGTGGGAGGAGCTGGCTCCGATGCTGCTCGACGGCCGGGGGGTACGAGCGCTGGGCAAGGTGGACGACGAGCGTAAGCAGTACGAGCTCGAGAGGGCGGATGTGCTGTGCGCACCATCGCTCGGGGGCGAGAGCTTCGGAATGGTGCTGACGGAAGCCTTCGCCTCGGGGACGCCGGTGATCGCATCCGATATCGCCGGCTACCGGGACGTGGTGCGCGACGGCGTCGACGGCATGCTGGTCCCCCGCGGCGACGCGCAGGAGCTCGCCGAGGCGCTTCGCGACCTGTATGAGCAACCCTCCAGGCGCAGCGAGATGGCGCGGGCTGCGGCCCGCGACGTCGAACGCTTCGCGTGGCCGCGGGTGGCCGCCGATGTCATGGGCGCCTACGAGGATGCGATCGCGACGCCCGAGCCCCGAGGCGCGATGGCCCGCGCCGCCGTCAAGGTCGGCGTCCGTTCCGCCGACCTGAAGCCTCACCTGCCCGCCCGGCGGCTGGCGAGCCTCGAGCCCAAGCAGGCAGGGCCGCGCAGGTCCCTGCCGGCGTTCGCGCGCCGGACGGCGATGGCCGCGGCCACCGTCGGCGCCGCGGTGCTCGCGGTGCTGGCGGTTCAGAAGATCGGCTTCACCAACATCGTCTCCGCCCTGATCCACTCCTCCCCGTCCTACGTGGTCCTGGGGTTGGGGGTCATGTGCGGTGCGATGATCATGCGTGCGTTCTCCTGGGATGCGATCCTGCGCGCGGCGCTGCCGAAGGCTCGATTGCGGCTGTCGGACGCGATACAGGGGACACTGATCGGCGTCCTGATGTCGTGCACGTTGCCGGCGCGACTCGGTGAGCCTGCCCGGGCGCTCGTGGTGGCGCGGCGAACCGGCAGGCCCCGCGACAACCTGCCGGTGGTGCTCGGCACCGTTGTCTCGCAAACGCTCCTGAACATCCTCGCCCTGGTGATCCTCGGCGGCGCGATGTTCTCGTCCGTCGACCTCTTCAATGGGCACCAGAACGCCCTGCTGATCACGGCGATGGCGCCTCTGGCCCTGCTGCTGGTCGTGCTGGCCGCTCCGACCGTGCTGCAGCATCGCGCGCTCAGGCGCGGAAACCGCTTCGGCCGACGCCAGGCGCTGCTCGTCCAGCTCCGGGCCGCCACCGCACGGGTCCGGGACGGCCTGCTGGTCTTCCGCAAGCCGCGCCTAGGGATCCAAGCGGTCGCCGCTCAGCTCGCCGCCTGGGCCCTTCAGTGCCTCGGCTGTTACATCCTGCTGGTGGCGCTGGGGCTCGATCACCGGGCCGGGTTCGGGGCAGCCGCGGCCGTGCTGTTTGCCGTCAACATCACCGCCGTCCTACCCGTGACGCCGGGCAACCTGGGCGTGTTCCAGGCCGCGTGCGTCGCGGTACTTCACACCGGCTGGCACGTCGGGATCCCTGCCGCGATCGCCTACGGCGTGATCCTGCAGGCGGTAGAGGTATCGACCGGGATCTTGTTGGGCATGCCCGCGCTGCTCAGGGAGGGGATGTCGTGGCGCGAGGTCAAGCTGCGGGCCATGCATGCCGCGCCGGTCAAGCTCTCTGCCCGTCCCGGTCGGGCTCAGGGCGCTCTAGAGGCCGAGGGCTAGCGCCGGGCTGACCGAGCTGGAGGCGGTCCGCGAGCGGACTGGGCCGTCCGGCGGGCCATATTTTCCCGCCAGGCATCCCGCCTCAGCCGTTCGGCACGGAGGGAGGCCCAGGCGGAGGGTTCAGCGGCAGGACCAGGGGGGGCCGCGGTGGTTGGTTGAAGTCGAAGTCCTCCGCCAGGTTGCCGAGGTGGGGGAGGGCATCGCGGACATCGGGCCGGGGGTCGGGCCGGCCGTCGGTGGCCGGGTCGAGCCGCTGCCCGCCCAAAAAGTCGTCCTCGATGAACTTGTTGAACGCATCGAAGCTGAGCGTCTGGTGGTCGATGTAGCCCTTGCGGGCATAGGGGCTGATGACCAGCGACGGCACGCGGATCCCGTAGCCGTTGCCATCCACGTAAGGCGGGACCACGTGGTCATAGAAGCCGCCCCAGTCGTCCCACGTCAGGAAGATCGCGCTCGATTTCCAATCGGGCCCCTTCATGACCGCGTTTATGAGGCTGGTGACGTAGGCCTGGCCGGCATGGATGTTCGCCGGCGGATGGTCGGAGTGGGCCTGGTCGGGCACCACCCATGACACCGCAGGCAGCTTTCCCGCGTGGGCGGCGGCAAGGAAGCTCGAAACGCTTTGGACATTGCCCCGCTGACGGTTCTGCTGGACGTCGGTGAACGACGGGAGCGGATTCCAGATGTTCGGGGTGCCGGGGGTGAGGGGCGCCCTGGCGCAGTTCGCGTCGCCGTCGTTGCAGTCGGGCTGACCTCCAGGCTTTATGTAGTAGGCCCAGCTGACACGGCGCCGATGAAGCAAATAGGTGATGTCGGTCCAGGCATAGTTGTGCTTCTGCACGGTCACCTGCTGGATCTCGGCTTGCCGGCGGACGATCTGCGCCTGGCACTGGCGGATGACCTTCTCGAGTGCCCGACGCCGCTTCCTAGGAGCTGCGCGAGCTCCCAGCCGAGGCCTGTGCTGGAACAGACACAGGCGATAGTCCTGCTGCGTGGCCCCACCGCCTGCTGCCGTGATCTGGCTGGTGAGGAACCCGCCCAGCTCGTTGTTATTTACACAGCTATAAGGATCATCCTTGATCCGGCAGTGAGCCGACCACCCCGATACGAGGAACAGATGGGCCGGGAGGCTCCAGGAGGCATTCGATTCGAACATGTGGTCGTCGAGGACGAAGTTCTGGGCATACGTCCAGTAGCTGGGGATCTCTCGGGCGTCGTGATAGCCCATGACGTCGGAGCCCGCCTGCGTGTTGCAGACGCCGGCGAAGCCGCCGCAGCCGCGTCCACCGCGAGATTCCGACTGGCGGACGAACCCGTCCATCAGCCCGCCATCGATGTCGGCGGCGGCGGGTCTCTGCCCGTGCGGCCCACCGCCGTTGACGAGCGAGGGATCGTGGTAGGGCCTGACGCACCCGCCGGTCCGGGGATCCGGAACACAGGTCGAGAACTGGCCGTTTACAGACGGCAAGCCGTCGGCCCCGGGATAGGTGCCGAAGTAGGAGTCGAACGAACGGTTCTCCTGCATGAGGACGATGACGTGCTTGATCTTGTGGATCCCCGTCGGGCTGGCGGACGGCACCGTGGCCGGAAGCCCGGGACGACCCGGCTTGTGCTTGTGAGAGCCGCCGCAGGCCGCGAGCATGGTCACCGCTATCGCCGCCAGCAGACATCCGCTGAGTCCTTTCACGCGCGTCGGCATACCCCGCAGGGAACGGTAGCCAACTCAACTAGGCGGCGTGTAGCCAGCGCCGTGGGTACCGAAGCGCTACGCCTCGGCCATTGCCGGCTCGCCCTCGCCCGCCTCGTCCTCGCTTGCCGGCTCGGCATCGGTGAGTGGCGCGAGGCGCGTGGGATCCTTGTCGGTGCCGGCGATCAGCTCGTCCGCCGCCTGCTTGGAGGTCTTGGGCAAGAAGCCCGACTTCATTCCGAAGTAAACGGCCTGGGGATGATGGGCGACGATCGCCAGCGTCGATTGCTCGGGCTCCACCGCGTAGCCGCCCGACAGGCGCAGGCCGACGCTCGGGGCGTCGAGCAGCCGGAACACCTTCTCGTGCTCTGACTGCTCGGGACACGCCGGGTAACCCCACGAGTAGCGCCGGCCCTGAGTGGGCTCGATTCCCAGCTCGGAGCGCACCCGGGCGTGAAGCCACTCGGCCATGCCCTCGGCCGTCTGGACACCGAGGCCGTGGACAAAGAGCTGCTCGGCAAACTCCCCGTCCTTCTCCAGACGGGCCATCAGCTCGGTGACCTCGTCGCCGGCGGTGACGGCCTGGATTGCGACGACATCGGTCTCCCCTGAATCCAGCGGCCGATAGAAGTCGGCCAGGCAGATGCGGTCATGCTTGGGCTGGCGCGGGAACACGAGCCGTTCGAGCTCGCGCTCACCCGGCGCCTCGGGGTCCCAGACGATCAGCTCGTTGCCATCGGCGTTGCAGGGGAAATAGCCGAGCAGCGCCCGCGGATGCAGGTAGGTCTGCTCACGCCACATGCGCTCGAGCCGGGGCTGGAAGTCATCGTGCAGGAGCCGTTTCCAATCCTCGCCCTTGACGCCCCGGCCGCCCCAATGGAGCTTGAACAGCACGTGCGTGTCGAGGTGGCGGTAAACCCCGTCCATATCGACCTCTATCTCATGCACGCCCCAGAACGGCGGCTCGGGGATGGGGACGTCCACGGCTGCGGCGCTGCGGACCGAGGCGTCATCGAGCGGGGGCAGGTCGGCTTCCACGTCCGCCGGCTGCTCGCGCAGCTTGCGCGCCGCCTCGCGCGTGTCTTTGATCAGCACCTCGCGCTTGTCCGGCTCGATCAGCTGGTCCATCTTGGCCAAGCCCTCGAACGCGTCCTTGCAGTAGAAGACGCCGGGCTCGTAGACGGCGTCGGAGCCGCTGCCATCGGGATACAGAATGCGCAGGCCGAAGTTGCGATTGATGGCGGCCCCACCGACCAGCACCGGGAAGCTCAGCCCCTGGGAATGAAGCTCCTGGACGCACGCCGGCATCTGCTTGGAGGTCGATACGAGCAATGCGCTCAGCCCGATCGCGGTGGCGTCGTGCTCCACCGCCGCGTCGAGGATGGTCGAGATCGGGACCTGCTTGCCGAGGTCGACGACGCTGTAGCCGTTGTTGGTGAGAATCGTGTTGACGAGCGATTTGCCGATGTCGTGGACGTCGCCGAACACGGTGGCCAATACCACGGTTCCCTTGGTGTAGCCCTCGATCTTGTCGAGGTACTGCTCGAGCTGGGCGACCGCGCGCTTCATCACTTCCGCGGACTGGAGCACGAACGGAAGGATCAGCTCGCCGGCCCCGAACTTGTCGCCCACCTCCTTCATCGCCGGCAGCAGCACGTCGTTGAGAGTGGGGACGGCGCCGATCTTCTCCACGCTGCGGTCGATCCAGTCCTCGACCCCGTCCTTCTTGCGCCGCAGGATGTGAAAGTGCAGCGCCTCCTCCGGCTCCATGCCTTCGGTTGGGTCCCCCTGATCGGCGGCCTCCTCGGGGCCCTTGGCCTCGAAGTGGGCAATGAACCGCTCGAGCGCGTCGTCGCGCCGGTTGAACACCAGATCGTCGGCGAGCTCTCGCTCGTTCTCCGGAATCTCGGGATACGGGGTGATGTGGTTGGGGTTGACCATCGCCAGGTCCAGCCCGGCCTCCACGCAGTGGTGCAGAAAGACGCTGTTCAAGACGCTCCGGGCCGGCAGGCTGACTCCGAACGAGACGTTCGAAACGCCCAGGGAGGTCTTGACGCCTGAGATCTCCGCCTTCACTCGCCGGATCCCCTCGATCGTCGCGATCGCCGACGGCTTCCACTCCTCGTCACCGGTCGTGAGCGTGAACGTCAGGCAGTCGAAGATCAGAAGCTCCTGGTCCAGGCCGTGCTCCTGGCAGCAGAGCTCGGTGATCCGCTTTGCCACCTCCACCTTGCGCTCAGCGGTCTTGGCCATGCCCTGCTCGTCGATCGTCAGGGCGATCAGCGCCGCGCCATGGGCCTTGGCCAGCGGGACGACCCTGTCCAGCTTGTCGCGACCCGCCTCGAGGTTGATGGAGTTGACGATTGCGCGACCCGGGATCTGCTCGAGCGCGGTCTCGATCACCTCGGGCTCGGTGGAGTCGACCTGAATCGGGGCGGGCTGCGTCAGGCTGATCCGCTTGACCACCTCTCGCATCTGCTCGTCCTCGTCCTGGCGCT
>DAIPIC010000103.1:0-11483 GCA_036771025.1 Solirubrobacteraceae bacterium
GGCTGACCTTGACCCCGGTCCGGCCGAGCGTGCGGAGCTCCATCTCCTCTACGGTAGCGACAGCGAATGAAGCTCTCTCGGCGAGTCGCCCGCTTCAACACCCTGATCAACAACCCCGTCCAGGGCACGTATTCGTGGCTGCTCCCGCCCTGGGCGGTCATCGTCCACCGCGGCCGGCGCTCGGGCCGCCAGTACCGAACCCCGCTGCTGGCCTTCAAGCGTGACCGGACGCTGATCATCGCGCTGCTCTATGGCGAAGAGTCAGGCTGGCTTCGGAATCTGAGGGCGGCCGGAGGCGGCTACGTCATCCGCGGCGGCCGGACGTTCAGGGTCGGCGCGCCCCGCGTGATCGACACGGCTGACGCCGCAATGCTGGAGAAGCTCCGTCCCCCGAGCCGCGCGTACTGCCGCCTGGCCGAAAAGCAGGTCATCCTCGACATCGGAGCGCAGCAGCCCGGGTTCGGCCCGCGACCCAGCGTGCCTTAGCGGTCCCGGTGTTACTTACCGCGCCCGACCGTCCATCAGGCTGAACCGCAGCGCCTGAAGCGGCTGGAGGTACACCCGCCAGCGGACGTCGCAGCGAGGACAGGCGCACTCGACCGAGGGGTCGTAGCCGTCGAGCGCGGGCCGCTGCTCTATGCCGTCGCTGCGCAGGCACAGCGGACACGCCAGCGACGCGCTGACCAGCGCGTCCGGGTCGTTGGTTCGAAACCTGGCAGTGTCGGCGAGAGGGGCCACGTTGTGAGCATGCCCGCAGAAGGTCATCGTCACAACGCCTCGGCTGCCACAACCCCCCACGTGGGGGGACGCGAATGGCTATGGGCCCCCGTCTGCGCCCCGGCCGTTCGGACCCGCGGCCAGGTCGTCGATCAAGCCCGCCAGCCGCCTGAGCAGGTCGGGCGCCAGCCGGCGCTCGTCCACGGGGAGCTGCGCGTAGAAGGCCCGCTCGCGGGCCCGCATCCACTCGTCCTCGTCGTAGAGGACCTCCCGGCCGGCCGCAGTGAGAGAGATGCTGACACCCCGGCGATCGCCCGACGACGGACGGCGGTCCACGATCCCTCGGCGCTCGAGCGCATCCAGGATCCGGGTGGCCGTTGAGGGCGCGATGCCGGCCTGGTTGGCCAGCTCGCGAACTCGTGCACCGTCGGAGCCGGCGAGCGGTTGGAGCAGGCCGTACTGCGACAGGGTCAAGCTGCGCCCCCGCTCGGCGGAAGACGTGCCGCGCGCTCGCCTGACCGCTTGGACGAATGCATCGAAGGAATCAAGAAACTCCTCCGCGGAGGACGGGCCGCGCTCGCGCAATTTCTTCCCCTGCCCCTCGTTGTCCGTAGCTAGGCTCCTCACCCGAGCCACCGTAGCACGGTAGTAGGCATGCTAGTATTTGGCATGCTAAAGATCGTCCGGTCTGGTTAGAGGCGAAGCCTTGTTCCACAACATCCTCGTCAGCATCGATGGTTCGCCCCACTCGGACGAGGCCCTCCGCCAGGCGATCGACATCGCGCTCGCGGACCGTTCTCGGCTCACCCTGCTGACCGCCGTCCGGCAATGCCCGCCATGGGCCTACAGCCCGGTGACCGCCGCGGCCGCGCAGCAGCTGTCCAGCGATCTCGAGCGTGAGGCTCAGCGGGTGATGTGCGACGCCGTGGAGCGCGTCCCTCACTCCGTTCCGGTGACGAAGATCCTCACCCACCAGCCGATCCGTACCGCGCTGATGCGCCGAATCAAATCGGGCGACCACGACCTGCTGGTGATGGGCTCGCGCGGGCGCGGCGGGCTCAAGGCCACGCTGTTGGGAAGCGTCAGCCATTACGTGCTCAACCACAGCCCCATCCCGGTTCTGATCGCTCAGGCGCCGGATGAGGGCGAGCGCCCGCCGGACGGGCATGAGGCCAAGCCGCCCCAGCCCGCTCAAGCCAAGCCGGGCATGTCCTCTAGCGGCCCGGCATCGGCTGGCGCCGGCGCGTAGCCGGCCGGATCCGGCCGGCGGCTATCTTCACCACCCATGCGGCTGTCCGTGCTCGACCAATCGCCGATCTCCGAGGGCGCGAGCGGCGCGGATGCCCTGCGCAACACGCTGGATCTCGCCCGCCTCGCTGACGCCCTCGGATATCACCGGTACTGGGTGGCCGAGCACCACGGTGGGCCCATGCTGGCCAGCGCCAGCCCGGAGGCGTTGATCGGCCCCATCGCCGCTTCGACCGAACGGATCCGCGTAGGCAGCGGCGGCGTCATGCTGCCCCACTACAGCCCCCTCAAGGTGGCGGAGACGTTCACCGTCCTGGCGGCGTTGTTTCCAGATCGGATCGACCTGGCCCTGGGCCGAGCTCCGGGCACCGACCCGATGACGATGCTGGCGCTGCAGCGCGATCGCCGCACGGCCAGCCCCGATGACTTCCCCCAGCAGCTGGCCGAGCTGCTGGCCTACCTTGACGATGCCCTACCCGAGGATCACCCGTTCGCCCGGCTGGCGAAGACGCTGCCCGGACGGCCGGAGCTTCCGGTCCCGTGGCTGCTCGGGTCCTCGCCGCAGAGCGCGATCTGGGCAGGACAGCTCGGGCTCCCATACGCGTTCGCGGACTTCATCAATCCGGGCAGCGGCGCGATCGCTGAGGAGTATCGACGCCGCTTCAGCCCGGAGCGAGACCTTCCCGAGCCGCAGACGGCCGTTGGCGTGTGGGTGCTGTGCGCCGAAAGCGACGAGGAGGCCGCGCGGTTGGCGGCGAGCAGCAGGATGACGCTCACTCTGCTGCGCCGCGGCCGGTTGATCCCCGTGCCACCGCCGGAGAAGGCGCTCGCGTTCCTGGCCTCCGAGGGAAAGGCGGTGACCGGGATGGCTCCCGGTAGGCGCGGAGTCGTCGGCTCCCCGGAGACCGTCAAGGCTGGACTGGAGCGGGTGGCGAGCGAGTACGGCGCCGACGAGCTGATCGTGGTCACGATCACCTACGACCACGAGGCGCGGCGACGCTCCTATGAGCTGGTGGCCGAGGCTATGGGCCTCCCCGGAGGCCACGGGGCCGGGGCCGGCGCCGACCTCACAACCGCCGCCGACGCCTCGTTGTAGAGGCATGAGATACACAACCATCGATAGCCCGCTCGGCGAGCTGCTGCTGACCGGAGAAGATCACGGCCTGAGGCGACTCTCCATGTCCCCGTTCCGAGTCCAGCCCGGTTGGAGGCGCGATCCAGGGACGTTCGCCGATGTCCGCGACCAGCTCGATCAGTATTTCGCCGGCGAGCGCCGCGAGTTCGATGTCGAGCTCGACCTCGTCGGCAATAGGTTCGAGCGCTCGGTGTGGGATGCATTGCTTCGGATTCCGTACGGGGAGACGGAGAGCTACGGCCAGATCGCCACGGGGATCGGCGCGCCGAGCGCCGCGCGAGCGGTGGGCCTGGCCAACGGGCGCAATCCGGTCGCGGTGATCGTCCCCTGCCACCGCGTCATCGGGGCCAACGGGAGCCTGACCGGATACGGCGGCGGCCTCGAGCGCAAGCGGTTCCTGCTCGAGCTCGAGGCCGGTGTGCTGCCGCTGAAGGTCTAGTTCCCGGCTGCCTACGATGCGGTCGCCGGGGCCGGTGCGACGTCGGCCGCTTCGCCCACGGCCGTATCCGCCGCCCCGGGCTGCGCGGGCAGCAGCGCCAGCGCCATCAAGGCTCCCGCGGCCGCGACGCCCGCGGCGACCAGGTTGGCGGCGGTGAAGCCATGGAAGTACGCGCTCGAGGCAGCGTCGTGGACCATTACCGCAAGCGTCGCGTGACCGGCGTGTTGGAGGCCACCGGCGACTGCGAACGCCCCACCGACCGAGCCATGGGCGGCATGGACCGCGGCCGCCGGCAGGCCCCCCGGTAGCGCCGCGGTCAGCCTGCTGGCGTAAAGCGACGCGAACACGCTCCCGATCACGGCCACCCCCAGCGTTCCGCCGAGGAGCCTGGTCGCGTCGTTGACCGCGGAGCCGACCCCGGCCTTGGCCTTGGGCACGACCCCCATGATCGCCTCTGTCGCGGGCGCGGCGGTCAGTCCCATGCCCGTGCCCAGCACGACCATCTGCGCTGCAATCGTGCCGTAGCTCGTGGCCGCCGACCCCGTGGATACCCATGCGAAGAACGCCGCCATCGCGAACAGCCCGAGCGCGACCACCAGCTTGGTTCCGAACCGAACGGCGAGCTTCGTGCCGAGCACCGAGGAGATGGCCACGAACGTTGCCACGGGCAGGAGACGCACCCCTGTCGAAAGAGGGCTGTACGTCTTCAGGAACTGGAAGTACTGAGTGACCAGGAAGATGAATCCCGACAGCGAGAAGAACGCTACGGTCACCGATCCGCTGGCTGCCGTGAAGCGGGGATTGCGGAACAGCGTCAGATCGAGCATCGGCGCGTCCGACCTGCGCTCCCATGAGACGAACGTCGCCAGGAGCAGCGCCGTGAGCGCGAAGCCGATGAGCGTGCGAGCGCTTCCCCAGCCGTGAGCAGGTGCCTCGATGATGGTGTAGATCAGGGACGCCATGGCCGCGGTGGAGAGCACGAAGCCGCCGCGATCGGTCCGCGGTGCATCCGGATCTCGGGACGTCGGCACGACCCTGGCTACCAGGGCGATCCCCACCGCCGCCAGGGGCGCCATGGCGAAGAAGATGCTTGTCCAGTCGAATGTCTGAAGCAGCCAGCCGCCTACGATCGGGCCCAGTGCGATCGCCGCGCCGGTGGTCGCGCCCCACAGGCCGATCGCCCTGGCGCGCTCACCCCGATCGGTGAACACATTCGAGATCAGAGACAGGGTGGACGGGAACACCATCGCCGCTCCCAGGCCCATCACGACTCGGGCGGCGATCAGCTGCCCTGCGCTCGAGGTCAGCCCGCCGGCGGCGCTCGCCAGGCCGAACACCGCAAGGCCCGCCATCAGCATGCCTTTTCGCCCGAAGCGGTCGCTGAGGCTGCCCGCGGCCAGAAGTGCGGCGGCGAACATGAGGTTGTAGGCGTCGACCACCCATTGCAACTGCGAGTCCGAGGCGTGGAGCTGGCGGACGAGACTCGGCAGCGCGACGTTGACGATGGTCGTGTCGATGTTGATCGCGAACGCGGCGAGCAGCAGCGAGATGAGGATCAGGGGCTTGCGACGCATGGCGTTTCCTCTCCGGTGGAGACGGACAGATGGGAACGACACACGTAGTTATAAAGTATGAAGACAAGAAAATCAAGTAGCTACTTGAGCAACTTGTGTGCGAAGGGCTACACTGCGCTCGATGGCCGGCGCCGCTCAGCTCCCCGGGAGTCTCTGCCTCGAGGCTGGTCGTTTGACGGGCCATATGGTCCCGCGAGACGACCAGCCTCCGGGGCAGCTCCCAAGTGAGCGGCCCACGTCCGGGCCGAGGCTGCGACCGGGCGGGCCACCTAAGGGGCCCGCCCCAGGCCGCCCGGTCATAGATCACCCCTAACTACTTTCGTCCCAGGACTTTTGTGTCTGCCTGGGTGGCGAGACACTCCCGGTCGCCGGGACTGGCCGCCGGCGCGAGGCCGGCGCGTTGCCCGGCTGGGCATCTGGCGCCCTGACCGAGTAGGCGATCCGCCGGACCAAGGATGTTAGTCCCCGCCTGCCGGTCCGTGCCGGTCAGGACACGTCGGGAAGGACCTCCGCCGCAAGCCGCTCCATCTGGCCGGCCTCATCGAGCATGGGGTTCAGCTGGATCATCTCCGCGCCGGCGGCCGCAATTTCTTGAAGGCCGGCCACGCACGCGTCCCGCGGACCGGTGACCGCGACTGGCCCCAGACCGCCGCGGCCGTAATGATGGGCGAGCGCCGCCTCCATCTGCTCGCTCGCCCTCCGCCGATCATCGTCGACGTGGATATAGACGCGCTTGGCGATTTGAAATGAAGCGGGGTCGCGACCCCGGCTCGAGAGCTCCTCACGCGCGATTTGCACCTGCGTGGCGAAACTGTCGGTCGTCTGGGAACCCGCGCCAAAGAACCCGTCGGCCCGGCGGACGGCGCGACGGACGGCCGCGGGGTGGTTGCCGCCCAGCCAGATCGGCGGATGCGGTTTCTGCACCGGCCTCGGGGTCATCGTCGCGCCCTCGAGTTGCCAGAAGCGGCCCGTGAAGGTGACCTCGGGCTCGGTCCAGCAGGCCTTCATCAGCTCCAGTCCTTCGTTGAACCGCGCTACGAAAGTGCTCGGGTCGATGCCGAAGGCGGCAAAGGGTCTGGCCGGTCCTCCGGCCACGAACCCCACCTCCACCCGCCCGTGACTGAGGCAATCGAGCGAGCTGATGCTCTTCGCCAGATGCAGCGGGCTGTGCAGCGAGCTGACAAAGACCGCGCACCCCAGCCGGAGCCCCTCGGTGCACGCCGCGGCGTAGGTCATCGCCTCGAGCGGGGCCAGAGCGCTGCCCGGTCCCAGGATCTGCTCCTGCGTCCAGCCGCTCTCAAATCCCAGTTCCTCGGCTCTGGCGACGTAACTGCGAAATCCGACGGCGTCAAACCCGTCCGGTCCGACGCGCTGTGGGATCGAGATCGCGAACCGCATCGCCTAACCCTGACACAAGGTTGACTGCGGCCGGGTTGTGGAGGAGGATCACCTCCGACAGAAGGAGGTGAGTCATGTCGAGGATGATGGCCGACTGTCGCCGCTTTCCGAGCGAGACCAACTGCTCGCTCACGATTATCGGCGAGGAGGACGAGGTCGTTCGCGCCGCCGCCGAGCACGCCGCTTCGGTCCATGGTCATGAGGACACACCCGAGCTGCGCGAGCAGCTCAAGGGGTTCCTCGAGCCAGCCGAGCAGTACTCGAACGCGCCGCGCCCACACGAGACGATGCCCGGCTAGCCGCGCGCCGCGCCTCGGAGCCTTCTCCATGGGCGGGTTCGTTTAGGGTCCCCGGCCGGTGCCCGTCAAGTGGGGAATCCTCTCGACCGCGCGGATCAACAGCCTGTTCCTGGCCGGGGCGCGGCAGTCGCCCGATGTCGAGATAGTGGCCGTCGCGAGTCGCGAGTCCGCTCGAGCGGAGAGCTACGCGCGCGAGCAGGGCATCGGGAGAGCGCACGGCACGTACGAGGCGCTGCTGGGCGATCCCGAGGTGGAGGTCGTCTACATCTCGGTTCCCAACTCGACGCACGTCGAATGGACGGTGCGCGCGCTCGAGGCCGGCAAGCACGTCCTGTGCGAGAAGCCGCTCAGCCGCCGGACGAAGGACGTGGACCTGGCCTTTGATACCGCCGAGCGCCACGAGCGACTGCTGATGGAGGCGTTCATGTACCGCCACAACCCGCAGACGCTGCGGTTGGTCGAGCTGATCCGGCAGGGCGCGGTGGGCCGCCTCCGTCTTGTGCGCGGCACCTTCAGCTTCGCAGCACGCGAGCCGGCGAACATCCGCCTCAGCGCCGAGCTCGAGGGGGGAGCGCTGATGGACGTGGGTTGCTACTGCGTGAGCGGGGCCAGGCTGATCGCGGGCGAGCCCGTGCGCGTCGGCGCCGAGCAGGTGCTGGGCGGGGATGGCGTGGACATCGTGTTCGCCGCGACCATGCACTGCCCTGACGACGTACTGGCCCATTTCGATGCCGGCCTGGCCCTCGCGACCCGCGACGAGCTCGAGGTTGTGGGCGAGGACGGCGCTCTGTTCCTCGACGATCCGTGGCACTGCCGCCGGCCGCTGATCGAGCTGCGTCGAGATGACGGGGTGGAGCGGATCGAGATTCCGGTGGCCGACTCCTACCGGCTTGAGGCGGAGAACATGTCCGCCGCGGTCAGGGGTCAGGCTGCGCCGCTGCTCGGCCGTGCGGACGCGGTCGGTCAGGCCCGCGCCATCGAAGCGCTGTACGAGGCCGCCGACAGCGGCCAAGCGGTGACGCTCGCTGAGCCCTGAACCTCCGCCGGAACCCGGGACGCCGTGTTACCGTGCCCCCGCGTGGCAGTCAGGACTTCGCCACGCAGGCCCATCCTCAGGCGTGCAGCGCTGCTGACCGTCGCCCTGGGCCTGGCGGGGTGCGGAGCTAGCGGCGCCGGCGGGAGCGCGAATCGCAACGGCGACGCCCTACCCAGCGCAAGCGCACGCGCCCGCCCGCAGGCCGTCCAGCCCACCGCCGGGGAACAGGCGCAGGCCGTAGACGCCGCGCCGACCACCACTCCGGTGGGCGATCCCAACGCCCATGCCCCGCCCCTGTCGCAGGTCAAGCAGCTGCTGCAGCAAGAGCTGGTCGCGGCGCCGCCGACGAGCGCCGGATACATCAACCCGCTCCACTACGTCAGCGTCTGGGGCCGCACCGACCAGGGCATCGACGCCACCATGCCCGTCGGGGCACCGATCCTCGCGCCCTGTCGGGTCAAGATCCTGGCGATCATCCCCAACTGGTACGCCGGCCAGCCGCTCGTCTACTACGAGCTGCTGGAGGGCCCCAGCGCGGGCAAGATCCAGTACGTGGCCGAGCAGATCACCGAGATCGCCACCCCCGGCAGCTACCTGAAGCAGGGGCAGCCGATCGCCCGCTACGCGGCCTCGGGAACCGCGATCGAGTTCGGCTGGTCGACGACGAATGGTGTGACGCTGGCCATGGCCACGACCGGGTACGAGGAGGGGCAGGCCACCCCCGCGGGCCAATCCATTCGCGCCTGGCTCAACGCCCTGGGGGCGAACGCCGGCAACGGCTGAGCTACCGGGCGACCGCCACGTCGCGCGCCGCGCGATCGTCGGCCCCCGCCAGACCACGCTCGTGCAGCAGCTGCGCGATCTGGACTGCGTTGGTAGCCGCGCCCTTGCGCAGGTTGTCGCCGACCACCCACATGTTCAGGTGCTCTACACCGCGCGGGCCCGGGTCGTGACGCAACCTGCCGACGAACACCTCGTCGCGATCGGCGGCGTCGGTCGCCAGCGGATATTGGTTGCGCTCGGGATCGTCTACCACGATCACGCCCGGCGCTGTGGCCAGCAGCTCGCGGGCCCGCTCGACGCTGAGCGGCTCGCGGGTCCGGATGCGGATCGACTCCGAGTGGGAGTGGATCACCGGGACCCGGACGCAGGTCGCCGTGATCGCGAGCTGCTCCTCGTCCAGGCCGAAGATCTTGCGCGTCTCAGCCATCATCTTGCGCTCCTCCGTCGTGTAGTCGGCCGAGTCCTTGAAGGTCTCGACATGGGGCAGCGCGTTGAACGCGATCTGATGGGGATACACGCTCGGCGGCCCGGGATCCGTTCCGTGCAGGAGCGCGTGGGCCTGGTTGGCGAGCTCGTCGATGGCCGCCCGGCCCGTGCCCGACACCGACTGGTAGGTGGAGACCACGATCTCCTCGATCGGCGAGAAGCGATGGATGGGATGGAGCGCCATCACCATGGCCATCGTCGAGCAGTTGGGGCTGGCGACGATCCCCTTGCCGCCTGAAGCCAGCGCCTGCTCGGCGGCGCCGGGGTTGATCTCCGGGACGACCAGAGGCACCTCCGGATCCATACGCCAGTAGCTCGACTTGTCGATCGCCAAAGCGCCACGCCCCGCGAACCGCGGAGCCCACTCGGCGCTGACCGACCCGCCGGCGGCGAAGAACGCCAGATCGAAGCCCTCGATCGACTCGTCGGACAACGCGCGGCAGGCCAGCTCGTGGCCCTGGAAGGTGATGGTCGTCCCCTCCGATCGCGCGCTGGCGAAGGGGACCAGCTCTCCGACCGGGAACTCGCGCTCCTCGAGCACCTGGAGCAGCTTCTGTCCGACAGCGCCCGTGGCGCCCACCACCGCGATGCGATAAGCCATGTCTCGCATTATCCAGGTGCCAGGGCGAAGTCGATCACGTCGGGCAGTCGCGCCGCGAGCTCGGACCAGCTATCGCCCGCGTCCTCTGAGAGCAGCAACGTCCCGCCGCGCAGCCCAACCAGCAGGCTCCCGGGCCGGTCCGGTAGCGGGGACATGACGTAGGGCATGCGGCGCAGCTGTGCCTCATCGCCCCAATCGTCGATCGGCTCCCATCCATTGCCATTTGAGCGAAGCAGCCGCCCCTGCCCGTCGCCGTCGCCGTGGGCGGCGAATGGCGAGCGGCTGACCGACACGTACCACAGGTCGGGATCGGCGGGATCGGCCGCCGCGGCCCACGCGTAGTGGCGATCGAGACCGTGCTCCAGTCGCCGCCAGCTCTCGCCGCGATCCTCGGACAGGGCGACTCCCTGCCCCGCCGCCTCGTAGATGCGGTCGGGCCTGGCCGGGTGCGTCAGCAGGAGATGCGCGTCGCTGTGGGCCTGCGGGTTGTGGTCAAGCCAGGATGCGCCGGCATCTTTAGAGCGCATCACTCCGCCAAGCTCGATCCCCACCGTCAGGGCCTCGGGGTCGGAGGGATGGGGAGCGATCGTCCGTACGTGGTGGGTCCAGGGGCGCGGTGGAAACGACCAGTTGGGCTCGCTCGGGAGCTCGCGCAACGCCGGCAGGAGCTGCCAGCTGCGCCCTCCGTCTTCGGAGCGGTAGAGATTGCTGGGCTCGGTTCCCGCGTAGGCGGCCGAGATCCCGCTCTCCCGGTGAGAGCGCGAGACCGATACCGATAGCACCCGCTCCTCTTCCGGGGCGCGCTCGGGGGCCCGCCACGTGGCGCCGCCGTCGCTGGTGGTGAACAGACCGTCGTCGAACGTCCCTACGTACCAGCGCTCCGGGTCATGCGGATCGACCGCCACGCATACCGCACCCACCCCTCTCAGCACCGGCTCGGGGTGCCCATCGCCGAGGGAGAGACTGACCACCTCATCGCCGGTGACGGCAACTAGGCGAGTGCGCTCCGGCATGCATCCGAGGTTAGCTGGCGGCCTTGGGCGCGATCTTGCAGTCCGTCCGCGGCCCACCCTACGGTCGCGCACCGCACGTGGACATCGAAGGTCTCTCGCTACCCACCGAGGGCGCCGAGCATCCCTGGCTGGCGCAGCTGAACGTCGAGCAGCGCGCCGCGGCCACTCACGACGGCGGACCCTTGCTGATCCTGGCCGGCGCCGGAACCGGCAAGACCACCACGCTCTCGGCGCGGACCGCCTGGCTAATCGCGCAGGGAGCGGCACCCGAGCGCATCATGCTGCTCACCTTCACCCGTCGGGCGGCCCGGGAGATGCTCGAGCGGGTGCGCGCGATGACCGGCGGCTCGAACCGAGACGCCCGCGTGCTCGGCGGGACCTTTCACTCGGTCGCCCACCGGTTCGTACGGCTGCACGCCGCCTCGCTCGGGCTGGCGCCCGGGTTCGCGGTGCTCGACCCCGGCGACGCCGCGGATGTCCTTGACCTGATCCGCGAGGAGCAGGGACACGCGGCCCGTAAGCGGCGCTTCCCGCGTCCCAGCACGCTGCTCGACATCTACTCGCGCACCGTCAACTGTCAGCGTCCGCTGTCGGAGGTGGTGGCTGAGAGGTTTCCCTGGTGCGAGGATCACGTGGAGGCGCTGGCGGATCTCTTCAAGGCCTACGGGGCGCGCAAGCGCGAGCTGGGGGCGCTGGACCTGGACGACCTGCTGCTGTACTGGCGGGCGCTCGCGGCCGACGAGGTGATCGGCCC
>DAIPIC010000104.1:0-11347 GCA_036771025.1 Solirubrobacteraceae bacterium
GCTCGGCCGTCTCGTCGATCGTCTCCACCCGGTTGTGGAGGAAGAACGCCTGCCCTTCCCGCATCCGCTCGCGCTGAAGCGCCCGGCGCACCAGCTCCTCGTCGTAGTCGCCGACGTAGGTCTTGACCGGGCGCCGCCCCTCCGGCGGCGTCTCGATCACGCTGATATCGCGAACGCCCGCCAGCGACATCTGCAGCGTGCGCGGGATGGGCGTGGCGCTCATCGAGATCACGTCCACCTTCAGCTTCAACTGGCGCAGCAGCTCTTTCTGCTTGACCCCGAACCGCTGCTCCTCGTCGACGATCAGGAGGCCGAGATCCTTGGCCCGCACGTCGCGGGAGAGCAGGCGATGAGTGCCGATCAGGATGTCGGCTTCTCCCCGGGAGAACCGGGCCACGGCCGCCCGCTGCTCGGCCGCCGGCCTGAACCGCGAGACCTGCTCGACCGTCACCGGATAATCCTTCAGCCGCTCGGAGAAAGTGCCGAAGTGCTGCTGGGCCAGGATCGTGGTGGGCACCAGCATCAGCACCTGCTTGCCGTCCTGGGCCGCCTTGAACGCCGCCCGCAGCGCGACCTCCGTCTTGCCGTAGCCCACGTCACCGCAGATCAGCCTGTCCATCGGCCGCGGGGCCTCCATGTCGGCTTTCACGAACTCGATCGCCTCCCGCTGGTCGGGCGTCTCGGAGTAGGGGAACGCCGCCTCGAAGTCGCGTTGCCAGTCGGTGTCGACCGGGAACGCGTGGCCCTCGCGCCGTTTGCGTTCCGCGTAGAGGTTGAGCAGCTCGCCCGCCAGTTCCTGAGCCGCCCGCCGGGCCCGGGCCTTGAGTGTGTCCCAGCGGGCGCCGCCGAGTTTCGACAGCGCTGGATGCTCGCCCCCCGCTCCGACGTAACGGCTGATCTTGGCCAGCTGATCGACGGGCACGAACACCCGGTCTGAGCCGGCGTACTCGAGATACAGGTAGTCGCGCGTGACCCCCGCCACGGTCTTGGTGTCAAAGCCCGCGAAGCGGGCGATGCCGTGGTCCTCGTGCACGACGATGTCTCCGCTGCGGAGCTCGGCGAAGCTCCGAAGGACCCCGCGCCGCCGGGCCCGCTCCGGAGGCTCGACCTCTCGCCGGCGGCGGAACAGCCGATGCTCCGGGATGACGGCCAGGTGGAACTGCGGGGCGATGAAGCCTGTCTGTAGGCGGGCCCGGGTAAAGACGATGGCCCCGGCTGTGGGCGGCTGCCCATCCAGCCACGCGACCCGCAGGCGCCCGAGGTTGTACGCCACTCGCTCGCCCTCCCCCCGGCGGGGGAAGGTGACGACCGTCGTGTAGCCGGAGCGGATCAGCTTCTCCAGCTCGGGCTCCGCCTGGGCCAGCCCCCGGGCCTGGATGTCCGCGGTCTGGGCCCTGAACTGAAACGGCTGGTCCTGGTCGATGCTGGCCAGCCGGATCCGCGCCCGTTCGGCCAGGGCTTCGTCGATCTCTCCGGGTGCCACGTACAGCTGGTGGGCGTCCTCGTCGTGGAAGGCTGCAGTGACGTCCTGCCAGTGATCGGCTAACGCCGGGGCGACGTCCTCCTCCCCGGCGATCAGTACCTCGGCATCCCCGGGAATCAGCTCGAGTAGCGGGTGGAAGCTTTCGACGGGCAGCAGCTCGGCGATGTCGGGGCGCTCCTCTTCGAGGGCCGCGATTTCCGCCAGCTCGCGGTGCTCCTCGGCCAGCTCCGAGGCCGGCGCCACCTCCACCTCCTCGGCATCCTCGAGCGAGCGCTGGGTGAAGGTCGAGAACCAGCGAAGCGATTCGATCTCATCGCCGAACAGATCGACGCGGACGGCGCGGTCCTCGGTGGCGGGGAACAGGTCGAGCAGCCCGCCGCGGATCGCAAATTGCCCTCTGTCCTCGACCTGCTCGACGCGCTCGTACCCGGCGCTGACGAGGTCCCGGGCGGTCTCCTCCAGGTCCAGGAGCTCACCCCGTTTGAGAGCGAAGCCACGGGGCCGCAGCGCAGGGTCGGGAACCTTCTCCGAGAGGGCCACGGCGCTCACCACGACCACCGGCGGCGCGCCGGCGTCGTTGCCTTCGAGCAGGGCGTCGAGCGCCGCGATCCGCAGACCGACCAGGTGCGCCGGCGGCGCCAGGTGCGACTCGTAGGTGACGCCGCGGCTGGGGTAGTAGCGGACGGTCCGGGGCTCGAGCCATTCCTTGAGCCCCGACGCCAGGTCCCGGGCGGCGCGGTCATCGCCGGCGACGACCACCGTCGGGCGGTCCGGCCCCTGGGCGGTCAGCGCCGCCAGCAGGTAGGCCCTAAGCGACTGGGAGACGAACGCGCGGCCGCCCTCGCGCGCCAGCGCGGTGGTCTGCGGATCCTCGTCTGCGTGCTGGAGCAGCGATGTGAGCATCTCGTTCGAGTCTAGGAGTCGAGCTTGCTCTCCCCGAGGACGATCGACTCGGCGACGTCTGCCGCCCGCTCCACCACCTCGGCCACTTTCTCCCGAGGCTCGGCGAAACGGCTCAGCACGTAGGCCGCGACCCGCTCGGGATCAGTCGTGTCCGGGCGCCCGACCCCCACCCTGACCCGCGCGAACTCCGCCGACCCCAGCTCGTGCTTGAGCGATTTGAGCCCGTTGTGCCCGGCCAGGCCGCCGCCCACGCGGACGCGGATCTCCCCGAAAGGAAGGTCGATCTCGTCGTGCAGCACGAGCACGCGCTCGAGCGGAACCTTGAGCGCGCCGCGAGCAGGTCCCACGGAGCGCCCGGCGTCGTTCATGTAGGTCTGCGGCTGGAGGATCGCCACGCGAGGCCCGCCTGCGCCTGCGCGTCCCTGGGTCAGCAGGCCCCGGTACCTGCTCTTGGGCTTCGGCAGCTGCCAGCGCTCGGTCAGCACTCGCGCGATCTCGAAGCCAATGTTGTGGCGGGTGCGGTCGTATTCGGCCCCGGGATTGCCGAGGCCGACGATCAGCCAGTCGACGGGAGCGCCGCTCCCTCTGAACCGCACCGCGGGCTACTCGCCGCCGGAGCCCTCTTCGCCGCCCTCGCCCTGGGCCTCCGCCTCCTCGCCAGTCGCGCCCTCGGCCTCCGGTGCCTCCTCGCCCTCCTCGCCGACCAGCTCGGTCTCCTCCTCGATCTCCGGCTCCTCCTCCACCTGGAGACGGGGCGGGGTCAAGGTGGCGATCACCGTCTCCGGGTCGTCCATCACCTTGACCTTCTCGGGCGCGGTCAACTGCTCGAGCGTGACGGTGTCGCCGATGACCATCTCGGAGACGTCGTGTGTGATGGAGTCGGGGATGTCGGTCGGCAGCGCTTCGATCGTCAGCTCGCGCGTCACGTGCTCCAGCACGCCGCCTTCCTTGACGCCCGGCGCCTCATCGCCCCCCACGAGCTCGAGCCCGACGGTGGCCTGAATCGGCCGGTCGAGCCGGACCCGAAGGAGGTCCACGTGGATCGCGTCGCCCGTGACGGGGTGACGGACCAGTTCCTTGACGACTACGGGCGTGGAGTCCTCACCGTCGACGCTCAGGTCGAGGACGGCTCCCGCGTGCGACAGCGCCAGCCGCAGCACCCGAGACTCGACCTGGAACGGGACCGGGTCCTTGCCGCCGCCGTAGACGACCCCGGGCACAAGGCCTTCGCCGCGCAGTCGTCGGGCCGCGCGGGAGCCCGCCGGCTCGCGTCGGGTTACCTCCAGAGTGGTGGCGGTGGCCGTGGCCATGGCGGCGGTCGATGGTAGCGCGTGGTCGCCGCGATCCTGCTTGTGCGCCCCAGGGCGAGCGGTACCCTTTACCCATGTCAGCCGGGTATCAGCTTCTGCTGATGATCGCGGGCATGCACGTGCTGGGGCTGCTGTGCGTCGCGGTGCTGATGGTGCTGGCTTTTCGCCAGCCTCCGGGCGATGACCGGCGGCCGTTCGACCCCGGATCCGACGACGGGTGGGGCAACGAGCCGAGAGAGCCTCATCGACCCTACGACCGGCCGTGGGGTGGCATTCCTCTGCCCGACGCGGAGCCCGCCACCGTCCGCCTGCGCGATGAGCGCAAGCTCGGCGATCTCCGCCCGGATCGGGACCGTCGTCCGGTGCGCGAGCCCGAGCGGGCGCCTGTGCGAGAGCCCGAGCCGGCTCGCGAGCCCAGCCGCTAGCGGGCTCGGACCCGTCAGTACTGCGCGGGACAGGTGCTGTCGCCCTTGATCTTCAGGCTGATCTCGAGCAGGTGGACCTTCAGCCCACCGAACACGTTGCCGGTCCGGGCCACCCGAACGCACTGCACGATCGGCAGCGACGACCCGGCCCGCCAGGCGACCCTAGCCGTCCCGACCATCCCGCCCAGCGAGAAGCTCGTGGAGGGTTCGAGCTGGATGATCGTGACGCCGCCCGGGCGCTTGAGGTTGACCGCGTTCTGATCCACCCGGGATCGGCAGGCCGGACTATGGGCGCAGCCCTCGATTCGCGCCAGCATGGCCTGCTGATCGCCGGCGGCCTCCGCCTTGACCAGCGCCGTGATCGCCGACTGCTCGGAGCCGTTGGCGCCGAACACCCGAGCCAGCCCGATGCTGATCGCGACGAACAGCACGGCGCCGAAGACGATCAGGGACAGCAGGTACCGGCGGCGCATCCGCCGCTTGAGGCTATCCAGAGCTGCTATCGGAGATCTCGAGGAAGCGCTCCACCGAGGCCTCCTGATGGGCGAGCCGCTCCGACAGCGCCTGGGCGTGCTGCGCCGCCAGCTCGAGGAAATCCTCGACACACCGTTCGGGATCGTCCGCGAGGGGATAGACCCGCGTCAGGTCGGGTTGAGCGCAGGCGATGCCCATCGGGGGCCGACCCTCGGCCAGGGTCCTGGCGCTGCACACCGGCGTGACCACCAGCTGCCGGTCGGCCGCGACCAAGGCCGTCGGCATCAGCCTCGGCGCGGGCAAGCGGAGCGACAGCTCGACCGAATGATCGATGGTGACGCCGCCGTCGCTCAGCTCGTCGAGCGGTTCCCGCCACACGTCGAGAACGGTGTCGGCGCCGACGAGGGCGTCGCGCAGCGCCTGTGCCTGCTCGGCGTACAGCCGCTCCGCCTCGGTTCGATCGTCGGCGCCGGCCAGGTCGAGATCGCAGGGCACGCGAAGGAGCTTGCTGGCGGCCACTCGGCTGCCGGCGCCCATGCTGCCGTAGGCCACGTATGTCTGGAGCGTTCCCAGATCCCGGCGGCCGTGGAAGATGACCGTGACCGCCTCGCTGACGGGGAGCCCCAGGACCTTGAGTGAGACCGCGACCGAGGAGGAGTCGTCCAGCAGCGCCCGGCGCAACAACTCCTCGGCGTCGTGCTCATCTCTGGTCGGATCCTCGTCGAGCATTCCGGGACCAAGTATTTACCCGGAAGCGGCGTTAATCGACCCCTAATGGGTAGCCTGCAGGCGCGATGAAGCTCCTCTACAAGCCATTCGCGCTGATCGCCGGCGTCATCGCCGCCAAGGTCGGGGAGCGGCTGTTCAAGGCGGTGTGGTCGAAGATCGACGAGGCCGAGCCGCCTGAGCCGACCCGGCGCGACGTCAACGTGGGCAAGGCGGTCGGCGCCGCGGCGCTGGAAGCCGCGACGCTGGCAGCGACCAAGGCGGCGGCAAACCGCGCGAGCGCGCGCTCGTTCCATTACCTGTTCGGGATCTGGCCGGGTGCCGAGTCGGCCAAGGAGCAGGCCGAGAAATAGCCCTCAGCCACCGCCTCTGAGCACAAATCCACGCTCGGCGAGCTCGCCCAGCGCGTCCTCGAATGAGCCGAAGTCCCGCCTGGTCAGCATGTCGATCGGCTTGCCGTGGGGGCCGGTGGCCCTGACCCATCTCCGCAGGACGGCAGCCCCGGCCCGCTCGCGCGCTTCGGCCAGCAGGTCGAGCAGGATCGGCAGCTCGGATCGGTGCTCGAGCTGGCCTGAGAGGAGAGTCAGCGGCTCCACATCAAGCGATCGGCAGAGCTCGTCCTCGCTTAGCCCCAGCAGCTCCATCAGCTGGACGGCGCGCTCGCTCTGGACGCGGCGACCTAGTTGTGGGTCCTCAGGTGCGCTCAGAGGGACCTGGCCTGCTACGCCATCCCGAGCAGCTGGGCGGTTTGCAGCGTGTCGGTCAAGATCTGGAAGCGCTTGATCTTCTCGCCCTGCCAACTCGCCCTCGGCTCAGCACTGGATCCCTTCGGGGTTCGCAGCTTCCCGCTCGAGTTGCTGGAGCGTGATCCCCGGCTGTAGGCGTTGGCATTCCGCCAATGCCTGCTGAGCCTTCGCTACCTGGTCGGGCGTGGGTGTGAACGGCGTAGTCGTCGTAACGCCGGCCACCGGCCGTTGACAGACGCGGCTCGATGTCGACGGGGCCGTGGTTTCGGTGTAGCCGGGAGCGCACCCGCCCGAAGCGGGAGCCGGGTACGAGCACTGTCCCTGCTGGCAATACGGCACGGCAGCCGTCGCGCAGCGGGCAGATGGGTTATGGCTTGAGCCACAGGGCGGCGGGCTCGACGTGGTCGTCGTTGGGGTTGTCCGTGCGGGGGTTGTCCGAGCGTGGGTGGTCGTAGGTGCGGTCTGGCCGGTGGCGGTCGTGGCGTTTTGTGCGTTCTGCTGCTGGTGGGTGCTCGTCGCCGTGTTCGAGCCGCCGCAGCCCGCAACCACGACTCCGACGATGAGCAAACTCAAAAACGTACGCGGATGCCGCATGCTCTACGTTTTCCCCGCCTAGAACAGCTGGTTCTCGCCGCCGAAGACCTGGCTCACGGATCCGTCGGTGAAGATCTGACGGATCGAGTTCGTCAACAGGTCCGCGCAGGAGAGGACCGTGACGTTGTCGGGCTTGTCGGGCGGTACCGGGATCGTGTCTGTCACCACCACCTGCTCGAGACCGGCGGCGCCCAGGTTCTCCCAGGCGTTGCCCGAGAAGACGCCATGTGTGGCCGCGGCGTATACGCGCCGGGCGCCGGCGTCATGGACCGCCTGCGCCGCGGCCTTGAGCGTCCCGGCGGTGTCGATGATGTCGTCCACCAGTACGGCCGTCTTGCCCTCCACGTCGCCGATTATGTAACCGATCTCTGCGACCTGCTGGGCCGGGCGCTCCTTGTTGAGGATCGCGAGGTCGGCACCGATCTCGGCCGCGAACTTCTTGTTCAGCTTGACGCGGCCGGCGTCGGGGGCGACGACCACCAGATCCTCGAGCGCCAGGTCGGCGAAGTATTGGGTCAGCATGAAGAGCGCCGTCATGTGGTCGCAGGGCTTCTGGAAGAACCCCTGGAGCTGGCCGGAGTGCAGGTCCATCGTCAGGATCCGGTCGATCCCTGCCGCCTCGAGCATGCGCGCGACGAGGCGGGCGCTGATCGGCTCACGCGGGGCGGACTTCTTGTCCTGACGCGAGTAGCCGTACCAGGGAGTTACGGCGATCACTCGGTGGGCGGAGCCCCCGACGGCGGCGTCGATCATCATCAAGAGCTCCATCACGGCGTCGTTGGTCCCGAGGCCGGCGGCGCGGTTCTCGCAGGTCGGCTGGATGATGAACACGTCGGAGCCTCGCACCGACTCATCGAACCGGCAGTAGACCTCGCCGTTGGAGAAGGTCCTGCGCGTCACCGGCGACAGCTCGACGCCCAGCTTGTCGGCGATCCGGACGGCCAGCTCGGGGTTGGCACGCCCGGAGACGAGCATCAGGCGTTTGTTGTATGCGAGCTCGATCTCGCTCGCCGAAGGGCGCTCCTGCAGCACGCTCATCGCACTGCGAGTGTACGCCGGGGTGCCGACGGCATCGGGCCCATCAGGCGCCGCGAGGGCCGGTGTCCTTCTCGCCCGCCTGCTCCGGCTCGGGTCCGCGTGGCTCGGGTTCGCGTGTCTCCTCCTCGCCCGGCTGCTCCCGCTCCGGTCCGCCCGCCTGCTCCCGCTCGGCCCGGCGCTGGGCGTAGCCCTCGACGTTCTGCTGGCGCTCGCGCGCCACTCCGAGCGCCCCGGGCGGGATGTCCTTCGTGATCACCGAGCCCGCAGCCGTGTACGCCTCGTCCCCGATGCTGACGGGCGCCACGAACATGGTGTCGACGCTCACCTTGGCCCGCGCTCCGATCGAGGTTCTGTGCTTGCGGTAACCGTCGTAGTTGGCGGTGATCGTGCCGGCCCCGATGTTCGTCTCCTCCCCAATCTCCGCATCGCCGATGTAGGACAAATGGGGGACCTTCGCGCCCTCGCCGACCGTCGAGTTCTTGATCTCGACGAACGTGCCGGCCTTGGAGCCTGCTCGCAGCACCGTTCCGGGCCGGAGGTAGGCGAAGGGTCCGACCGTTACCCGGTCGCCTATGTCCGCTCCTGTGGCGTAGGAGTGGACGACGTTGGCCCGCTGGCCAACCTGGGTGTCGATCAGCGTCGAGAGCGGGCCGACCGTGGAGCCAGGCCCGATCCGGGTCGAGCCGTGGAGGCTCGTGAACGGCGCGATCACGGTGTCCTGCGCGAGCTCGACATCGGCGTCGATCACGGTCGAGCCAGGATCGACGATCGTCGCCCCGGCGAGCATGTGCCCCTCCTGGATGCGGCGCTGGGCGATGGCCCGTACCCGCGCCAGCTCGACACGGTCGTTGACGCCGAGCATCTCAAAGGGGTCATCGACTTCGTAGGCATCGACGGTCCGCTCGTGCTCGCGGATGAGCGGAAGCACGTCCGGTAGGTAGAACTCGCCCTGGGCGTTGTTCGAGCGCACTCGCTCGAGCGCATCCAGCAACTCGTGGGCGTCGAAGGCGTACAGACCGGCATTGACCTCGCGCACGCGCAGCTCGAGCTCGGAGGCGTCACCCGGCACCTTCGTCTCGACGATGTGATCGACGGTCCCATCGGGCGCGCGGATGACCCGGCCGTAGCCGCTCGGATCGTCGAGCATGGTGGTGGCGATCGTGGCCGCCGCGCCCGAGCGCCCGTGCGCCTCCGCCAGCCCGGCGATCGTCTCGGGGCGAACCAGCGGTGCATCGCCGTTGAGCACGATTACGGTGCCCTCCCGCCCCAGTTGATCCGCTGCCGCCCTGACGGCATCTGCCGTTCCGCGGGGCTCTTGCTGTACGGCGATCGAAACCTTGCCGTCGAAGGATGACTCGAGCGGGCGACCCGGGCCGTCGACCACCACGATCTTCTCGGCGCCGCCGTCGCGCGCGGCGTCGATGGTCCAGGCGACCATCGGCCGCCCGCACAGGGGATGAAGCATCTTTGGCGTCGCGGAGCGCATCCGCGTCCCCTCGCCTGCGGCGAGAATCACGACGACTGGCGCGGTCACGCCGGGATCGTAGCCGCCAGCAGGTGCTGAAACGCGTAAGCGCGGTATGGGCGCCAGCGCTCCGCCAGCGTGACGGCCGAGGCCGGGCTGCCGTCCTGGCCTAGGCGCGCGAGGGCCCGGCGGATGCCGAGATCGGAAGGGAGGAACGCGTCCGGGTCGCGCAGCGCGCGCATCGCGACGTACTCCGCGGTCCACGGGCCGATTCCCGGCAGCTCGAGAAGCTGGCCGCGCGCCTGGTCCGGGTCCACGCCGTCCGCGAGCGCGAGCTCGCCGCTGGCGAGGGCAGCGGCCAGTGATTGCAACGCGCGCCGCCTCGCTCCCGGCATTGCCATCCGATCTCGGTCGGCGGCGGCGAGTGCACGGGCCGAAGGAAACAGATGGGTGACTGCGCCACTTGGCCACCTCAGTCGCTGGCCATAGCCGGCCACCAGTCGCCCGGCGAGCGTCGCGGCTCCCGCCACCGATATCTGCTGGCCGAGAACGGCCCGGATCGCCAGCTCGTGCGGATCTGGAGTGCCCGGCACGCGCAGCCCCGGCGCTGCGCGGACAAGCGGGCCGATCAGGTCGTCTTCCGCGAGCGCGGCCACCACCGGGCGTGGGTCGCGGTCCAAGTCGAGCATCGATCGCGAGCGCCGGATCGCCTCGCGGAGATCGGCCTCGTTCTCGAGCCAGAAGCGGGCGCCTACGTGCTTGGCGGTCGGCGAGAGCTCCACGACGGCGGCGCCGTGCGCCAGCCGCAGGCTCCGCCGGTAGGTCTCGCCCTCGACCTCCTCCACTCCGGGAACCGCACGGCGGGCGAAGAATTCGAGCAGCGGTCCTGCTTCAAGCGGCGCGTGAAACGGGAGCCGGGCCTCGACCGCGTCCGTCACGCCGGGAGCTCGGCGAGCCGTCGTTCGAGCAGCCGCCGCTCGGCACCGTCGTGCGCGAGCTCAAGCGCGCGCAGGTAGGCCTCCCGTGCCTCGGCGATCCTCCCCAGCCGCCGCAGCAGATCGGCGCGCGTTGAATGCAGATAGCGAAATTCGTCGAGCTCCAGACGGTCGACGAGCTCCAGGCCAACATCGGCGCCCTGGTCCTCGGCAACCGCGATCGCGCGGTTCAGCTCCACCACCGGAGAACCCGTGACCCGCGCGAGCTCGCCGTAGAGAGCGGCTATCTGCCTCCAGTCGCGGGGCTCGTCGGCGTGGAGCGAGGCGATCGCCGCCTGTACGACATACGGCCCGCGACCGCGAAGCGCCATCGCCCGCTCGAGCGTGGCGCGCCCGACGGCGATCTGCTCTCGGTCGTACAGCGAGCGGTCCTGGTCCTCCAGCAGCACCAGCTCGCCGTTCCGGAAGCGGGCGGCGCTGCGGGCGTCGAGCAGCAGCATCAACGCCAGCAGTCCGTGAACCTCGGGCTCATCGGGCATCAGCTCTGCCAGCGCCTGCCCGAGACGCAAGGCCTCGGCGACGAGCTCGCCCCGTCCGCCGTAGCCCTCGTTGAAGATCAGATAGACGACGGCGAGAACAGCCGAGAGGCGATCCGGGAGGAGGTGGTCGGCCGGGATTCGGAAGGGGATGCCGGCGTCCTTGATCTTGCGCTTGGCGCGAACCAGACGCTGAGCCATCGTCGCCTCACCCGCCAGGAAGGCGCGAGCGATCTCAGGTGTGCTCAGGCCGCCGAGCGTCCGCAGCGTGAGCGCCACCTGAGCATCGATTGACAGCGCCGGATGACAGCAGGTGAAGATCAGCTCCAGTCGCTCGTCTTTGAATGTCGTCTCATCCATCTGCGGGGCATCCGGGTGTTCATCGCTGGCGCTTGCCACGGCCTGCTCGACCTTCGCCGAACCCTCGAGCAGCCGCTTTTTCTCCTCGAGGGTCCGTTCGCGGCGGATCCGGTTGATCGCCCGGTTGCGCGCCGTGACCAGGAGCCACCCCGCCGGGTTGTCGGGGGCCCCTTCTCGGGGCCAGCGCTCGGCGGCGATGGCGAAGGCCTCCTGCGCGGCTTCCTCGGCGAGATCGAAGTCGCCGAGGAAGCCGATGAGCGCAGCGAGGACGCGGCCCCAATGGTCGCGGAACGCCTGCTCGAGAATGGGCTAGCCCTCCACGATCGGGCGCACCTCGATCGCGCCGCCCATC
>DAIPIC010000105.1:0-11240 GCA_036771025.1 Solirubrobacteraceae bacterium
CCAGATGTACGGTGACTTCGCCGCTCTCGTCGGTCGTGACCGGGGAATAGAGCTGGGCTTCTTCGTACATCCTGACTGAGAAAATCGTTTAGCACTACCGCCTCACGCTTGCAAGTCTGTACAGCTTTAGGAGGCAGATTGACGAGTAATGCGCCCTGACGCCGTATAGTGCTGGTCAGATTGCCCAAGTTTGATCGTCTCGACTCCCGGCTGATCGGCTACCTGCGCCAGAACCCGCGCGTGGGGCTGCTGGAGGTCGCTCGGCAGCTGGGCGTGGCCCGAGGCACCGTCCAGGCGCGGCTGGCCAAGCTCGAGACGGGCGGTGTGATCACCGGCTTCGGCCCGGAGATCGATCCCCAGGCGCTCGGCTATTCGATCACGGCGTTCGTGCTGATCGAGCTGGCCCAGGGCAGGCTCGCCGAGGCGGTGGCGGTGATGGAAGCCATGCCGGAGGTGCTCGAGGCCGACGGAGTGTCGGGCCCCCAGGACCTGATCTGCCGCGTCGTCGCTCGTGACACCGAGCATCTCCAGGAGCTGGTCAATGAGCTTCTCTCGACCCCCGCGATCCGGCGATGCACGAGCTACATCGTCCTCTCGAGACAGGTGCCGCCCCGAACGGGGCCACTGGTCGAGGCGGCCGCAGGAGAATGATCGGCCTGCGATCGGACCCGCGCCACTCCGGCGACTTTATGTACCTAGGAGGTACAAAACCTCGCCCGAGTCGGTCACTGCGCCGCTGACGACGCCGCCACCTCGGCGTGGAGGCGCCGTACGGTCGCCAGCACCTCGTCCGCGATTCTTTGCTGCCGTTCCCGGGGCGGGTCTGGCTCGGTTCCGAACCAAAGCGGTTCCCCGTAGCGGACGGTGACGCTCGGGAACTCGAGCCGCTTCCAGTTGCGCGCGCGCTCTGAGCCGTGGATGGCGGCTGGCACGACTGGTGCCCCGGTTTGAAGCGCAAGGCGGCCGATCCCCGGCTTTGCGCTCGTGCCGATCTGTCCGCTGCGCGAGCGTCCACCTTCGATGTAGAGCACGAGCACGCCGCCGCGCTCGAGGATCGTGGTGGCGGTGATCATCGACTCCTCGTCGTGCTGGCCACGCCGCACGGGAAAGGCGCCGGCGTGGCTCAGCACGAACTCGAAGAACGGGCCCTTGAACAGCTGCGACTTGGCCATGAAGCGGACCTGTCTGCGCAGCAGCAGCCCGACGAACCAGTGATCCATGGCCGAGAAATGGTTGGGCGCGAGGATGACCGGCCCCTGGGCCGGCACCCGTTCGGTCCCCTCGGCTCGCAACCTGTACAGCAGCCGGCAGTACGGGCGCGAGACGACCCGGACTAGCGGGTAGATCCAGTCCGGCTCGCGCGTCCGCGCCCGGGCGTGAAATCTGTCGAAGTACTCGGCGGGCCTAGGGTCGCCGTAGACCTGTGGCTTCATGGGCGCCAGTTCGCGCTTGCCCATTTGCGCTTGGTACCCGCCGGGGGCCGCGAGGTTTCCAGGCCGGCCTGGGCGGGCCGGCGCAGAATCAGTCCAGATGCTGCCGGTGCGCCACCGCCGCCGCTTGGGTGCGGCTTTTCACGCCGAGCTTGGAGAGGATCCGCGACACGTGGACGCTGGCCGTCTTCTCGGCCATGTACAGGGCCTTGCCGATCTGCCGGTTGGTGGCCCCCTCGGCGATCAGCGCCAGCACCTGGCGCTCGCGGGGCGTGAGGCCGAAGGGGTCCTCATCCTCGGTGGCGGCGGGTGTGCCGCCGCCGGCGGCACCGTCCGTAGCGGCGCCGTTGGCGCCTGCCGCGACGGACAGCCGCGCCCGGCTCGCGAGCACCGTCAGCTCATCGAGCAGCCACCGGGAGCCAAGGCGCTGGGCGATCTCAAGCGCCGAGCGCAGAGCGTCCGCGGCTGCGTCGCGATCGTCGGCCTCGACAAACGCCTCCGCCGCACGCCAGCGGGCGATCGCCGCCCGGTAGGGACGGTCCAGGTCATCCCAGGCCTCCGCTGCCACGAGCCACTTACCGGGCTCGCTGCGGCCGCGGGCGCGTGTGAGCTCCGCCTCGGCGAGCCGCTGCCACGCGCGCTCGACCGGCCCCCCCGATGCGGCCACGGCGCGCAGGCGCTGCATGTGGATCCGCGCCCGGGTGAGCGCCTCGCGCTCCTCCGAGCGCTCCCTGAGGTCGCGCCCGCGCTGTGCCACGTCCGCCTCAACCAGCATGCCCACCGCCGCCACCCGGGCGATTCGCATCACGTCGTCGGTGCAGAGCTCGATCCGACCGAGTGCGTCCTCAACCGCCACCCGCGCTGCGGCCAGATCGTGCCGGCGGCGCAGGAGCTCCGCCTGGAGCGCGCCATACAACCCGATCCACTGCGGCTCCGACGATGCGACCACGAGGGGCTCGGCTGCCTCCAGCGCGCGGGCGGCCGTATCTTCATCGCCTTCGCCAAGCGCCTGATCGGCCTCTCGCAGTTGGCGGAACAGCAGCTGCCTACCGAGCAGCCACGGTGGCGCCGGAGTCAGGTGCGCTCGGGCCGCCTTCCAGTCTCCGGCCTCAAACGAGAGCTCCGACACAGTGAGCGCGATCCAGTCGTGGTCTTCGCGCAGGCGCGGCGGGGTCGCCGCGGCTCCCTCGTGGGCGACTTCAAGCGCCTCTCTCGTCCGACCAGCGAGGTAGAGCATGTCGGCGAGGTTGCAATAGCCGTAGGTCATCGCGTCGAGGTCACCCATCTCCCGTGAGAGCTCGATCGTCCGCTGTATTCGCGCGATGCCATCGTCCACCTGACCTAGGGCGATCATCGCCATGCCCAGCGTGTTGAGCGTCTCCGCCTCGGCGGCAGGGTGATCGATCCTCGTCGCCAGCACCAGCGCCTCCTCGGCGTCCCGCACCGCCTCGCGGAACCGCCCGCGCAAGAACCGGGTCCGGGCCAGCCACGCCAGCAGCCGCGCTCGTTCCAGGTCCCCCCCGTCCGGCGGCAGCATCTCCAGCGCGCGCTGCGCCGTCTCGACCCCTTCCTGGCCGCGGTTGAGCGCCCACTGCGCCCGCGCCAGCCGACCCAGGAGCGCTGAATATCGGCGCGGGTCCGCCGCGGGATCGAGCTCCCCGAGCGCCTCTCGCAGCAGCGCCTCGCCGCGGGTGCTGTGCCCGCCCAGGGTCTGTGCACCGGCGGCCATCGCCAACAGGTCGACGTGGTCCATCCCGACCAGCTCCGAGGAGTCGGCGACCCGCGGCCAGAGCTCCAAAGCCCGCTCGGCCAGGTCCGCAGCCTCTCCGAACGCCTGGACCCGCTCGGCGGCCCGGGCCGCCTCGATCGTGGATTTCAGCGCAGCCCGCTGCTCACCGGCCGCCGCATAGTGGCTGGCGATCGCTGTGGCGCGCTCCAGCTCCCGGTCGTCACTCGGCTCGTAGAAGCGCTCGAGCGCCCGGGCCAGCGCCAGGTGCAGCTCGGAGCGCTCACCGGGAAGCAGATCGTCGTAGAGCGCCTCGCGCAGCAACGCATGGCGGAACAGAAACCGGTCGTCGTCTCCGGTGATCAGCACCTGCTCGGAGACGGCGTCGCGCAGCGCGCGCTGGAGCCGGCCGGGCTCGAGCCCGGTCACCTCGGCGATCGTCGCGTCGTCCAGGCGGCGACCGACGGCCACCAGCCGCGCCACCCGTTGAGCGTCCTCAGAGAGCCGCTCGATCCGCAGCATGAACGCGTGACGGAGGCTCTCGGGCGCCCCGCCTCTGCCGTCGAGTCCGGCGGCCAGCAGCTCCTCGGTGTACAGCGGATTCCCCTCTCCTCGGGCGAACAGCCGCTCGACCAACTCGTCGCTGGGCGTATCCCCCAGGATGTCTTCCAGCGCCTCCGCGACCTCTTGGCGATCGAACGGCGAAAGAACGATCCGGCGCGTACGGTCCAGACGGTCGAGCTCCGCCAGCAACGGCAGCAGGGGATGACGGCGGTGCAGCTCGTCGGTGCGGTAGGTGAGCATGAGGGTGACCCGTTCCTCGCGCAGGCTGCGGGCGAGAAACGCGGCGAACGTGCGGGTAGACCGATCCGCCCAGTGCATGTCCTCGAGCACGAGCACCACGGGCTCTGAGTCGCAGAGCAGCGCGAGCAGCTCGAGCAGCGCCTCGAATAGCCGCACCTGACCACTGGGGTCGTCCTCCCCGCGGCGCTCACCGGGACCATCGTCGCGCAGCGCCGGCAGGAGCGTGGCCAGGTCGGAGCGTCCTACGGGTGTGAGCTGGTCGAGCGCCGGATGGCGGGCACGAACGAGGGGACGGAGCGCGCTCAGCAGGGGCGCGTAGGGAAGCTCCCCGTCGCGCTGCTCCGCGCTCTCTCCGCGCAGGAACAGCGACGGCGCGTCCGAGTCGCGCATCCGCCGCTCCAGCTCGCCAACCAGCCGCGTCTTGCCGACGCCAGACTCTCCGCCGAGCAGGGCGACGACCGGGTTTCCCGCTGCAGCGTCACTAAGCGCGAGCTCGAGCTCGGCCAGTTCTCCCACCCGTCCGACGAAGCGGCTGCTCGTCAGCCTGGCTCGCATGTCCGAAGTATCGCCTGATCGCCCGGAAGGGGCCAGCCGCGGCCCGGGCCGCGACGCCTGCTGATTTGGACGGCTGGGCGGCGTCGAGCGCCCAGAGCGGGAGCCCGCGGGCCAACCGCCGCTCGAGCTCATCGTTTCTCGCCGCCACAAGCGTGGCCGTCAGATAGGAAGACATTTCGCGTTCCTCTCAACTCGACTGAGTGCAGGATGGACTGCGAGTCCCCGTGGCACATCGGGAGTTCGCAGCCGGTCCTAGGACGCCGGGGCCTTACTCGGCCCGTCGTGAGCCCTTACTGGGTGATCCCTGCGCTCGCCAGCGGCGGCCGTTTTCGGCCGCCGCGCCAGCCGATAGCTTGCTCGGCCGATGACGGACGCCGTCGAGAGGGAGCTGGCCGCATCGCCGCCGAGCGGATTGGGCCGGCTCACGCCAGAGCAGCGAGATGATCTGGCGGGGGCGATCCGCGAGGCCAAGCGTCGGCAGGCCGCGGCACTCGCCGCCGCGGGTGAGCAGGCGCTCGCCCTGATCCCACGGTTACTCCGTAGGCCGATCCGCAGGCTGTTCCAGTGAGCGCCGACGGCCGCAGCGGCCGGTCATTCGAATCCCGGCCCGAGATACTCAAGTTGGCGAGGTTGCTTCACCGCCACCCGGACAGCCTGTCCTACCTCGAGGCACTGCCTGCCGACGACCTGCGACGGCTGCGCGAACAGGTCACCGACGTCCTTTTCTCGGCTAACGCCAGGACCTTCGCGCGGCTGGCGGCCGCCAGCCGGCTGCTTCCAGCGGGGTTGAACGCAACCATCGCGCAGCGCGCATTCGGCCCAGTCCTTGCCGCGCGCATCACCGGCCGGCTCGAGCCGTCACGAGCGGTCGAGGTGGCTGAGCGGCTGCCGCCGTCGTTCCTGGCCGATGTGGCGATCGAGCTCGATCCGCGGCGGGCCAGCGACGTAGTCGCCAAGATCCCGCCGCGGCACGTCGCGGCCATCACCCGCGAGCTTGTTAAGCGGAATGAGTACGTGACGATGGGGCGGTTCGTCGGTCACCTTCCCGACGCATCGATCGCAGCCGCCGTCGAGGCCACAGATGACCCGGCGCTATTGCGAACCGGATTCGTGCTGGAGGAGAAGTCGCGGCTGGAGCAGGTGGCCGAGCAGCTGGGGCCAGAGCGCCTGGACGGCGTGATCGAGACCGCGTGCACCCACGACCTGTGGCCCGAGGCGCTCGACCTGCTGGCGCACCTGAACACCGACACGCAGCGGAGCCTCATCGAGCGGGCACTCAAACGCGATGATGTGCTCGAATCGCTGCTGCGGGCGACCGAGCAACACGGCATGTGGGAAGAGGTGCTGGCGCTGCAGTCGGTGACAAGCGATGCCAGCCGGCGACGCTTTACGCGCTTCGTGGAAGAGCGCCACCCGGAACTGCTCAGCCGTCTGGGCTCGCTAGGCCGCCGGGCGTAGCGCCTCGAGCTCGCGACTCTCGGCAAGCTCGGCCAGTGCCCGCCGCTCCAGGCGCCGGACTTCCTCCGAGGAGATTCCCAAGCGCCTGCCGGCCTCCCGCAGGGGGGTGGGGTCATCCCCGTCGATTCCGTATCGGAGCCTCACGACTTCCCGCTCTCGTTCGGGCAGCTGATCGAGCGCGGTGCGCACCGCGTCCTGCTGAAGCGCTATCTCCACCTCCTCTTCCGGAGATAGCTCACCGCTCGGAATCAAAGCGCCCAGCGAGGTGTCCTCCTCCTCGCCCACCGGGCGATCGAGGCTGGTCACCACTCGCGCCGCGTTTCTAGCCTCGCGCACCTCGCGCTCGGAGAGCTCCGCCTCGGCGGCGATCTCCTCGTCGGTCGGCTCCCGCGCCAGGCGGGCCTGTAGCTCCCGCTGCACGCGGCCGATCTTGCGCTCGCGCTGGCCGATGTGGACGGGGATCCTGATGGTCCGCGCTCGGTTGGCGATCGCCCTTTGGATTGCCTCCCGGATCCAGAACGTGGCGTAGGTCGAGAACTTGTAGCCCCGGCGGTAATCGAACTTCTCAGCAGCCCTGATCAGTCCCAGGATTCCCTCCTGGATCAGATCGAGCAGCGGAAGGTCGAGCCCCTGGTACTTGCGGGCGTTTGATATGACGAGCCGGAGATTGGAGTTGACGAGACGCTCCTTGGCCTCCAGGTCACCTCGCTCTATGCGCTTGGCCAGCTCGACCTCTTCCTCGCGCGTCAGCAGCGGGTGGCGCGCTGCCTCCCGCAGGAACAGCGACATGGCATCCGTGGTCCGCTCGGCCATCTCTCCGTTCACGTACTGCGTGTTCTCGACGCGCTCGCGACCGCAGTCGTCGCGGACCTCGAGCCCGCGCTGCTCGAGCGCCTCCTGCAGAGCCTGCCCGTCGTCGTCCGATAGCCCGAGCTCCTCGACCACCTCGCTCAACTCCGAGAGATCGACGCAGTTGGCCGAACGCTCCTGGGCGCGGTTGATGAGCTCGTCTACGGCTTCCTGCAGAGAGTCGCTGAAATCGGTGGCCATAGACAGAAGCTACCCGCCCTGGCCGCTCGTCATCAGCGTCCGGGCCCGGGCCTCCTGTCCTGCGGCCGTCGCTGGGCCGCCGGCACCGGGCGTCTAGGGCGGGGAGCCTCGGCGCGGCGGCGCCGGCGGGAGTCGACCACCAGCGTCACGGCGCACGCCAGTAGCACCAAGAGGGCGATCATCCCCGCGACGGCCACGCCCGGCGTCAGAACCAGGATCAGGATGGCGGCCAGCACCGCGATCGCGATGTCCACCAGCAGGGGATTCCGGGTCACAGCGGCAGCCTCCTGTAGATGGCCCGCGGCAGGTGGCGGAGCACGGCGAAGATCAGACGGAGGCGGCCCGGCACCCAGATCGTTGGGGCTGTTCCCTCCACGGCCCGCACGGTAGCGTCAGCTACGGCGTCCGGCGTGGTGGCGAAGGGCGCCGCCGGCAGGCCAGCCGTCATCCGGGTGTGCACAAACCCCGGCCGGACTACGAGCACCCGCACGCCACGGGACGCTGTGGCGTCCGAGAAGGCCTGCGCCAGGGCGTCGAGCCCGGCCTTGGCCGCGCCGTAGACCGCGTTCGAGGCTCGCGGGCGCTCGACCCCCACGGTCGAGAGGACCACCAGCGTGCCGTGTCCTCGGCGCGTCATCTGCCTCAGGCAATGCAAGAGGAGCGACCCGGCGCCGAGGAAGTTGACCCGCATCACCTCGAGCGCCTCGGCCGGGTCGGCGTCCACTCCCTCCTGGGCACCGAGCACGCCTACTGCGAGGACCACCACGTCGAACCCGTCGGCCCGCTCGAACGCCCGCTCGATGACCTGCTCGTGGCTGCCCAGGTCGTCGGCATCCAGAACCTCGACGGCCGTGTCCGGCGCTCCAAGGGTGCCAGCAGCGTGCTCCAGCCGCGCCCGATCGCGCCCCACCAGGTAGGGACGGATCGGACCGCGGCCCGCCAGCCGCCGCATGATCGCCAGGCCGATCTCCGACGTTCCCCCGACGAGCAGCACCCGGCGAGGCGCGGCGCCGTCGGGCGACGGCGCGGGCGAAACAGCGGCGGCGCTCACGGCGATAGGAGGGCGGTGCGCAGCGCCAGATCTGAGCGCCACAGGCCGACCGGGTCCGCCTGCTCGCGTACCTTGCGCCATTCCTCAAGCCGCGGATACATCGCTCTCAGCGCCTCGGGTCGCAGCCTCGCATCCTTGCTCAGATAGACCCGTCCACCGGCCTCGGCGACGAGCTCGTCGAGGGCGTCGAGCAGGGGACCGAGTCCCGGGGCGGCGCGCGGCATGTCGAGGGCCAGGGTCCAGCCCTTGATCGGGAATGAGAGAGGCGCGCCGTTGGCGGGGCCGAAGTCCTTGAGCACGGCCAGATAGCACGGAACGCGGGCCAGGCGCAGTCGTTCTATCGCCACCTCGAGCACCTTCTCGGCGCCGACCGGCACGACCAGCTGGTACTGGAGCAGGCCGCGCGGCCCGTACAGACGCGGCCAGGCGTCAAGGGCGTCGAGGGGGAACATGTGGCGGCCGATGCTCTCTGGATGGCCCCGCTCGCGCCGGGGTGAGCTCCGGTAGCGCAGGGCGTTGAACGCACGCACCGTGCTGGGACGAAGGGCACCGGCCGGCCACCGTCGCGGGACCACGGCCCGGGCCTGAACGGTGGGGCGAGCATCGGTGCTGCCGGCGTCGATGTGCTCGGCGCGAGTCACGATCCCCCGCCCGGGGCGCAGGCACAGCAGATCGAGCCAAGCCACGCGGTGAGGGCCCCCGGTCGCCTGCAGGGCCGCCAAGGCGTCTTCGAGCGAGCCGACCCTGTCGGTGTCCACCGCCAGCAGTGCCCCGCTCACCGCCCGCAGCCTGATTCGAGCCTGGACGATCACGCCGGTGAGGCCCATCCCACCCAGCGTCGCCTCGAATAGCCCGTCGGGTGATCCAGGAGAAAGCTCCCGCAGCTCACCGTCGGCGGTCAGCAGCGACAGTGTCTCCACGTGGCTTCCGAACGTCCCCGCCGCGCCGTGGTTCTTGCCGTGGATGTCGCTGGCGATCGCTCCGCCGACGCTCACGTGCTGAGTACCCGGAACGACCGGGACCATCCAGCCGAGCGGCAGCAGCGCGTCGAGCAGCTCCCCGACCGTGACGCCCGCCTGCGCGGTAACCGTGCCCGCCTGGGAGTCGAGCTCCATCTGCTTCAGCAGGGTGGTATCGATTGCCAGACCGCCCGAGAGCTGCGCCGCGTCGCCGTAGCTGCGGCCCATCCCACGCGCGATCGCGCCATTCGATGCCAGCTCCAGGCCGGCCCGAAGCGACTCCAGACCGTCGGGACGCATAATCGACAGGGCGGCGCCTGCGCCGCCACCCCAGCCCGTCACCACTGTCGGAATGGCCGCGAGCTTTTCTCTGTGCAGGGTGGCCTGGGCCTCAGCTTGCGGCATGGACTCCGAGCGCGAAGAGCAGCAGCCAGGCCGCCGCCGCCAGCTGCAACGGACGGTCTGCTAGCAGCAGCTCCTCAGGAGCCTCGCCGGCGCCACCCTGGACGAGCGTGCCGTACCGGAGCAGACAGACCGCGAACGGCAAGATCGTCAGTGGCCGCCACGGAACGCCGTGCACCGACGGCAGATCGAAGGCCCAGATCGAATAGGAGAGGATCGCCACCGCCGAGCTGCCGGCGAGGATCAGCTCCAGTAGCCGCGGGCTGTAGGAGGCCAGGACCCGGCGCTTGGTGCGGGGATCTGTCTCCGGGCGGTGAAGCTCCGCATAGCGCTTGGCCCCGGCGACGAAGACGGCGACGCAGGCCACCACGAGTAGGAACGAGCGAGACAGGGTCACCGGCGCGGCCGCGCCGCCGGCGATCGCTCGCAGCACGAATCCACCGGCGATCGCCCCAATGTCAAGAACCCGGACGTGCCGCCAGACGAGCGTGTAGCTGACCGTCAGGGCCACGTAGCCCACTCCCACCAGCGCCAGCAGCAGCGAGATGGCGGCGCAGATGGCGATTCCCACGACTATCAGCCATGCCCCGAACGTGATCGCGGTCCGTGCATCGAGCTCGCCTGCTGCCACCGGACGGTGGCGCTTGCTGGGATGGAACCTGTCCTCGGGTGCGTCGCGGGCGTCGTTGATGGCGTAGATCCCGGATGCCAGCAGGCAGAACGCCGCCGTGGCCAGCGCGACGCGGATCGGAACGCCGTCATGACCGAGCGCGCCCGCGGCTCCGGGGGCGGCGATCACCAGGGCGTTCTTGATCCATTGCTTGGGCCGCATCGTCGCGACCAGCGCGCGCAATGGGCTACGCAGCGGCAAGGTGCCTGCTTCAGCAGAATCCATCATGGGAAAGTACGAGGGGTGACTCAACTCGTCGAACCTAGGAAGGATGCCTCAAATCAGCCTCTGGGGTCTGTGAGGACCCTCTCAGGAACCATTTAGGCTAGTTGTCGCCAGAAGTTGCAAAGTCGTACCAATAGTGGGATTGGTGGCGGTCCGTACCAGACAACCTCCCGAGCTTTCGGCATCCAGGCAGCGGGTCCTGCACGAGCGCCGCGCGCGGCGTTCGGGACAGCTACGGCGCTTCAGGCTGATCGCAACGATGGCCGCCGTGCTCTGCCTACTCCCGGGCGTCGTGTCCTACGTCGAGATGCTGTTCGGTCGCTCCGACTCCAGTCTCGGCATCCGGACGGTTGAGTGGCTGCGCGACAACGGCGCCCGCGGCATCGTCAACGATGTCGAGAACCTCTACTACTCGCTGAGCGCCCCATCGAAGGGCGGTCCTTCGCTTAAGGCGTTGCCGGCGCAAAAGGGGGCCCAGCCGCTGATAGCCATTCGGGTGCCTCATTACTACCGGCCGCCGAACGTCAAGCCCGTGATCACCCCAGCTCTTCCGGGCGAGGGCGTCTGGCACGCGACCTACCAGGGCAGGAGCCTTCACCCGCCTGTGCTCATCACCAGCTTCCGCCCCGATCCAAACTATCCGCAGGTGGTTGCCGGCGTGGCGTGGATCGACCACACGCAGACGAGCACTTGGCTGTATCCCGGAGTCTCCGAGCCGGCGGTGGCTTTGCCGTCCCGCGGCCCGGAGGAAATCCCCCAGGACATGCGATCCAAGCTGGTGGCGAGCTTCAACAGTGGCTTCAAGCTGAGCGATTCGGCTGGTGGGTTCGCCTACAACGGCCACACGTACGCCCCCATGGAGCCGGACAAGGCGACGATCGTGCGCTACCGCGGCGGCAGGGTGAACGTG
>DAIPIC010000106.1:0-10963 GCA_036771025.1 Solirubrobacteraceae bacterium
CGCCTGGTGGCCATCAGCCCGGGCATCTCGTGCTCCGCCAGCCGGATCTCCTTGCGTCCGAACTCGGCCAGCTCGAGGTTCGCGACCTTGTAATCGGTTTCCACGGCGGTGGTGCTCATTTCTTCTCCGTTCTGGTGGTTCTCTGCTCAGGCCGCGGCCAGCAGCTTCTGGTGCTTGTCTTGCTCAAATCGCAGCCAATCGGCGGCGCTGATGTGCTCCGGCCGCTGAGGCTCGGAGCGAAGCCACATCTGGACGGCCTCGCGCAGCGCTCTGTCGGATTCGAGACGGGCTGCGAACGCGACATCGGACAGCCCTACGTCGAAGCGCTGAAGCAGCTCCTTGAGCGTCCGCAGTCGCTGCAGCTCGCCCGGGCCATACAGCCGGTAGCCCGACGCCGACCTGGCGGCCGTAACGAGCCCAGTCCGCTCCACGTAGCGGAGCATGCGAGGCGACCAGCCGGTCGTCTCCGCAGCCTCGTGGATCGTCAACCCGTCCATACGTGGGAAACCTTATCACTACTGTGTCAAGGTTTGGGCGGCGCCCGGGCAGCGCCTCAGCCGCGCGCCAGCTCGCCCTTAAGCCGCTCGAGCAGCACCACCGGCGTGGGATCGACGCCCCGCAGGACGGCCAGGTAGACCGACAGAAGATCGCCCAGCAAGACCAACGACACCAGGCGCTCCGTCCGAGTCTCGCCCCGGCTCTCAACCCGATACGTGGCCGACGCGTGGGATGCGATCAGGCCTCGAGTCAGCTCGATCCGCTGCCGGATGCGTGGATGCAGATCGGAATCGTCTAGGAAAACAGCGCTGAACCCGCCCAGCTCCTTGGCCCCGCCCCAGCCCTCGATCTCGTTGTGGTCTAGCTCCGGGAGCTCGCCTGCAAAGCACGGCACCTTTGCGTTCTCGTTGAACTGGGTCTTCCACCGGTAGGCGACGGGCGCCGTCAGACCGGCGCCGGCGATCTGGGCCACGGTGCCGTGAAGGCCGCGTGCCATCTCCTTGGGTAAGGAATCCTCGGGCCCGTCGGGTCCCCATTCCGAGACAAGCCGCTCGGCGTGGGCCGCCGCGACGTCGATCTCGGCATGCAACCGTTCCCCGACACCGCAGATGCCCGCGATCTCCAGCGCAATCACGAGCGAGTACGCCACAGCCGCACGGGGCTGAAAGCCGCCCGGCAGAGGGATGACCGGCACCGCGGCAGCCCGGGCGGCCTCCGCCAGTCTGCCCCCGGTGGTGGCCGCGATCCTCCGGGCGCCCAGCGCCCCCGCCGCCTCGAACGCGGCCAGGGTCTCCTCGGTATCGCCCGAATAGCTCGAGCAGAGAACCGTGGTGTCAGGCGTGGTCCACGCCGGTAGCGCGTACCCCCGGGCCAGCACGATCGGCCGCGACGCCCGGTCCCCTAGCGCCGCCCGGGCCAGCGCTCCCCCGATCGCCGACCCGCCCATTCCGGCCACGACCAGCCCGCCTGGGGCGTCCTGGGCCTCCAGGCGCGCGGACTCCACCCGCCAGACGGCATCGCGCAGATGCTCGGGCAAAGCGAGGACGTCCGCCAGAGTGTCCGAGGCGTCCACGGATGCGATCTGCTCGCGGGTCAGCGTCGTCTGCGCTCCCGTGGCAGTCAAGGCGTGATCGCTTCTTCTCCCAACACCGCGCCCGGGACGATACGCGCACCGGGCTCCAGAGCGTTCCCAGATCCAACCACCGCCCCCTCCCCGAGGACCGCTCCGGGCCCGATCTGGCACTCGTCGCCGATCCTGGCGCCGGGCCCCACGATCGCGTCGCTAACAATGCTGCCGGCACCCACACTCGCCCCTTCGAGCAGCACCGAGCGCTCCACCCGCGCCCGTTCGCCCACGAACACGCCGCAGCCCAGCACGGCATCGGGACCGACGGCAGCGTCCGGCGCCAGCGTGCAATCGGCCTGCACCAGCGCCGGAGCGGTCACGCTGGCCTCGACGTCGGCGCATTCGATCAGCACAGATCCCTCGCGCTCCAGCCGCTCGGTCAGCTGCGTTCGCACCCGCCGGGAAAGGATGTCGAACGTCCCCTGCAGGTAACGCTCCGGGGTGCCGATGTCCAGCCAGTAGCCAGACGCCGCGTACCCGAACAGGCCGCGAGCCACCAGCTGCGGGAACACGTCGCGCTCGATCGAGATGTTCCTGCCCGCCGGCGCCATCTCGTCCAGGATGTCCCGCTCCAGGACGTAGGCTCCCGCGCTGATCAGGTTCGTGTCGGCCTCGCCCGGGGCCGGCTTCTCTACAAACGCCCGCACTGCATGGTCTGGGCCGCAGCTGACCAGCCCGTAGGCGGAAGGGTCCTCGACCGCCACGAGCGCCAGCGTGGCCCGGGCGCCGGTCCGCTCGTGCTGGGAGAGCTGGGCGCCGAGATCGATATCGGTCAGGATGTCTCCGTTGAGCATCAGGAAGCGCTCGGCCAGCAGGTCCTGCGCATACTTGAGCGCTCCCCCGGTGCCCAGCGGGCGGGGTTCCTCGACGTAGCGCACCCGTACTCCCAGCGAGGCGCCGTCGCCGATCACGCTGCGCACGTCGGCCGCCATGAAACCGCAGGCCAGGATCACGTCGTCGACCCCGTGGGCCCGGAGCCACTCGATCATGTAGGCGATGAAGGGCCTGTCGACCAGCGGCACGACCGGCTTTGGAATCGTGGAGGTGAGCGGCCGCAGCCGAGTGCCTTCGCCCCCCGCGAGAATCAGTGCTTGCATACCTCTAGCGGCGGCCGACGCCCTCGTAGGTCAGCCCAGCCGACTTGATCGTGGTGGGGTCGAAGAAGTTGCGGCCGTCCAGCACCAGCTCGCCGCGCATGCGCCGTGCTACTTCACCGAAGTCGAGTTCCGCGAACTGCCGCCACTCGGTCACGAGCACAATTGCATCGCATCCCGCGACACAATCCATGGCGGAGGGGCAGAACTCGACGCCGGCGATCAGGCCCCGAGCCACGTCCTCCGCCACGGGATCGAAGGCCGTGACCCGAGCGCCTTCGGCCTGAAGCCGGGCGGCGAGCACGAGCGAGGCGGCGTCGCGCATGTCGTCGGTGTCGGGCTTGAACGCCAGGCCCAGCAGCCCGATCCGCTTCCCCACCAGACGGCCCAGATACTTCTGAAGCTTGGCCACGATCCGGCGCTTCTGGAGCTCGTTGACCTCGAGCGACGCGTTGAGCAGCTGGAACTGATAGCCGGTGTTGGCCGCCAGCTTCTTGAGCGCGGTGACGTCTTTGCCGAAGCATGACCCTCCCCACCCGATGCCCGCCCGCAGGAACTTGGCGCCGATCCGGTCATCGAGCCCCATCCCCTCGGCCACCTTGAGCACGTCGGCGCCGGTTTCCTCGCACACCACCGCGATTTCGTTGATGAAAGAGATCTTGGTGGCCAGGAAGGCGTTCGAAGCGAGCTTGATCATCTCCGCGCTGGCGATGTCGGTGCGCACCAATGGCGCCTCGAACGGCTCGTAGAGCTTCGCCACCGCGTCGCCCGCCCAGTCGCGGTCATCGCCGATCACCACCCGGTCTGGCCTGAGAAAGTCCGACAGTGCGGAGCCCTCCTTGAGGAATTCGGGGCAGGAGACATATCCAAAGCCGGGCTTGCCCTGAGCGTCGAAGATGCGCCTGATCGCGGCCCCGGTGCCCACGGGAACGGTGGATTTCATCACCAGGGCGTGCCGGTCTGAGCTTGGCATCGCTGCGACGACCTGGTCGACCGCAGAGAGGTCCGCATCGCCGGAATAGGTGGGCGGCGTCCCCACGGCCACGAACAGCAGCCGGGCGTGCTCCAGCGCCGGGGAGAGCTCGCTCGAGAAGTGAAGGCGGTGCCGGTTGCTGCTCACGCATTGATCGAGGCCCGGCTCGTAGATAGGGATCTCGCCCCGATTTAGGGTGGCGATCTTCTCCGCGTCGATGTCCACACACCACACGTCGCTTCCGAGCTGAGCGAAGCCGGCCGCAGTGACCAGGCCCACATAGCCGGTGCCGATGACGGCGATTGGTTCCCGATCTGTCCCCATGCGGCGGGAGGCTAGCGGGGCATGGCCGAAGGAGATCGGTGCCTCGCGGGCCGCGAGTCAGCCGTTTGGCCCACCCCTAGCCCTGCGTCAGCGACGCCGCGATCTCGACCATCTGCTTGTTGGAGATGGTGTTCGTCAGCGTGTTTGAGACCCAGTAGACCGCAGAGCCCGTCCGCCACGCCACCACGGACAGCTTCCCGCCGTTGGAGTACAACAGCAGCTGCCTGCCGTTCACCGTTTGCCGGGACGTGGGACTGCGCAGCAGCGGCGCGTCCTGCCAGGTCGTGCCCTGAACCCCGTAGTACTCGCCCAGATCAGGGTTGATCACCAGCGTCATCCTGTAGGCCGAGTGGGGATTGCCCTGTTGGTCGCGGATCACGTACGCCCTTGGATAGGTGCCCGAGCTCGATGTCTGCACGGGACAGGCGTTGCTGCCATCCGTGCAGTACTGCGCCGCCGGCGTGATGACGCGCGGGTAGTAGACCGGCATCCCGGCGTCCCGGAGCGCGGCAGCCTGGGTCTTGCCGTCGGCCACGTTGGTCGTAACGTCGGAGGGGGGCGGGGCCGGGGCGCTCGCGCCGGGCCGCGCCGGGGCCGCAGAGGGCGTGCCCGTGGTGGGCGGCTTGCTGACGGTCGGTGTCATCAATGCCGTGAATGCGCGCTGCTCGGCGCTTGTGTCTGCGCTGACGTAGCAGGGCGTCTGTGTCGCATTGCCGCCACCGGCGCCGGTGGTCACCGGCCCGGAATTGCATGGCAGCAGTTGGGCCGGAAACGGAATCTGCTTGATGGTGTGGCCGTCCATGAAGGCCACCAGGTTGAACAGGTTGATCAGCCCGTCGGTCGTGTGCAGATCGGGATCGGTCTGCGTGTGCTGCCCGAAGATGCTCACCAGCTTGTTCCTGTTCGAGATCAGCTGGTCCTGGCTGTAGCCGTCCTTAGCCCAGCGGACGAAGTCCTGCTGCCGGGCGTTGCGGACGATGTCCGAGTCGCTGTGGCGGAAGCGCACGAATGCCAGCGCGTTTGGGCCGCACAGCTTCTGATATCCGGGCTGGATGTCGATGCTCGAGTAGTCGGTGACCGCCGTGTTGTTGTAGTAGCGGTGATCGACGTCTGTGTAGACGCAGCCGATCGCGTTGACCAGTTGCTCAAAGCCGCCGAAGTTGACATCCACGATGTGGTTGACCTGAAGCTCCGGGAACACGTTCTGCTGGATCACCTTGACCAGCAGGTTCGGGCCTCCCACGGAGTAGGCCGCATTCAGCTTGTCGTCGACGAGACCAGCGCGCTCGGGGATCTGCACCTTGAGGTCTCGGGGGATCGAGAGCACGTTGATCGTCGAGGAATTCGGATCCATGCGAATGAGCATCATCGTGTCCGTGTGGGCCGCGTTGAACGGCTCCCCGAAGCGGTGGTCCGAACCGACCGCAAGAATCGTCTGTGGAGAGCCCGGATTGGCGATCGTCACCCTGGCCTGCTTGAGCGCCGGGGTGGCCGAGAGGTCGGAGGCCAGCTGTTTGAACCCAAGCAGTCCCGCTACGGCGGTCGTCGTAGCTGCGAACAGGATCACGACCAACGCTCCCAGGGCGAAGCGCAGCAAGGCCCCCTTCCGGAAGCGCGGAATCAGGCTCACGCCAGGCCCCCGTCGATCGCCGTGAGCCCTCCGGCACCACCGTGCCGCGAGGTCTGGCCGTCTCCCGCACTCGGCTCCTGAAGCCAGAGCGGAAGGCCGCGGACGAAGTCCGACAGCGTCCGTCGGTAGCGAGCCAGCGACTGAAGCGACACCCACTCGTCCGGGCCGTGGTGGCCGCCGCCGGCCGGACCGAACTCCACGGCCGGAATCCCGGCCCGGATGAACGACACTGCGTCGGAGGCGCCGTCTCGGCCGACGCTGATCGTCTCCATGTCGGGGGACAGCCGGGCCACGGCCTCCTGCAGCGCCTGCACGTGCCGGTCCTTGCGCGGCACGGTCACCGGGGGGTGAACGAAGCTGCGCTCGATCTCGATCCCTTCGATCGTCCGGATCTCCGTCAGGATCGCCTCAGGGTCCTGGCCCGGGAGGTAGCGCACGTCCACCGCCATCCGGCAGGTGTCGGGCACCATGTTGAGGACATCGCCGCCCTCGATCCGGCCCAGGTTGATCGACGGGGCGTCGAACAGCTCCGAGGACTCGCGCGTGAACGGCAGCGACTGGATGGCGCGGAAGGCGTCGACCGCCTTCAGCACGGCGTTCTCGCCACGCCATGGTGTCGAGGAGTGCGCGGCCCTACCGTGGACCACGATCCGCATGGCGAGGACCCCCTTCGCCGCGACGCCGATGTGGAGATTGGTCGGCTCTCCGGTGATGGCGAACGTGGCGTCCATTCCCTCTGCCAGGACGGCATCGGTGGAGCGCTCGTCGAGCTCCTCGGATTCCTCGTCGGGCACGCAGATGAACCGCACAGCCACCCGCTCCTGCCCGGCCAGATCCTTCAGCGCGCACATCATGGCCGCCAGCGCCCCCTTCATGTCGTACGCGCCACGACCGAGCAGCCGATCCCCTTCGATCTGTGGCTCGAACTGCTCCGCGCGGCCGGGAACGACGTCGAGATGGCCGTGGAAGATGACGCTCGGGACCTCGTCGGGGGGTGGGCCAACGGCAGCGATCAACACCGGCAGCGCGTTGTGCTCGTGGTCTTGCACCTCGATGTCGCGGGATTCGAGCCATCCCTTGACGAATCCTGCGGCCGCAACCAGCTCCTCAGGACGCGAGGTGTCATAGGAGATCAGCCGCTCGGCCAGTACCCGCTCGTCTATCACCGTGAAGAGCTTACGGCCAGATGCCCGGCGTTCCGCCGACACATCGCGCGACCCCCCTGCCGCCGGCGTGCTCAGCCGGAAGCCACTTCGAGAAACGTCTCCCAGCGGCGCTTGTCCCGCTCGGCGACGCGCCGGCGCTCTGAGTCGTCACCGGCCTCCTGCAGCTCGCGCTCGGCCTGCTGCAGGCGATCGCGCAGCTGCCCGGAATCGAGCTCCGACGGAGAATGGGCCTCCTCCACGAGCAGCATCACCTCGTCCGCGGTGACCTGCATGTACCCCTCCGCCTGGGCGAACCGGACCACGTCCGATTCGCTCGTGTACAGCCGGAGCTCGGTGGGCTCGAGCATCGCCAGCACCGGGGCGTGATGGGCGAGGATGCCGATCGAGCCGACGGCGGTCCGCGTCGAGACCATCTCGACCTCGTCGGCCCACACCTGTCCTTCCGGCGTGAGGACCTCGACGCGGAACTTGGTGTGGGCCATCAGCCCTCGTCTTCGGAGTCGGAGCTGTCCTCATCGGAGGAGCGGTCCTCTGACCTCGAGTCGTCCTCGGATTCCGACCGCTCCGTGGACTCGGACTCGTCCTCGGACTCGGAGTCCTCCTTGGACTCCTCGCCTTCTGCCTCGCCCGCCTCCTGGACCACCTGGTCGATCGTGCCCTTCATGAAGAAGGCCCTCTCCGGCAGGTCGTCGTGCTTGCCCTCCAGGATCTCCTTGAACCCTCGGATGGAGTCCTCGACCTTCACGTAGACGCCCGGCGTACCAGTGAACTGCTCCGCGACGTGGAACGGCTGCGAGAGGAACCGCTCGATCTTCCGGGCACGAGCCACGGTCAGCTTGTCGTCGTCGGAGAGCTCGTCGATCCCCAGGATGGCGATGATGTCCTGCAGCTCCTTGTATCGCTGGAGCACTTCCTTGACGTCGTTGGCCACCCGGAAGTGCTCCTCGCCGAGGATGTCCTCCTTCAGGATGGTGGAGGTGGAGTCGAGCGGATCGACCGCCGGGTAGATCCCCTTCTCGGCGATCGAGCGCGACAGCGTGGTGGTGGCGTTCAGGTGAGCGAACACCGAGGCCGGCGCCGGATCGGTCAGGTCGTCGGCAGGGACGTAGATGGCCTGAATCGACGTGACCGACCCCTTGCGAGTGGAGGTGATGCGCTCCTGGAGCTGACCCATCTCGGTCTCGAGCGTCGGCTGATAGCCAACCTGCGAGGGCATCCGGCCGAGCAGCGCCGAGACCTCGGAGCCGGCCTGCACGAAGCGGAAGATGTTGTCGATGAACAGGAGGACGTCCTGGCCCTCCTCATCGCGGAAGTACTCGGCCATCGTCAGGCCGGAAAGGCCGACCCGCATGCGCGCTCCGGGCGGCTCGTTCATCTGCCCGAAGACGAGCATCGTCTTGTCGAGCACCCCGGACTCCTTCATCTCGATCCATAGGTCGTTGCCCTCTCGCGAGCGCTCGCCCACGCCGCAGAATGCCGACAGCCCGCCGTGCTCCTGGGCCAGGTTGTGGATCAGCTCCTGAATGATCACGGTCTTGCCGACCCCGGCGCCGCCGAACAGGCCGACCTTCCCGCCGCGCGCGTACGGCGCCAACAGGTCGATGACCTTGATCCCCGTCTCGAACATCTCGACCGTGGGCGCCACCGCCTCGACGGTGGGTGCCTCGCGGTGGATCGGCCAGCGCTCGACGTCGTCGGGGATCGAGTCCCCCTCGTCGATCGGCTCGCCCAGCAGGTTGAAGATCCGGCCGAGCGTCGCCTTTCCCACCGGAACGGTGATGGGCACTCCGGTATCGATCACTTCCGTCCCGCGCGCCAGGCCGTCGGTCGAGTCCATCGCCACCGCCCGCACCCGGTCGTCGCCCAGGTGCTGCTGGACCTCGCACACTACGTACGGGTCCTCTTCGGCGCTGATGTCGATGTCCTCCTCCTTGCTGGCCGCCTCCGGTCGGTGGACCTTGATCGCGTGGTTGATCTCGGGCAGCTTGTCGGGGAAGACAGCCTCGATCACCACGCCCTGAATTTCCTCGATCCGGCCGACGTTCTGATCTTTGGTCTCCGCCGCCGCCGGGCTTTCTTCTGTCGTTGCCATCTTGTCTCCAGTCTATGGTCCCCCGCGGGGCATCCGGTCCCGCGGTCTGATTTCGAAGTTCGGCCTCAGGCCTCTCTTAACCGGTTTCACCTCCGTGAAACCTCTACCCGAGACCCTCGGCCCCGGCGACGACTTCCATTATTTCCTGCGTGATCTCGGCCTGGCGGGCACGGTTCATCTCGAGTGTCAGGTCGTCGATCAGGTTCCCGGCGTTATCTGACGCATTGCGCATCGCGGTCATTCGCGCCCCGTGCTCGGAGGCGGTGGATTCAAGCAGCGCGCGGTAGATGGAGATCTCGACGTAGTCCGGCACCAGGCGGCCGAGGATCTCCTCCGGATCCGGCTCGTACTCGACCTCTGCCGAGGGCCCCTCCCGTTGGGCGCCGTCACTCGAGGGTTCATCGGATTCGGAGTCCGAGTCGGCTTCGCCGCCCTCCTCCAACACCGTGGCCTGCTGTAGTGGCAGCAGCGTCTCGCGCCGCACCACCTGCGAGAGGGGGGAGATGTAGCCGTTGTAGAAGATGTCGAGGCGGTCGACTTCATCGTCCACGTAAGCGGCCATCAAGCTCTCGGCGATCCGCCGGGCGTCGGCATAGGCCGGGCGGTCGGAGAAACCGGTGAAGCTCTGCTTGAGCTCCAAGCCACGGAACGTCAGCGACGAGGCGGGCCGGCGACCGGAGGCGTAGAAAGCGATCTCGCGTCCCTCGGACTCCTGCTCGCGGGCCGCGCTCACTCCGGCGCGGACGATGTTCGAGTTAAACGCGCCGGCCAGGCCCCGATCACCGGCGACCAGCAGCAGCCCCACAGTTCTGGTCTCGGGATGCTCCTGCAGGATCGGCAGGCGCGGCACCTCGCCGGCGGCCTCCGCCGCCTGGCGGGTCATTCTGCGAATCGCCGAGGCGTAGGGACGCAAGGCCTCGATCCGTTGCTCGGCCCGCCGCAGCCGGGCAGCGGCGACCATCTCCATGGCCCGCGTGATCTTCTGGATGTTCTTGACCGACGAGATACGTTCGCGGACGTCGCGCTGAGAGGCGGGCATGCGCTGCTGGACCGTCCCCCATTCCTAGGCGGGGACGGCCTCTTCCTCCTGCTCCTCGGCCTCCTGCTGGCCCCCCTCGTCCTCTTGGGCCTTTTCGTCTCGGCGCGGCTCCTCTTCGCCCTCCTCAAGTGGGTGGCCCTCCTCGTCGAGGTCGAAGCCGAAGTCCTCCGCGAACTGTTCCACGGCCGAGCTGAGCTGGTTCTGTACCTCGTCTGACCACTCACCCCCGGCGATCTCCTTCAGAAGCTCAGGCTCGTTGCCACGCACCGAGTCCGAGAGATCCGCGAGGAAACTCTCCACGCGGTCGACCTTGATCCGGTCCAGGTAGCCGTTCGTCGCCGCGTACACCTGCACCACCTGGTCCTCGATCGGCATCGGCTCGCGCTCGCTCTGGTTGAGCGTCTTGACCAGGCGCTCGCCGCGGGCCAGCGTCTTCTGTGTCTCGGGGTCGAGCTCGGATCCGAACTGCGAGAACGCCTCGAGCTCGCGGTACTGGGAGAGCTCGAGCTTCAACGTCCCGGCCACCTTGCGCATCGGGGTGATCTGTGCATTGCCGCCCACGCGCGAGACCGAGATGCCGACGTTGATCGCGGGGCGCACACCCGAGTAGAACAGGCCCGGCTCCAGGAAGATCTGCCCGTCGGTGATGGAGATGACGTTTGTCGGGATGTAGGCCGAGACGTCTCCGGCCTGGGTCTCGATGATCGGCAGCGCGGTGAGAGAGCCGCCTCCCAGCTCGTCCGAAAGCTTGACCGCGCGCTCCAGCAGCCTCGAGTGCAGGTAGAACACGTCTCCCGGGTAGGCCTCACGTCCCGGCGGCCGCCGCAGCAGCAGCGACATCTGCCTGTAGGCGTAGGCGTGCTTGGTCAGGTCGTCGTAGATCGCGAGCGCCGCCTTGCCGTTGTAGAGGAAGTACTCGCCCATCGCGCAGCCCGCATAGGGAGCAAGGAACTTGATCGGCGCCGCCTCGTCGGCGGCCGCCATGACGATGATCGTGTTCTCCATCGCCCCCGCCTCCTCG
>DAIPIC010000107.1:0-10893 GCA_036771025.1 Solirubrobacteraceae bacterium
GCACATTGGGCACGTTGAGCGGGACCATCGCCGTAGGTCATGATGTCAGCATGCGCGCGAGCGTCCTCGAGCAGCCCCGAGAGCCGCTCGTCGCGAAGACCCTTCCGGATCCGGTCCCCCAGGACGGGCAGGTGCTTCTTCGGGTCAAGGCCTGTGCCGTCTGTCGCACCGATCTGCACCTCCGCGACGCGGAGATCGAGGCGACAAAGCTCCCCGTCGTGCTCGGGCACCAGATCGTGGGAGAGACCGAGGACGGCAGGCGGCTGGGCGTCCCCTGGCTGGGCTGGACGGACGGGGAGTGCCGATACTGCCGGAGCGGACGGGAGAACTTGTGCATCAACGCCCGCTTCACGGGGCGCGACATCGACGGGGGGTTCGCCGAGCTCGCCGTCGCCGACGAGGCGTTCTGTCTGCCGCTCCCGGATGGCTTGTCCGACGAGCACGTAGCGCCGCTCTTGTGCGGCGGTCTGATCGGCTTCCGGGCGCTGCGGCTGACGGGAGACGCCCCTCGGCTCGGCCTGTACGGGTTTGGTTCCTCCGCCCACATGATCTGCCAGGTGGCCGTCTTTCAGGGCCGGGAGGTGTTCGCGTTCACGCGCCCCGGGGACGCCGAGACGCAGGAGTTCGCGCGTGCGCTCGGCGCGGCCTGGGCTGGCGGGAGCGACGAGGTGCCGCCCGAACCACTCGACGCGGCGATCATCTTCGCCTCCGTCGGGGAGCTCGTGACGCAGGCGCTCGGGGTGCTGGCCCCGGGCGGCGCCGTCGTCTGTGCCGGTATCCACATGACCGACATACCCTCCTTCCCGTACGCCGACCTGTGGCAGGAGCGATCGCTCCGCTCGGTCGCGAACTTAACCCGGGAAGACGGCTACCAGCTGCTGGAGCTGGCCCCTCGTGTGCCCGTCAAGACGACGGTGTCGTTGTACGAGCTGGAGCGGGCCGAGGAAGCGCTGTCGGATCTGCGTGCTGGTCGCTTTGAAGGAACTGCGGTCGTCGTCCCTTGAGCCCGGCGACGATCGCCCACACAGCCCAGGCCGCGACCGCGAACAGCGCCGCTTCGCGGGCCGCGATCGAGGGCGGGTACACGTTGTTGACGAACCACACATCGCTGCGGCCGGTGAGTCGCAACAGGCTGAAGGCTGAGACGAAGAACGCCAGGTCGGTGGCCGCGAACGCCACGCCCAGGGCCAGCGGGGCGCCGGTCAGCGCCAGCAGCGCCATCACCCAGAGCCCGTACTGCGGGCTGTAGGTCTTGGAGGCGAAGAAGAACCACGCCACGGAGCCGAGCAGGGCGGGCGCCACCAGGTTCGACGGTCGCGCTCCCCGCCGTGCGGCCCAGACGACCGCTCCGAGGATCACGACCACGCCGGCGATCGTCAGCGCGGCGCTGGCGTCGTTCAACGCGGACCGCGAAACCCCCGAGAGGTGGAACAGGTTCCACAGGCCACCGCCGGCCCCTCGCGTAGCGTTGAAGTGGAAGAAGTAGAACCAGCTGGAGGACACGACCAGGCCACCGTGCGCTCCGTGCCGGTAGACGAACGGCGCGTTGAACGCGACGGTCACGGCCAGGAACGGGAGCAGGATCCGCCCCCAGGCAAGCGCGCGCTGACGCCCATCGCCCCCCTCGAGCAGGCGTACGCAGAGCACGACGGGCAGCGCGAGGATCGGGAAGAACTTCGTCCAGGTGGCCACCCCGAGCGCGACGGCCCCCCAAGCATCTCGCCGACGATCGAACAGCACTAGGGCCACCACCAGCGACGCGATCGACAGCAGGTCCCAGTTCAGCACCACGTACAGCGCCAGCGCCGGCGACAGGGCCAGCAGCCAGGGATTCGCCCCCTCGTACCGGCCGAGCAACCAGATCGTCAGCAGACCGCAGGCCCCGAGCGCGATCGCATTGATGGCCAGGTATGTGCCAACCCCCGTGCCCGCCAGGCTGGTCAGCCAGGCGAACAGTCCGGTGCCGACCGGATACTCGAACCCATAGTGGACATACGGCAGCCGGTGAAGCCACATCCGGTTGCGGAAGAACAGCGAAGTGATGTCCGAGTAGCCCCCCATGTGGCCAAAGGCCGCGTGGTTGAACGCGGTCTGGTTGGCGATTCCGTGATAGTCGAATGCCCAGCCGCGAAGCCACACGCCGTAGGCCATGACGGCGGCCCCAGCGATCAGCGGACCGGCGATGCCCAATAAACGCCCCTTCCCAGGGGCGCCGAGCCGGGACATTGGTGCGCCTAGCCGGGCCAGCGGGCCGAGCCTCTCCCGCGCGAGCGTGGCCATAAGTCGGGCGGATGGTATCCGGGCCCCGTGTCGTAGGGTTATGACCATGCAACTGATTCCCATGGTCATCGAGCAGACGGCGCGGGGCGAGCGGGAGTTCGACATCTACAGCCGCCTGCTGAACGAGCGAATCATCTTCCTGGGCACTCCGATCGACGACCAGATCGCGAACCTGATCGTCGCCCAGCTGCTTCATCTCGAGTCCGAGGACCCCGACAAGGACATCTCGATCTACATCAACTGCCCGGGCGGCTCTATCTACTCGGGGCTGGCGATCTACGACACGATGCAGTTCATCAAGCCGGACATCCAGACGATCTGCGTGGGCATCGCAATGTCGATGGGATCGCTGTTGCTGACGGGCGGCACCAAGGACAAGCGGTTTGCCCTCCCCAACAGCCGACTGCTGATGCACCAGCCGTCCGCCGGATTCGAGGGACAGGCATCGGACATCGAGATCCACGCCCGCGAGGTCCTCAAGATCCGGGAGCGGATCGACGAGATCTATGCCCAGCACACCGGCCAGACCATCGAGGAGGTCCACAACGACATGGAGCGCGACCGGTTCTTCAAGCCCGAGGAAGCGCTGGAGTACGGACTGATCGACCGGGTGATCGATCACCACTAGCGGTGGCTCTAGGCGACCGGGTGCTCGATAACTCCCAGCCGCTCGATCTCGATCCGCACTACGTCCCCCGACTGAAGGAAGCGCGGCGGGTCCATCCCCATTCCCACGCCGTTAGGCGTCCCGGTGAGGATGAGATCGCCGGGCGAGAGGGTGCAGGTCTGAGCTACGAAGTCGACGAGCTCCCGGCACCCAAAGATCAGATCGGATGTGCTCGAGTCCTGGCGCAGTTCGCCGTTTACCCAGGTGCGTAGCCGCAGTCGTCCAGGGTCGGGAACCTCGTCGGTCGTCGTGATCCAGGGCCCGTAGGGGCAGAACGTGTCGGCGCCCTTGGCGCGCGTCCACTGCGGCTCGCGGCCCTGGAGGTCGCGGGCGGTGACATCGTCGGCGACGCAGAACCCCGCGATCCGACCGCCCTCCCCGATCGCGATCGTCAGCTCGCCCTCGTAGTCCAGCCGCCGCACCACCTCGGGGCAGCGGATCGGGCCGCCAGGGGGCGCTGCCGAGCTCGGCACCTTGACGAATACGATCGGCTCCTCCGGAGCTTGAGCTCCGGTTTCCTCGACGTGCTTTGCGTAGTTCAGGCCGATGGCGTAGATCGTGCCCGGACGCGGGATCGGCGCGAGAAGAGTGACGTCGGACAGTGGCCACGCATCGGGGCCCCTCTCGGCAGCTGCCCCGGCGAGAATCCCCTCCACCGTCGCCGTTTCGTCCGCGAACACGAAGACCTGCTCGTCGACAACCTCGCCGGCGAGCCGGTAGTCCAGCTCGGGGGCCTGGAAGGTCGCGAGCTTCACCGCCCCACCCTACCGGGAGACAAGGCGCCAGATGGCGCCTTATCACCCACTCCGCGCTAACTACTGGCCGGCCCCCACCGGGCTCTCCGCCGCCTCGACGTGCGTGACCGGCAGCCCAAGCCCCTTGGTCTTCGACACGAGGTCGAGCTTCAGCCACCGCGAGATGCGCATCGGCAGCGTCGAGATGATGATCTCGTCGTACTGACCCAGGTTGACCGCGTCCTGGATGGCCATCAGCGGCTCCGCGTCCCCGAGTGAGCCGGTCACCTCCGTACCCGCGGCTTCGGAGAGCTTCGGCAGCGCCTGGTTGAGCACCAGCTGCGCATCGTCCTCTCCAGTTTCCTCAGGATCCACCACCTTGTGCATACCGTGGGGCATTCGCGGGACGACGAGATGGAACTTGGCGGGGTCGCGCTGGGCGCGTTCGCGAACCGCTTCTAGCAATCCGGGGGTCGCTGCCGTCTGGTGTGCGACGACGAGGACAGAGGCCGGCTCGGACATGGACTCACCTCCCGGTGTATAGAAGTCAGGCGATTGTTGCGCTCCGGGGCGCCCGGCTCAAGTCAGCTTTGCGGCTAACCCGCTGGCGTTCATGTGCGCGATGGCCTGGATCGAGATCTGGGGGTTGACGCCTGAGGCCGTCGGGAACGTCGAGGCATCGCACACGTAGAGGTCGCGTACCTCCCAGGTTTGACCGGTGGCGTCGCACACAGAGCTCGCGGGCGTTCCGCCCATCCGGGCCGAGCCCATGATGTGAAACGAGGACAGAACGCATTGTCCGGCCCCGTAGCCAGCGGCGTCGGCTGCGGCCATGAACTGATCCCGCGATCCGGAGCCGGGCTCGTAGGCCACCCACTCGTTGTGAGAGCTGAAGATTCGCTGCGCGCCCGCAGCCTCGTGGATCTGAGCGGCGCCGTCGATTCCGGTGCGCAGGTGCTCAGAATCAAACGGCGAGAGCTTGTAGCGCACTACCGGCTCGCCGTCTCTCCCGACACGCACCTCGCCGCCGTCGCGGTCGCGCAGCAGCACTCCCAGCGCGGCCATGTTCGGTAGTGCCTGCATCAACTCGAAATGCCGCCGGGCGCCGCGCCAGGGAAGGAACGTGAGCACGAGGTGCGGGTGGGCGGCCGCGGTCTCGTACTTGAGCCCATAGGCGTTGTGCAGGTCGCGGTAATGGTCGGAGTACAGCGCCTGCATCACTCCCTCCCAGGGCTTCAGCTGCTCGTCATACACGCCGAACACCGCCGTGGCGGGGTGGAGCCGCAGGTACTTGCCGATGTTCTGGTTGCGCAGGCCGGAGCGCCTCAGGAGCGCCGGTGTATGAAGCGAGCCGCAGGCGGCGATCACAGCTCTCGAGCGAACGGTGAGGTGATGCCCAGCGTCCGTCAACGCGGCCACTCCCCGCGCACCGCCACCCTCTACCAGGACCCGAGAGACCTTCGTTCCCACGATCAGTCGCGCGCCGGCCTGGTGCGCGTCCGCCAGCCATGTCTTGACGACCGACTGCTTGGCGCCGACGCGGCAACCCAGTCCGCAGTAGCCACATTCCTTTCCCTGCGCGCAGCGCCTGACGTTCCGAGGCATGGCGTCGACGTGCCAGCCCAGCTCGATGCAACCCTCTTGGAGCCTGCGGTCGCGGGTCGAGGGCTCGTTGTGCTCCTGGTTGACCCCCAGCCGCTCGCACACGGCATCCAGCGAGGCGGTGTATAGCTCGGAGTTGAATGCTGGCACCCCGAACGAGGCCCACTCAGCCCGCACCTCCTCGGGGGTGCGGAACGACGTCGTGTAGTTGATCACGGTCCCGCCGCCGAGGCAGGACCCGGCGATCAGGCCCACGCTTTGATCGACCGTCCCGGCCGGGGCCGCCATGTAGTAGCGGGTGAGCGCGCCCAGCTCCGATCCATCGAAGTCCTCATCGTCGAAGTAGCCGCCGGCTTCGATCACGATCACGTCGAGCCCGGCTCCGGCCAAAACACCGGCCGCGGCCCCTCCCCCCGCGCCGGACCCCACGATCACCACGTCGCAGCTAAGCGTCGTGTCGCGGTCGATGGGAGTTGGCTGAAGCGCCTTCGGCGGCGCGGACTCGAGCTTGCCAAGTGGGCCGTCGTAGCCGATCGCATCCCACACTGGGCTTCGTCCGCCATCTGGGCCGGGAAGCATGTAGTAGAAGAGCAGTGCGGCCTTGCGCAGAGCCTGGAACACGGCGCGGCGCTGGGGGAGTCGCGAGCCCGCCCAGGAGAGCAGTACCCGCTCGCGCTCGTCGGGCGCCATGGCGCTGAACCGCTTCCACGCGCCGGCGCCGAGTACCCCGAGCCCTGGGCTGTCCCACAGCCCGAGGAGCGTCTGAAGCTGGCGCCGCTCGGCGGCGCGAGGGTTCTTCGAGATGGCCTCGATCACCGCGTCCGCCACCCCCAGCTCACGGGCGCTGGGTACGCCGTCCGAGTCAGGACAGAACGTGTCGCAGATCTCTTCGAGCGCTCGGCGCTGGCGTGCCGTCAGCTCCAGCGCTCCGGAAGGGACATCGTGTGCTCGTTGGGCAGCCGTGACGTCCACGGGCGCAACCTACTCCTCCAAGGCCTTCGTCAGCAAGGCTCGCAGCGTCTCGCGCTCCCGCGCGGAAAGCCGTCCGAGGACGGCGTCCTCCGTCGCCGCGTAGGCCTCGCGGGCGCGCTTCAGCGCCTGCTGGCCGCCGTCCGTCAGGAAGACTAGGTGCCGCCGCCGGTCCTGTGGGTTGCGACGGCGCTCGATGTAGCCGGCTGCTTCGAGCTCGTTCAACAGCAGCACCGCGTTGTTGGCGTCCAGCATGAACGCATCGCCGAGCTCGTGCTGGGGAACGCCGTCGTGCTCGGATAGGAACGACAGGACCCAGAACTGACGTGGGCGCATCCCGAGCTCCTCATCCTGTGCACTCCGAGAGATCTTCTTTGCCAGGCGGGAGAGAAGCGTTGAAGTGCTGGCCGAAGACACGGCGATGATCATCGCAGCAAGGATCGATCGCCGCCGCAGATCGCCGCGTACTCGGTTCAGGCGTCAGCCATCTCGAGAAGCGTCGTGACGGTGGTCCAGTTGCGGGCCGTCGCCGTGACCCCCAGCCCGGCGCCCGCCATCCGCCCCCATAGCTTTGACCGGCCAACTCCCTCTGGGTGCCAGCTGTAGAGCTCCCGGCCGAGGGCCACGAGCCGTTCGGGAGGGGCGGCCAACGCCGCGAGGCGGTCCACCTGCTCCTGCCCCAGCGGCGCGGAGAGGAACGTCACCTGGTAGCGCTTGGGATTGTCAGCCACCTCCTTGAGCGGGTTTCGCTTCACGACCTCCGCGAGCTCGTCTCGGGTGCGCACGATCACCGCTATCTCGAGTCCGAACTGCGAGGCGATCGCCCCTTCGCATCGTCGCGCGAGCCGCTTCGGGGGCTCGTCGCTCGAAACAACGACGTTGCCACTCTGTACGTAGGTCCTGATGTCCTTCAGACCCTCTGAAGCCAGGCACTCGCGCAGTGCCGGCATCGCTACCCGGTTGCGAGGGCCGAGGTTGATCCCCCGCAGCAGGACGATCTGCCTCAGAACAGGGCCTCCTGGCCCGGGACGCCCGTTCGGCGCCCGCGCACCGTTTGCAGCCCCAGCGCGCCTGCCAGATCCTCCGCGATCGCGGTCTCAGAGCGGGACGCGACCAGCGGCTTATCGATACCCTCCACGTGGACGAGCGTGCGTCGCCCATCGCCACGCTCGGCACCCTCCAACGGAACGAGCGCATAAACCCGATCAGCTCGGACGAATTTGCCGTAACCGAGCGGGATCATTGGTGGCGTGCCACGGGCGGACACCGGATCATCCTACGACGCGCCCACTAAAATGGCCGCCGCATGGAGGGTTGACGCTCGTCGGCGTCTGGGGGGGTAATAACAATGTTTGAGCCTCGCGCAGCAGACCTCCCTTGAGCTCGGTCATCCACAAGTATGTGACGTTAAGGCGGGCGTTAACCGTCGCGATCCTCGCTGCCCTGCTCGTGGTGGCGAAGACCGGCCACGCGTCCACCAACCCCTCCGAGCTCCGCAAGGCGCTGCCCCATTCGGTGAGTGCCCCGACGCTGTACCAGTCGGTGGTGAGGCGGTGTCAGCGGATGATCAGCCCCTCCAAGCACCTGCCGTGGTGCGGCGAGCTCGCCTACACCGCCGGGTTCAACCAGTCCCCTACGGTGGCGCAGGCGGCGCTTCTAGGAACCCGCGAGTTCGCTGATCCGACGCACGGCGTGGGCAAGCCCGACACCGGCCAGCTCGACTGGCGCTGGAACTACCCGACCGGCCTCTGGGGTGCCCATTCGCTGCAGCACTGGTGGCAGTCGGCAATGGCCATGCGGACACTGGTGCGCTACCTGGAGGTCACCCACAACACCGATCCGGCGTATCAGACGATTCTGATGCGCACCTACCACCGGGAGTCCGGTCACATCCCCGGGGAGACTCCGTTCGCTATCGCCAAGAACGACTTCGTGAACGCGTTCATGGACGACACCGCCTGGTGGGGGCTGGCATGGCTTGAAGCCTCCAAGTACGAGCTGAACGATCGCCACGACGTGGCCGACGCGCGGACGTTCCTCAAGCTGGCCGAGTTCGACGCCGACTACATCTCAAAGCAGCAGAAGTCCTGCGGCGGGATCGTGTGGCAGATCGGCTTCCCGGCCGACACGGTGACCAACGCCGAGTACATCGCGCTGGTGGCGCAGCTCGCGGCGTACCGCGGCCAGGCCGGTCCGTTCTACAACCCAGGCAACGCCTCGAGGTGGATCGGAGAAGCCCGAGCCACGCTCGACTGGCTGCAGCGTCACAACCTGGTCAACCTCCAGAAGGGCACCGTTCGCGACTCGCTCAACGCGGTCTGCAACGGACTCATCGCGGGGCCGATCACCTATACCGAGGGAGAGGTGGCAGATGCGCTGGTTCAGGTGGGGACAGCCCTACACGACAGCTCCTACTACCAGCAGGCCAACCAGTTCTTGAAGTACGTGCTCTCGAAGCAGAGCACGATGGTCAACTCAAAGGGCATCCTTCAGGAGCCGTGCGAGCGCGATGGCACGGGGTGCACGGGCTCGTCACTGTACTTCGACGAACTGTCGTGGAAGGGCGTTCTCGCTCAGGCCTTCTCGGACTACACGACCGCCACAGGCAGCACGGAGTACGAGCGCTTCATACGACGCCAGGCGTCCGCGATCGTGCACAACTCGGTCGTGCGCTCGGACGGAAAGCCCGGCAACTGTCAGACACCAGATTCCTGCCAGTTCGTGTTCTACTGGGGCTGGCCGCTGACTCCGAGCCGCTCCCCGTTCGTAAACAACGCCACGCAAATGGACGCCCTCGACGCCCTCACCGCCGCCTTGGCGCTTCCTGCGGCCTCCGCTCGGCAGCAGACCTCCTGATGGTGACCGACCGGTTGGGCGCCGGGCCGCGGCAGCTGCGACTGGCGGCCGCCGTCCGGGGGTGGCGGGTCTGGGGGCCGCTTGTCGCCGGGGCGGCGCTGATGGCTTATGGCATCGCCTTGCGCCGAACGACATTCACCTACCACGGGGCGCCAGAGCAAGGCGCGTTCAACAGCTTCGCCTTCGCACACCTCGGCGCGTACTCGGACATCGCGTCGCTCTACTTCCGAAACCACATGTGGCAGCACGCGCTGCCGTACGTCCACTATCCGTTCGAGTATCCGGTCGGCACGGGGCTGTTTGCCTGGCTCATGTCGCTCGTCGGCGGCGGCGTCGGTGGGTATCTGGCTGTCAGCGCTGCCGTCCTAGCGCTGTGCGGGCTGCTGACGATCCGCCTAATTGGCCGCCTCCACCGAGCCAATCCGTGGCTGCTGGCGCTGGCGCCCGCCCTTGCGACCTACGTGGTGCTCAACTGGGATCTGTTGTCGATCGCCGCTCTGGTGGTGGCGCTGGTGCTGTTCGACCAGCGGCGCGACGCATGGGGTGGCCTGGCGCTCGGCGTCGCCACCTGGACCAAGTTCTTCCCGATCCTCGCCCTGCCGGTGGTCCTGTGGGCCAGGCTGCTCGACGAGCACGGGACACGCAGACGGGCCATCGTCTTCACGCGGATCGTCGCCCCGTTTGCCGCCATCAGCGTGGCCTTCAACGCGCCATTCATGTTCAAATCCGGCGCGCACGGAGGTCTAGCGATCTCCTCCAACTGGCTTCACTTCTTCCGCTACAACGCCAACCGCCGTGGCGGCGGTGGGCTGTGGGCACTGATCGACTCGGGCCACCTGCCGCTATCGACGGTTAACCTGGCCAGTGGGATCGCGACGGTTGTGGGCATCGCGCTGATTCTCGGCATGGTCGCCTGGGCCCGCCGTCGCCGCGGGGCGCTGGCGTACGAGCTCTTGGGCCCGGCGATGTTGGCCTGCCTCGGCTGGTTCTTCTTCGTCATCAAGATCTACAGCCCTCAGTACGGGCTGTGGGTGATGGCGCTGTTGGCGATCGCCGGCGCGCCGATCGCGCTGGCGGTCGCATTTGCATCGGCCGATCTTGCCTTCTTCGTGAGTGCCTTTGCCTCTGCCCGGATGGGACCGAACGACACGTGGTTCAACGTCCACGTGGTGAGAACCTGGGTGGCGATCAGAGAGGTTGTGTTGCTGCTGGTGATCGCCTGGGCGATCTGGATGATCATCGGCCGCCGGCGCAGAAGCTCGCCCCAGATGCCGGTCTTAGAGACCGAGCCTCCGGAGGCGGTCCGGACGCGAGCGGGGTACGAGGTCGTTTAGCTCGCGAGAACAGCGTTCAAGCGCCGCTCGAGCGCACCGGCCAGCAGGTCGCGCACCGGCCCCGCCTCGAAGCGCTCAACCAGGGCTGACAGGAACCCCTCGATCACCAGTCGCTTTGCCTCCGGCTCCGGTAGACCGTGGGCCCGGAGGTAGAACAGTTGCTCGGCGTCCACCTGAGCCACGGCCGCCGCGTGGGTGCAGCGGACGTCGTTGGCCTGAATCTCGAGACCGGGGATGGCGTCGGCATGCGCCCTCTTTGACAGCAGGAGGTTGCGCGACTCCTGAAAGGCGTCGGTCTTCTGTGCGCCGGGGTCGACGATGATGTTTCCCTTCCAGACAGCAGTCGACCGGCCGGCGAGCACACCGCGGAACGCCAGATCGGAGGTGGTGCTGGGGGCGGCGTGCTCCTGGGTGGTGTCGAAGTCGATGTGCTGGCGGCCTCGGCTGGCGT
>DAIPIC010000108.1:0-10836 GCA_036771025.1 Solirubrobacteraceae bacterium
CGCCCAGCCGAGCCAGGCGGGAAGCAGTCCACTGCGAACGACCGCCAGTCCGGTGCCGATGCCGAACACAAGTCCGCCGACGAACACCGGCAGAAACAACTGATTGTCGAGCGCGTTGAGCGCTTGTGCGGCGTCGGGAGCGAGGCTCTTAGAGGCATACGCGAGCGTGTAATCGATGCCCCCGAACACCAAGAGACCGACTGCGAATAGGAGCGCCCCTACGAGCCCGAGGAGGGCCATGTTCTGGGCGGCGGGCGCACGGCGGAGATAGCCGTAGAGGGCGGCGATGAAGAACAGGAAGAACACCAACCCGATCCCTAACAGGAGGTCGCTGGCCTCCTGGCTTGACTTATGGGCCGCGTAGAAGGAGATCACGCGCGCGCCGCTCGCGTTTGCCTTAGGCGATGTGTTGCTCGTAAGGATCCCGATGACGAGCAGCACCACGAACCCGATGCCGGTCAGCGGCGCGAAACGGCTCAAGCGGTCCAGCATTTTGCTCACCCCCGTCGCGGCGGCGCTATCGCCGCTCGGACGAATTGAAATGACCGATCTCTTGTATGCACCCCGCGGGAGATCGCGCGCGATTTTCCTTCAGACCGCGTCGAGTGTCAAGGCTTCCGCGTTCCCGTAAAGGCGACTGCGAACCGAAGGTGTCAGGAGCCGCCGGGAGCGTCATGCTCCTCGAGGCTGGCGGCTCGGACGGCTTCCTCAGGATCCAGATACGACCGGAAGTGAATGACCCTTCCGTCCCGGAACGTCCAGACGTAGGCAAAGGGCACTTCGAGCTCGATGCCGGTGTGCCGGGCCCTCCCTCGGCCTCGGACAATGGAGACGAGCCGGTCGCCCGCGCCGACGATTTCCTCCAGCTCAACTGTGAGCTCGTCGAAAGGCTCGATCCAGCGCGCCGTCGCGCGTGCCACACCCTCGTAGCCGCGATACGTCTCGCCAACGTGGTCGGGCAAGACGGTGTCCTCGTAGCTGACCTCGGGATCGAGGAGAGAAACATCGGCCTCGCCCCGGCTCACTGCCTGGAGAAAGGCGAAGTTGCAAAAACGTTCCAGGAACGCTCGAAGGCTCTCCACGTTCTGCTGTGACATCGGCCCGCGCAGTATCCCGAAAGGCCCCTCGTCCCCATTTGGCCAGCCGCGGCTACGATCGAGCAATGGCACCCCGTGACCGTCTCCGGTGGTGGCGATGACCCGCCGGGCGTGGCTCGCGTTCGGGGCGATCTCCGTCATCTGGGGGATCCCCTACCTCCTGATCAGGGTTGCCGTACGCCATGGAATGACTCCGGCGTTCCTGGCCTGGGGGCGGGTGACGCTCGCGGCGGTGGTGCTGCTGGTGCTGGCGTGGCGCGCCGGGACGCTTTCGTCGCTGCGGGGCCAATTGCGCGTGTTGTTGATCTACGCGGTGGTCGAGATCTGCATCCCGTTTCCCATGATCGCCGCCGGCGAGACGCGCGTCTCCTCATCGCTTGCCGCGATCCTGATTTCGTCTGTGCCGTTGATCGTGGCGCTGCTCGCGCTGCGGTTCGACCATTCCGAGCGCCCGACGCCAGTCCGAGCCCTTGGGTTGCTGCTCGGGTTCGGTGGGGTGGTCGCGCTGATGGGAATCGACCTTGCGGGCAAGGGAGGAGAGCTGCTCGGCGCCGGGGCCGTCCTGCTCGCGGCGGTGGGGTACGCGATTGGCCCGATGCTGATCAAGCTTCGGATGGCCAGGCTCGACCCCCGGGCCACCATGGGCGTGAGCCTGGCCATGGCATCGGTGTTACTCGCACCCGCGGCGGCGCTCGACCCGCCGCACGCGGTGCCGTCAACCGGAGCGATCGCGTGCGTCGTCGTGCTTGGATTCGTGTGCACCGCCGCCGCGTTTGTGATCTTCACGATCCTGATCACCGAGGCCGGCACGAGCCGCGCGACGGTGATCACCTACATCAACCCGGTCATCGCGGTTGGGCTCGGCGTGGTCCTGCTGGGCGAGCGCCCCGGCACCGGCGCCGTCGCCGGCCTGCTCCTGATCCTGGCCGGCTCGTGGCTGGCAACGGACGGGCGCTTGCCACCTGGCTTGGGCCGAATGGCCGCTAGTGCGGCGAGGCTGCCCGCCCGCCGCGCCTCGCGTGAATTGCGCCAAGAGACCGTTTCATGATCCGTCGCCCGGGCGCGCCGGGCGGGCTTCGCGGCAAATTAGGCGATCTTGGTCAAGATCAACGTATTCGCCGTGAACGCCACGGCGAACGCGATCGTCCACCTGTTCAGGTTGCGCTCGACGAGCGAGCCGCCGCCCAGCGGGCCGGCTCCGGTCCCCACGCCGAAGGCTCCGGACAGTCCGGCGTCCTTGCCCGAGTGCATCAGGATCAGGAAGACCAGGACCACGCACAGGAACACCTGAAGAATGTCGAGCAGCGTGACCATCAGTTCGCTGATGGTAGCCGCTCGCGGGCGTCATCCAATGCCTTGAGGATCTCGACCGCTTCAGCTCGCAGGGAGCGGTCAATCGCCTCGTAGTCGTCCTCGGAGAGCTTGCCGGTGCGGCGATCGAGCTCGGCGTCGCGGATCTCGAGGTACTTCGCCTCCCGCGCGGCCTCGAGCTCGGCCACTGGGTCCGGCCCCTGATGAACTTCCCGTGCCTGCGGGCGATGGTCCTCGTTCCCCGGCGCCAATCCGCCCGCCGCCGCACCGTTCGCAGTTCCCCACAGCGGCCGGGTGACGAACAGGGTCACGATCGCCAGAGTTGCGAGAACGATCAGGAATTCCATCGTGCGCGCCCTATGCGACTCCGGCCGGCTCGCGGGCCGGCACTGGTTGAGATCCGCCACGGTAGGCAGCTGAGCGGGCGCGGACCCGGGCCCTCGAGGGCACCGGCCAGAGGGCGATCAGCGCCCCGACCGCGACGATGATCCCGCCGATCCAGAGCCACGTCACCAGCGGCGAGACGATTAGGAGGAACGTGGCGGGCCAGGGATGGCTCACGTAACGCGACACAAGCTCGGTGATTGCCCGATCACGGAATTGCCAAAGGGGCGCAAGCGCGGCCTGCTGTTGGGAAGCCGGCAGCTTGGCGATCCTCGGCATCGCCTGCGTCTCCAGGCGGGTGAAGAGCCTGTCGCCTTGCGAGATCAGGCCTTGCAGCGGCTGCAGGCTCGGATTGACGACGGTCCAGATGTCGTGGGTGAAGCCCGACTTCAGCCCGATGCGGCTCTCATCCGAACCGTTGAAGAAGCGTCCGATCGGGCCGAGCGACGGATCCTGGGAGGGATAGAGCTCGTGCCGCGTATCGAGCGTGGTCACGTGGTGTGAGCCTTTTGAGACCGACAGCACGGCGCCCAGCGAGAGCTTGGCCGAGGTGGCTGCAACGGTCGGCTTGACGTAGCGGACCGTATATCCGTCGATCTTGGTGCTCTGTCCGGGCCTCAGCGTCGCGTAGTGGGAGTGCTGAAAGGAGGTTGAGGCGGCGACGCCGATCAAGGCCACGGCCAAGCCGGCGTGAACCACATACCCCCCGTATCGGCGGCGATTTCGCCGCACGAGGGCGAGTAGCGCCACGGGCGCCCTTTCGCCTGACATCGCGTGCCTGGCGCGGGCGCCGCGCCAGAACTCCTGTCCCACGGCGGCGATGACGAACGACCCGCAGCTGAACATCGCGAGCGCCGGTCCGTGGGATGGGCCCAGCACGACGAGCAGCACCGCCAGCGTCGCGACCCCCACCGCGAACGGGAACGACAGGCTGTGGCGCAGGGAGTGCAGCGACACCCGCCTCCACGCGATGAGCGGCCCGACCCCGGACAGGAGCACGATGATCAGCGCCAGCGGGACCACGAACGGCCTGAAGGCCGGCGGTCCGACCGAAACCTGCGTCCCGGTGATCGCTTCGGAGATCAGCGGGAAGAACGTCACCCAGAAGATCACGAGCGCGAGGGCGACCAGCAGTAGGTTCTGGAACAAGAACACCGCCTCGCGCGAGAAGAGCGAGTCCAATCTGGCCTCTGATCGCAGGCTGTCCCGACGCCGGATCATCAGCGTGACGGAGCCGACCAGCATGGTCCCGATCAGCGCCACGAACGAGATGTTGAGCGTGGGGTCGGAGACGAAGGCGTGGATCGAGGACAAGATCCCCGACCGCACGAGGAAAGTCCCCACGATGGCCATCGTTCCCGTGCCGAGGATCAGCGAGACGTTCCATCGCTTCAGCATCCCCCGCTTCTCCTGGATCATGATCGAGTGCAGGAACGCGGTGGCCAAAAGCCACGGCATCAGCGCCGCGTTCTCCACGGGATCCCAGGCCCAGTACCCGCCCCAGCCAAGCTCGGTATATGACCAGCGGGCACCGAGCATGATCCCCACCCCGAGGCACAGCCAAGCGGCGAGCGCGAATCGCCGCGTCACTTGGATCCATTCGGCGCCGGTGCGTCCGGTGATCAGCGCTCCCACCGCAAACGCGAATGGGATCGTGAGCATCGTGTAGCCCGAATAGAGGAACGGCGGATGGATCATCATCGTGGCGTGGCGCAGCAGGGGATCGAGGCCCGCGCCTTCCGCCGGCGGGGTGGCCGTCGTCTGGAAGGGGTTGGCGGCCAGGATCATCAGAGCCGTGAAGAACGTCGCGAAGCCGAGCAGCACCGCGGTCGCGTACGGGGCGATCTCCCGGACCTTGCGCCGCGAGAGAAACAGGATCAGGCTCGACCAGAACGACAGAAGCAGGACCCACAGCAGCAGCGAACCCTGCTGGGTCGCCCATACCGCGGCGACCTTGTAGATCGTGGGGGTGGTCGTGCTCGAGCCGTTGGCGACGATCTTGAACGAGAACTTGTCGTTCAGAAACGCCCATTCGAGGATGGCGAAGGCGACCGCCATCAGTCCGGCCAGCGCATACACCGCCCGACGTCCGGACGCCACCCAATCGCGCCGACCGGTCCGCGCTCCGTAGAGCGAGGCCCCGACCCCGTAGATCGAGACCAGCAGCCCGAGGATCAGCAACGCGCGGCCGATCAGTGCCATGTCATGCGGCGCCGCTCGCCGCTTGGTATTTCGACGGGCATTTGGTCGTCAATGAGTTCTGCTCGCCGATGAACTGCGAGCCCTGTTGTCGGACCGTGACCAGCACCCCGCGGCCCTGCTGGAACGGATCCGGCACGACTCCTGTGTAGCTGACCGGCACCGAGAGGTGGAGCTTCGGGTCGCGGATTCGGAAGTAGAGCATCGAGCCTGCCCGGTGCACCGAGCCGTCCAGAACGGTGCCTGCGAGGACATAGGACTGCCCCGGCTGCGCCTTTTGCAGTAGCTGCGAGGCAGTCAGCTCCTCCCGTCCGGCACTGAAACTCGTGTAGATGAGCGCCGAGGCCAGCAACAGTGCGGCGGTGAGAGCAAGCGTCAGGCGGATGACTCGCTTGCGGCTCGGATCCATGGATAGGCGGCGATTTTCCCACACGGCGTGGCTCTGGCAGCGCAGCCAGTCCGAGCGCCGACCGCTCCGCTCGCCCCGAGGCCCAGGATTAGCGTCGCGTTAGTCCGAGGATTTCGCCGGGCTAGGGCGAAACCATCTGGCAGAGCGACCGTTTATTGGATGACAGTGCAAGTTCGACTCATCAGACCCCAGACTGCCTCTTCTCGCAGACGGGGCCGTAGCGGCAGGTCCGTCGGAGACCATGCCCCGACGCGCGGGAACCGTGGCCCGTCGATGAACCACACCGACCAGGCCGCAGCCCTTCACCTTGAACGCCGGCGGGCGCGGGAGGCTGGTCCTCCCCAGGACGAGGCGCTTTACGCCTGCCGTTGCGGGGTCGTGTTTCACGCGGCGGTCTCCACCTCGGTGGACTGCCCGAGCTGCGGCGACTCCCAGGCCTGGTAGGGAGCGGCGGCCGGTGGAGGCCGGTCAGGCCTGCTTGGCCGCCTCGTCAGGCTGCCTGATTGCCTCCTCGGCGGAGCGTGGCTGAAGCTCCGCCAGCGAATCGCCCAGCCAGTCGATCAGCTTCCAGACGTCGCGCATCTGCTCGCGGTCGGCGACGATCCCGAAGTCGAGACGGCCGCAGTAGCTCATGACCGTGATGTTGAGACCCATGCCGTCCGTGATCACCGAGACTGGGTAATTGGCCTCCATTCGCGCTCCGGCGCAATACAGCGGAAACTGAGGCCCAGGCACGTTGGAGATGACGAGGTTCCAGATCGGCCGGCGGGTGGCGGCCAGCGACATCGTCACGCGCGAGGCCCGCGCGAACACCGCCGGAGGGATGAACTGCGTCGCGTCCTGAAGCAGCTGCGCCGGGAGCGCCTTGTGCAGATCCTTGGCGGCCTTGAGCGCCTCATGCGTGTGTCGCAGGCGCTGCACGGGATCTGCCTCATTCGTGAACACAGGCACGGCCAGCATCCCGATCCGGTTTCCGTACGTGCCCTGTTGCTCCTCGGTCCTGACCGAGACCGGCATCTGGGCCACCAGCGGCTGATCTGGCAACTCCCCGTGCTCCTCGAACCAGCGCCGAACGGCGCCGGCGCACAGAGCGACGACCACGTCGTTGACGGTACAACCGTGCTCATTCTTGATCGCCTTGACGGCGTCCAGGGAAAGCTGGCCGAACGCGAATCGCCGATGCGCTGAAACCCGGCCGTTGAAGCTCGTCCGCGGCGGCGTCAGGTTGGAGCGCTCCAGCACCCGCGACGGCCTGCGGCGCAGTGCACGGACCAACCGAGCGCTTACCGCGCCCAGCGTCTTGGCCCCCGGGAGCTCGCTCAGGATCGGCGCCTCCTCGAGGTTGGGCAGGGTCGACGGCAGCGCGCCGAGCGCCCGCTCAAAGTACCGCGGCGTTCCGAGCAGCGCCCGGCCCAGCATCTCCAGCTCACCCGGCTCGCGCTCCCCCTGCTGTTCGAGCGGGGGCGGAGCCTCGCGACCTTCCGGGGTCAGATCCAATAGCACCCCGAGGATCTCGGCTCCCGACATGCCGTCGATGACCGAGTGGTGGATCTTGGTCAGCAACGCCACCCGGCCGTCCTGCAGTCCGTGGATGAGGTACAGCTCCCACAGGGGACGGGAGCGGTCGAGCGGCCTGGAGAAGATGCGAGCGACCTGCTCGGCCAGCTTTGCGTCGGTCGGTGGAGGCGCCAGCGCCAGTTCCCGGACGTGGTACTCGAGGTCGAAGTCCGGATCGTCGATCCAGTAGGGGTAATCGAGGTCCAGCGGCACCTGCTTGAGGCGCCAGCGGAACGGCGGCAACAGCGGCAGGCGCCCGGCAATCAGGTTGTGGATGTCTGCCAGCTCGAGCCGCTCGTTTGGTGTGGTGCTGGGGTCCAGCACCGCCAGCCCGCCCACGTGGCCGTACTGCCGAGGCGTCTCGAGCGCCAGGAACTGCGCGTCTAGTCCGGTTAGCTGCCGCACGCTCTCCTCGAATCCGAGTCTACCCGCCCGGAGGGTGGCGGAGCATGACGGCGCCGGCGATTGGACACGCCGCGGCGGGGTAGCCCAGCACGACAGAGCCTGCTCAAAGGAGGAGACCGATGGCATCGCAAGCATCCCGGATCGAAGACGTGGGCAGCCTGCCGGGCAAGAAGATCAAAGACCAGCAGGGGAACGACGTCGGAGAGGTCTGTGAGATCTACGAGCAGGACGGCGACCCGATGTGGGTGACGGTCAAGTCCTCGACCGGCATGGCCAGTGACCGCGTCATCTTCATCCCCCTGGCGCGGCTCAAGGAGGAGGACGATGAGATCCGGGTCCCTTACTCCGTTCAGCACGTCCAGGACTCTCCGGAAGTCGAGCCCGAGGGCGAGCTCTCCGAGGAGCAGGACCGTGAGCTGCGCGATTTCTACAGCGTCGACCTGGGTGACCAAGAGCTGCGCCAGCAGGAAGACTCCTATGCGGCTCAGGTGCCGGACTCCGACGCTCCGGTGAAGAAGGCGGAGGGCTAGGCCGGGGCTACCGCTCTAACCCCGCCGCTGCGAGGGCTTCCTCGGGCTCGTAGTAGGCGCGGCAGTAGACGATCCGCCGGTCCCTGAGCTCCACCAGGTAGCCCCACAGGTGTTCATGAGGAACGCCGCTGGCCGACTGGCCTCGAAAGCGAACGAATGCCACCTGACGCTCGCCGGCGTCAAAGACCCGCTCGACGGTGGCTGAGCCGCCGCCCTCGGGACCGAGGGCCTCCGCGTAGGATCGAAAGACGCCTAGCACCGCGTCCCGCCCCTCGTATCGAGCCGCACCGGGCCAGCGCGGATCCTCCACGTAGACGATGTCCGGGTGCCAATGCGCCTCCGCCACTTCCGCCAGGTCTTGTAGCCCCCGGTTCTCGAAGGCCTTGCTCACAACCTCTGCGTTCTCCTTCGACATCGGCCTCCTCAGGATCTCCACCCGACCATTGCCCCTAGCCGAGCGCTGCTCGCGCCGCCGCCTCGTCGTAGAACTCCTGGTAGCGACTGACCTTGCCGTCGCGGAACGTGAGCACCGAGAAGACCGTGGCCTGTGTCGAAGCCCCGGAGCCGTGTCCTTCGCCGAATTCGTGAGCGACGACGAGCACATGCTCACCGTGGTCCTCGAACCGCTCGGCCTCAAAGCGGTAGGCGTCCCATTGCTCCAGCCATCGCTCAAAGGAGTCACGAATCCCGTCGTGCCCGCGAAAAGACCGGGAGTCGACCCGCTCGGGGGCCTCGATCCACTCGGCGTCAGGATGAAAGAGAGCGGGGATCGCCTCCGGCAGCGCCTTGAGGATTTCCTCCTTGCTGGTCGTCCCACCGCTCTCGAAGATCGCCCGCACGATGGCGACGTTCTCCTCAGACACATCCGCAGCATAACCGCGGCCCGGCCACAGGCGATAGCGGTTCCTTCAGCCCGACCGCGCTCGATCGGCAGCCTAGAATTCCCGTCCGCGCGGACGTAGCTCAGTTGGTAGAGCGTCGGCTTCCCAAGCCGAAGGTCGCGGGTTCGAGACCCGTCGTCCGCTTTCAGGAAGCCGGCGGAGTCGAGTTTTCGTCCTGGCGCCGTCGGCGGGCGCGGTCGATCCCGTCGAGGATGATCTGGAGCCCTTCGAGGAACTCCTCCTCGAGGGGGACCGAGGTCAGCGCGTCGGCGACGGCGACAGTGTGGGGGTACACGTTGGGATCTAGGTGGCGGTAGTGGCCCCCCAGCGCTGCGGCGTCCACGGGGTCTGGCGAGCCTGGTTCGAGCACCGCGAAACCGATGACGAACTGGGCGATTGTCGTGTACGCCCGAGCGGCCAGGCTCGGGGAGAAGCCGAACTCGACGAACGTCGCCATGCTCCGCTCGCGGGACGCCATTGCATTCGGACCGACCGGAATCTGCGCGACCAGGAGCGGGATCGCGTTCGGATGCTCCGACAGCGTGCGGTGAAAGCGCAGGGCCGTCCGCCGAGTCGCCTCTCGCCACGTTCGCGGCGGCGACTCGGAATCGTCATCGGAGACCTCCACGTCGGCGAGCAGGCGATCGACGACGTACACCATCAGCTCTTCCTTGCCGCTGACGTGGCGGTAGAGCGTCGCCGTGCTCGTGTTCAAGCGCTGGGCGAGCAGCCGCATGTGAAACGCATCAATGCCGATCTCGTCGATGAGCTCCAGCGCAGCCTCGACGATCCCATCGAACGACCGCCGTGGTCGCCCGCGTCGCGGCCCGCTCAACGGCTCGCCCCGGCTGGCCCACCACTCGAGGGATCCCGGAGGCGGTCCGCCTGCATGCTCGACGAACTCAGGCTTCGCCATGTGCAGCCGATTGTGTCGCTGCTTCATCACGATTTATGATAACGTCGTAGCCGTTATGGATCGTGAACAGCGGCGGGAGTTCGTCCACGATCACCGCACGGCGATCTTCGGCTACAACCGCGCCGAGCATGGGCCTGCCATGTCGATCGTCTACTACGTCGCCGACGACGACGAACTGCACGTGTCGACGATGGCCGAGCGCGCGAAGGCCAAAGCGGTTGGGCGCGGCTCCAGGGTCTCTCTTTGCGTGCTGGACGAGCAGTGGCCGCCGACGTATCTGCAGCTCTACTGCGACGCGGTGATCGAGACGGACTTCGACGCCGTCGTCGACGTGATGATGCGCATCGCCGGGGTGATGGCTGGCAAGGCGATGTCCGACGAGCTGCGCCCGATGGTCGAGGAGGGCGCGAGGGCGGAGCAGCGCGTGGCGATCCGGCTGCGGCCCTACGCGACGTTCTACACGCCGCCACGCCACGTCCATAGCGAAGCTGACGTCAATCCGGCTTTGCTGCACACGACCAGCACGTCCATGCCGTGGTAAGCCACCTCGCCGGTGGCTGAGGTCATAACGACCGCGCCGCGCTCGCCCGCACCGCCTGGGCAGCGGGCGCGATCCACGATGGCCGGCCGTCATCAGGCTCGATGATCGGGAACCCCGCCCGGATGAAGCGCAGCGGCGGCGGGCCGCCCCACTGGTTGATTGTGGTGGGGTCCATCGGCCACTTGCGCGCTTGGTAGTCGCCCACGGGTGGCATTTGCGCGAGGTCGGAGCAGAGTTCGATCATCGCGCCGTCGTTGTCGAGTAAATAGGTGAACTGGTTATTCCCGGGGCCATGACGCGAAGGCCCCCAAACGAGCTTCCGGTTGCGGGTGCGCTTCAGCCGGTCGGCCACTCGCCCCATGGCGTTCAGGTCGGGCAGCGAGTAGGCGTAGTGCGAGAGCTCGCTCTTCGGCGCGAGCACGACGGCCATGCCGTGGTGGTCGGCATCGCAGTGCCACCAGCTGGCAAACGGCCCCATTCGGTCGCTGAAGCGAAAGCCGAGACCGTCCACGAGGAAGCGCTCGAACGGACCGGGGTTTCGCACCTTCACGGACGCGTGCTCGAACTTGATCGGCCGGTCGCCCGGCTCGAGGACCTGGCCTGTCT
>DAIPIC010000109.1:0-10691 GCA_036771025.1 Solirubrobacteraceae bacterium
GTAGGTGCGCTTACCCAGCCGCTCGTCGCTGCCCTGCGGCTTGCCGAGCGTCTGCGCCGACCCGGCCACGTCGAGGATGTCATCGACAATCTGGAACAGGACGCCAAGCTCACTCGCGAAGGCTCTGAAGTCCGAAATTGTCTCACGTTCGAGGTTTTCGCCGAGTTCCAGCACGCACCCCACGCTGGCCCCGATCAGCTTTCCGGTCTTTAGCTCGTGCAGGCGCCGGAGGCCGTCGGGCCCGGAAGGGGCGGTTTCGGCCACGTCGATGTACTGGCCGCCGACCATGCCCCTGACCCCTGTGGCCTGAGCGAGCTCGCGCGCCGCGGCCAGGACGCGAGAGGGATCCCCCTGCTGCTCGGAGAGCAGGAGCGCGAAGGCCTCGGCGTAGAGGCCATCGCCGGCCAGGATGGCCACGTTCTCGCCGAACACCTTGTGGCAGGTGGGCTTCCCCCGGCGCATGTCGTCGTCGTCCATCGCCGGGAGGTCATCGTGGATCAGCGAATAGGTGTGGATCAGCTCGAGCGCGCCCGCCAGCGGCAGGACCCAGGCCGGCTGCCGGCCGATGGCGCTGGCCGTAGCCAGGGCCAGCACGGGCCGGATTCGCTTGCCGCCCGCGAGCAGCGAGTAGCGCATTGCCTCCTCGAGCCCTCCGGCCGCCTGCTCGGTGGAGAAGCGCAGCGATTCCAGGTAGCGGTCAACCTGGTCGCGCAGGTGCTCGGGATACTGGGACCCGGCGTCGGGATATTCGGGCGCGGCCAACGCGAACGCGATTACGAGGCGGGAAGCGGCAGCTGCCCCGGCAGGTCGGGCAGCGGCTCGAGCGCGGCCCGGGCGCGCTCGTCGACCCTGGCGCTGGCCTCGGAAGCCAGCCGCGCGCAATCCTCGATCAGCGTCAGCGCCGCCTCTGGCTCGAGGTCCCCCGACCGCAGGCGTTCGGCCGCGTCCTCGAGGCGCGACGCCAGCTCGCTCAGAGCATCGGTCACGCCGGGGAGGTTAACGAAACCGCGCTGCGCCCCTACAGGGCGGCCTAACATGCCGCCAACATGCGCTTCGGCATCTTCTACGAGCACCAGCTTCCTCGTCCGTGGTTGCATGCAAGCGAGGCAGAGCTTTACCGCGAGGCGCTCGAGCAGATAGAGCTGGCCGACCGGCTGGGGATCGACTACGCGTGGGAGGTCGAGCACCACTTCCTAGAGGAGTACTCGCACTCATCGGCCCCCGAGGTGTTCCTGGCGGCCGCGTCTCAGCGGACCACAAACATCCGGCTGGGCCACGGCATCGTGAACGTGATGCCGCAGGTCAATCATCCGGCCCGCGTGGCGGAGCGGCTGGCGACGCTGGACCTCGTATCCGGCGGACGAGTGGACTTCGGGACCGGCGAGTCGAGCTCGGCGGCGGAGCTCGGCGGCTTCTTGATCGAGCGCGAGCACAAGCGTGAGATGTGGCACGAGACCCTCGACGCCATTACCCGCATGCTCGTCGAGGAGCCGTTCGCCGGGATGGATGGACAGTGGGTGCAGATGCCTCCCCGCAACGTTATCCCCAAGCCGCTGCAGCGCCCCCATCCCCCGGTCTGGGTGGCCTGCAGCAGGCGGGAAACGATTCATGAAGCGGCGCGCAACGGCATCGGGGCGCTCTCCTTTTCGTTCGTGGAGCCGGAGGACGCGGCGAAGTGGGTACGGGAGTACTACGAGCTGGTGGAGTCGGAGGAGTGCGTGCCGGCCGGCTTCGCCGTGAACGCCAACGTGGCCGTCGTGCTGCCGATGATGCTCGCCACCTCTGAGGCGGAGGCCATCGAGAGGGGAATCGACGGCGCCCACTTCTTCGGCTACTCGCTCGGGCACTACTACGGCCTGAGCGAGCACGTTCCGGGCCGGACCGACGTGTACAAGGAGTTCGCTGAGAACCGCGACCAGGCTGGTTTCGCGCGGCATATCGTCAGACCCGACCAGGCGCCGCTCGGCGTGCGCCTTCTTCAAGAGGGGCTGGGCTCGCTTCGGGGCGCCATCGGCACGCCCCAGCAGGTTTCTGACCTCGTCCGCCGATATGAGCACGCTGGCGTCGATCAGGTGATCTTCGTGCTGCAGGCCGGGCGAAACCGCCACGAGCACATCTGCGAATCGCTCGAGCTGTTCGCGGAGCGGGTGATGCCGCCGTTCGTCGAGGGCCGTGAGCAGCGCGAGGCGGCCAAGGCCGAGCGCCTCACTGAGGCCATCGAGGCCGCGCTGGCCAGACGTGAGCCCTCCCGCGAGCTGTCGTCGCCATACGTGATCGACGAGCAGGCCGAGGTTTCCGCCGCCCGGCAGCGGGCCCACGTTCCACAGAGCCCGCGTGAGATCGCCGCCCTGGCCCGGGACCGCGCCCGGCGAGCGGCGCGCGAGCGAGCCATCAGGCTGCTCGCCCGCGCCGTCGACGGCGCTGAGGACGCCGCGATCGAGCGCCGGTTCGGGTCCCGCATCGTCCAGCGTGCGATGTTCTCGGCCATGGCCGCCGCGTTCGAACCCGATGCCGCGGGCGGGTTCGAGGGCAGGCTGGTCTACGAGCTCGACCGGCCCGCGACGGGCGCCGAGCCGAGCCGCTGGACGATCGAGGTCCTGGACGGTCGCGCCGTCGCCCGTCCCGGCGCGGCCAGCGACCCGGCGCTCACCATCCGCTTTCCGCTGTCGGACTTCGTCCGCGTGGCGGCGGGGACCATCGATCCCGCGGTGCCGCTGCTCCGCGACCGCGCCTCGTTCGAGGGCGACTTCTCGCTGGCGGCCAAGTTGCCGGAGATGTTCGGGGCCCCTTCGCCCTACTGATCACATGCGCCGTGCGCTCGTCGCCCTGGCCCTGGGCCTCGCGCTGTCGGCGTGCGGCGCTGCGACCCACGCCCCGGGGCCATCGCCGACGCCCCCGTCTGCAGGGGCCCCGGGGAGGAGCAGCGCCGCCGCGCGCTCGACGAACCGGCTGGCGGTGGCCATCATGGATCGTCTCGGCGGTTCGGGAAACCTGATCTTCTCCCCCTACAGCATCGACCGGGCGCTGGCCATGGTCGATCAGGGCGCGGCGGGCCAAACAGCCGCCCAGATGGAGCGCGTCCTCGGTTCCCCGCCGGCGGCGCTGGCCAGCTCTCACCGCACGCTGCGCATCCAGATGGCGCTCGGCGCCGCCCAGCTCAGGAGCGCCGACGCCGTGTGGCTCCAAGCCGGGCTGGGGCTGGAGCCGCCGTTCACGCGGACCCTGAGAACCGACTTCGGGACCGCGCCGCGAACAGTCCACTTCGCCACCGACCCCGCCGGCGCAGCGCGCACGATCAACGCCTGGGCCGCGTCCGCGACGGGGGGCCTGATCCGCGAGCTCATGCCGCAGAGCGCGGTGACCAGGTTCACGCGGCTCGTGCTCGCCGACGCCGTCTACCTGAAGGCCCGCTGGCAGTATCCCTTCCAGCACTCGCTGACCCATCCGCAGTCGTTCTTCGTCGGCACCGGCCGGACCGTGAGCGCCCAGTTCATGTCCCGCATGCCCGCCCTGTTGCGTTATGGAGCGGGTCCTTCCTATCGCGCCGTCGAGCTTCCCTACCGCAACTCCAGCCTGTCGATGCTGCTGGTCATGCCCTCGCCCCAACTCCCCTCGCGCTCCGCGAGCGCCATCAACCTGGCTGCGGTCGAGGCATCGCTTCAACCCCGTCTGCTCGTCCTGTCGATGCCCCGCTTCGACCTGGTCACCCACGCAGAGCTGAGCGGCGCTCTGACGGCGCTGGGAATGTCACTCGCGTTCTCGCGCCAGGCCGACTTCTCAGGGATCACGAAGCGGGTCTCGCTTCAGATCCAGGCCGTCGAGCACGGCGCCGAGCTGCGGGTTGACGAGGCCGGGACGGTGGCGGCCGCCGCCACCGGGATCGCGCTCACGCCCACCCTGGCGGTGAGGCCGGCCATCCGGCTGCTGCTCGACCATCCATTCCTGGCATTCATCCGCGACGCGCGGACGGGCGCCATCCTGTTCGCCGCCCGCGTCGCCGACCCCACCCGGAAGTTCTAGAGCGTCCCGTCGAGCGCGCGGTTCACGAGCTCGTCTGCCCTGGCGTTCTCGGAGCGAGGCACGGTGCGAATGTGCCAGTCAGCGAACGCGTGCAGCGCCGCCATGGCCTCCTCGTACAGGGGCTTCATGGCCGGGTGCTTGACCTTGTAGGCCCCGGTCAGCTGACGGGCCACGAGCTCTGAGTCGCCCACGATCTCGAGCTCGTCGGCGCCCAGACCGCGAGCCCACTCGATCCCTCGCAGCAGCGCTCTGTACTCAGCCACGTTGTTCGTGGCCACGCCGATCGGCTCCGCCAGCTCGTCCAGGCGGTTGCCATCAGGGTCAGAGACCACCACCCCGATGGCCGCCGGGCCGGGATTGCCCCGGGCACCGCCGTCGACGTTGACGACGAGCTTCACGCGCCGCTTCTACTCGCCACGCAGCTCCGGGATGTCCCCGGTTACCCGCGGGCGGCGTCGGTCGCGAACGGTGCGCTGGCCGCCCCCGCCCGAGCCCTGCGCCCGGCGCGATGACTTCCGGCGCTCGATGATCACCGTCACGTTCGGATCATCGGCGTAGTGGCGCTCGAGCTTCTCGAACAGCTCGGGAGCGAGCTCTTCGGGAACGACGCAGTAGATCACGGGCCTTTCAGTCCTTCAGCGCCAGCAACCCGTTCTCATCAGCGCCCGCGTTGCCGTCCTGCTCGTCGGCACCTAGTTCTGCCAGCTCGGATCCCTGCGCCGAGACCCGCACGCCCGACACCTCATCGGCGAGATCGATCTCGTACCGGTACCAGCAGAGCTCCCAGGCGGCGACAACCTTGACCACGCTGGGGTGCGTCTCGGAGGCCCGCACGGATACCACGGGCGAGCCGAGCGAGCGAGCGACGCCGGCGATGGTACGTGGATGCTCCGATGAGTTGAACGCGTCGACCGCCGCCGCCACCTTGTGCTCATCGTTCGAGGGGATGGCATGGACGTGGCGGGGCTCGCGCGGAGGGGGCGCCGGCATTGCCGGCTCGGCCACGGCGGGCGCGGGCCGGGGGACGGCCGGCCCGTTGACCTCCGAAGTGCGCGGGGCCTCATTAAGGGGACGCCGGTTGCGCAGCAATCCCCGCAGCGGGCGCTTGCGCTCGCGGGCGTGCTCGGTGCGGTCGTACGTGGGGACGGTGCCCTCTCGCACCCAACCCTCCTGCAGGGCCCGGCTCGTACACAGATCGCACACCCACCGTCGCTCTCCGCCGGCGACATAAGGCTCCGGGCTCTCGCCTCGAAGCAGCGTGCGTCCGCAGACGTCGCAGGTCGTGTGATGAACGGATGTTCGTATGTCCTTGGTACTCACCGGGCCGAGGGTACTAAGGAGCTCAAGCTTTGACGGCCTCCCTTTCAGCTCTCGCCTGTTCCACCACCTTGGACGCCAGCTGGGCCGGAAGCTCCTCGTAGCGCAGGAATTCCATGGTGAACTCTCCTCGGCCACCGGTGATCGACCGCAGGTCCGGGGCGTAGCTCAGCATCTGGGCCATCGGCGCTTCGGCCTTGACCTCGGTCATGCCGCCCCCCGTGGGCTCCATCCCGAGAGGCCGTCCCCGGCGGGAGTTCAGATCGCCGATTACGTCGCCCACGGCGTCCTCGGGGACGCTCACCGTGACCAGCATGATCGGCTCGAGCAGCACCGGCGCGGCATCCGCCATGGCTTGCTTCATCGCCAAGGACCCGGCGACCTTGAATGCCATCTCGGAGGAGTCCACGCTGTGGTAGGAACCGTCGTACAGCCTGACGCGCACGTCCTTGACCGGGTAGCCGGCGACCGCGCCTTCGTTCATCGCCTCCACCACGCCCTTCTCCACGGCTGGGATGAACCCCGAGGGAATGACGCCACCCTTGATGGCGTCGACGAACTCGAACCCGCCGCCGGGCTCGAGCGGCTCGATCTCGATATGGGCGTCGCCGAACTGACCCCTGCCTCCGGTCTGCTTCTTGTAGCGCCCGTGCGCCTTGGCCGGCTTTCTGATCGTCTCCTGGTAGGGGACGCGCGGAGGCTTCAGGTTGACCTCGACGCCGAACCGGGATCTCAACCGCTCCACGATTATCTCCACGTGCACCTGCGACAGCCCGGCGACGATCTGCTCGCCGGTCTGGGCATCTCGGTGCAGGTCGATCGTCGGGTCTTCCTCCTGCAGCCGGCGCAGTGCGGTGAACACCTTGTCTTCGTCGCCCTTGCTCTTGGGCTCGATCGCGAAGGCCATCACCGGAGCCGGAAGCTTGATCTGGGGCATCTGCACCGGCTCATCCCGCGAGGACAGCCAGTCGCCGGCTCGAGTCTCCTTGAGCTTGGCCACGGCGCCGATGTCACCGGGGCCGAACTCGTTCTCGGGCTTGGTGTGGGAACCCTCGAACATCACCAGGGACCCGACGCGCTCCTTACAGTGGGCGCGGGTGTTCAGGACCTGTGAGTCCTGCTTGATCACGCCCTGATAGACGCGGAACAGGTTGATCCGTCCGGCAAACGGGTCGGCGCGGGTCTTGAACACGTACGCAAACAGCTCCGCGTCCTCGATGGGCTCGAGCGTAACCTCTCCCACCTCCAGCCCACCGTGCTTGACCGGCGAGGGCAGGTCTTCGACTATCGCGTCGAGCAGCCGGTTGATCCCCATGCTCTTGGTGGCCACGCCGCACGTGACGGGGAACATCTTCCCGTGGTTGGTCCCGTCCTTGAGCGCGGTGACGATCTCGTCGTGGGAGATCTCCTCGCCCTCCAGGTAGCGCTCCATCAGCGCATCGGACGACTCCGAGACCTCGTCCATCAGCTTCTCGCGGTACTCCTGCGCCTGATCGGCCAGTTCCTCCGGGATCGGGATCTCCGTGCAGTTCTCCCGGCCCGAGGCGTCGTAGGAGTAAGCCTTCATGTCGACCAGGTCGACGACGCCGGAGACCTCGTGCTCGGAGCCGATCGGGATCTCCGTGGCGACCACGTGTTGACCGAAGGCGCCTTTGAGTGAATCCAGCGTCCGGAAGAAGTCGGCGCGCTCGCGATCGAGCATGTTGACGAACAGGAGCCGGGCCAGGTCCAGCTCCGCCGCGCGCTGCCAAAGCCTCGTGGTATGAACCTCGACCCCCATGACCGCGTTGATCACAAATACAGCCGACTCGGACACCCGCAGCGCGCCCAGCGCATCGGCGACGAAGCTCGAGTCCCCCGGGGTGTCGAGGAGATTGACCTTTCGCTCCTGCCATTCAAATGAGGCGAGGGACGCGGAGATGGACATCTGGCGGGCCTTCTCGTCGTCGTCCGAGTCCGCCACCGTCGTCCCATCGAGCACCGAGCCCAGGCGGTTGATCACCCCCGCCTGGAACAGAAGCGCCTCGTTCAGCGACGTCTTGCCACTACCGCGATGGCCGACGAGCGCCACGTTGCGAATCCGATCCGCGGCCTTGTGCATGCCTGGCTCCTCTCTCTTAGCGCTGTTCGGTTCCCCGCCCGGGATTACTCTAGTTCACCCACGAGCTTCGATCGCAGCCGAAGCACGGCCTTTGTGTGCAGCTGCGAGACGCGGGACTCCGTAACCCCCAGGATCTCTCCGATCTCCCGCAGGGTCAGGTTCTCGTAGTAGTAGAGGGCGATCACCATCTTCTCGCGCTCGGGCAGGGCCACGATGGCGTCGGCCACCCGATCGCGGAAGCTGGAGCGTTCGACCAGCGCCTGCGGATCCTCTGCGTCGTTGTCCGGAATCGTGTCCAGCAGCGAAACCTGATCGCCGGTGGAGTCCGAGACGGTCCACAGCTCGTCCAGGGCCACGATCGTCGAGTTGGAAATCTGAAGCAGCGTCTGCTGGAGCTCCTCGACGGAGATCTCGAGCTCTTCCGCCATCTCCTCGTCGGTCGGCGCCCGGTGTAGGCGCGCCTCGAGCTTCGTGTTGACTCGCTCGAACTCGCGCGCGCGCGCCCGGACCGAACGCGGAACCCAGTCCAGCGTGCGGAGCTCGTCGATGATGGCTCCCCGGATGCGGGCGATGGCGTAGGTCTCAAAGCGGATGTCCCTGCCCGGATCGAATCGCTCGATCGCCGAGATCAATCCCCCCAGTCCGTATGAGATGAGATCGGCTTCCTCCACATGCGCCGGCAGCGCGGATCCCATCCGGCCGGCGACGTACTTCACCAGGGGCGAATAGGCCACCACCAGCCGCTCACGGGCGCGCTCGTCATTCGCGGACTTATAGCGCCGCCATAGGTCCTGCAGCTCGATCCCTCTGACCTTCGCCTCCACCCTTGTAGACCCTCTCGTAGGCTCATCGGTCAAGCACGGGGGTGCGCGCGTGTATATGCCGCCCTGAGCCGTCCCGCTTGGACGCGAGTGTAAACCTGCGTGGTCGAAATCGTCCTGTGTCCTAGCAGCTCCTGGATGGCACGAAGGTCAGCGCCTCCCTCCAGCAGGTGGGTGGCGAACGAGTGACGGAGCGCATGCGGGTGCGCGCCGGCCAACGCGGCTTGGCGGGCCCAGGTACGCAGGCGGCGCCTGACGTCGGAGGTGCTCAGCCGTCGACCCGACTTAGAGATGAACAGGGCATGCCCCTCGCCCGCCGCCGCCAGCACCGGCCGTCCCCGATGGAGATAATGCTCCAGCGCTCGCAGCGCGTGCTCGCCCGCGGGAATGATTCGGGTCCGCCCACCCTTGCCCTCCACTCGGACCAGCTCGGCGTCGAAGTCGACGCTTGCGAGCTCGAGTGAGACGATCTCCTCAGCGCGCAGACCGCACGCGTACGCCAGCTCGAACATCGCCCGGTCCCGGAGCTCGAGCGGCCCCGCGGCGCCGATCCGGTCGAGCAGCGCCGCGACCTCGTCGGCCTTCAGGACCCGGGGCAGCCGTTGCGGGCGCTTCGGCGAGCCGACCAGTTCGGCCGGGTTGTCCTCGCGGCCGCCCACTTCGATCTGCACCCGAAACAGAGACCTGATGGACGCCAGCTTTCGGGCCACGCTGGACGGTGCCTGCCCCTGCTCCGACAGTGAGGCCGCGTACCGCCGTACGGAACGTTCCTCAAGGCTCGAGGGCTCCAGTCCATTGGCCGCTGCCCAGCGCGCGAATTGGCCGCTGTCGATGGTGTAGGCCCGGCGGGTCTTGTCCGCTACGGCCCGCCGGCGAAGGTCAGCGTCCAGAGCGTCGAGCGCTGCGCGCCAAGAGGGCGGGATCGGCGATTCGTTCACATAGGCCTAATTCGCCGCGGCCGCGGCCACGCCTCCAACGCCTTACGGTCGACGCCGGGCGCGGGCAAGGCGGCGGTCGAGGGCGTCGAGCACCTCCTCGCGAGCCTGGTTCTCGGCCTCGTAGCGCCGAAGCCGGACGGCGGCGTCGGGTTCGAGCGAGGAGATCAGGCCCACCAGCTCCTCCGGCGGAAGGTGGTCGTACTCCGGCGGGGCGCCCCGCATGTTCTCGGCTACGCGCCCGGGCGCGGCGGCGGTGCGCTGCACGCTCGGGCTCCAACGCAGGAACTCCTCCACCTCGCGCTCGTACCGATATGAGTCGCCGCCGCTTCGCAACAGCGGCCGCAGCCGCTGGTGAGCCCGGAGCTTGAGCAGCGCCTCGCGCGTGGTGTAGCGGTACGTGAATCCGGCCGCCTTCAGGCGCCGGTTGTCAAGCCCGCGGCCGAACCGCAGCTCCCGGAGCGCCTCCACGGGAACGGGAAAGCCCAGACGGCGCAGGGCCGCCGCTGCGAGCGTCGTCCCCCACGGCGGCAGGATCGGCAGCAACGGCTTTCCCAGCAGCGAGGCGACCTCGGACAGAGCCAGAACACCGTCGGCGGCGACGTTGTAGATGCCCGGAAGGTCGTGAGTGCAGACGTGGACCAGAGCGCCGATCACGTCGTCCTCGTGCACGAACTGGCAGCGCGGGTCGAACCCCAGCATGCCCGGAATCACCGGCAGTCCGAGCATCCTCAGCCGCGACCCGCTCGAGTCGCCTCCGATCTCGGTGGCGACGCGCAGGACGGTCACGGACGTGGAAGGGTTGCGCGTGGCGAACGCCCGAAGCGCCTGCTCGGCATCGACGACGTCGCGCTCGATCCACGTCCGCGGAGGATGACCGGGGACCATGTCCTCCGTGAAGAAGGCCGGAGCATCGGCCTCGGATCCGTAGTACTGCGCGGACGATTTGAACACCAGCTTGCGGACCGGGGAGCCCAGGCCGGCGCAGGCTTCGAGGATCCCCTCGGTGGCCGTTCGGTTGACCTCGCGCGCGCGGGCCGCCGGCGCCGCCAGGGGATCGGTGATCAGGCGTGTATCGACCACGGTGTCGATGCTCGCGGCGGACAGGATTCGGCGGATCAGCGGCGGCCTTACATCGACGCGGACGAACTCGGTCCGTTGGAGCTCGCGGCGGGGATCGTCGGTGTCGATCCCCACGATCGTCTCGACCGTCGGATCGCGCTCCAGCGCCTGGGCGGTCCGCCCTCCCCAGTGATTTGAGAGGCCAGTGATCAGGATCCGCTTGGCGCTCAACCCAGCCACGTGCTGCGCCGCTCCGCCACCAGCTCGAGCAGGTTCTCCTGGATGAGCGCTCGGATGTCCTCGGTGAGCGACTGAACGACGTTCTCCTGCTCCGAGGAGCGCGCCGGGAGATCATCGGTCGGGACGGACTCCAGGAAGCGGATCCGGAACTTGGCAGGCAGCGGGAGCGGAGGCACCAGGGGCAACCGGGGGAGG
>DAIPIC010000110.1:0-10682 GCA_036771025.1 Solirubrobacteraceae bacterium
CCTCGGCAGCGGCCGGTTGATTCCGATCAGGTAGAAGACGCCGTCGACCGCCGGGCCGAGCACCACGTCGCAGCCCGCACGAAGATCGTCAAGTGCCCCGCGGGCGTGGCCCAGGCGCAGCCGCGGGAGATCGGGCCACACGATCAACAGCGGCCCCTCGTGGCGGGCGAAGACCCGCGCCACCGCGTCGGCGAGGCGTCCGGCGATCCCCTCCCCGTTCTGGGGGAAGAGGACCGCGCCATCGCCGGTGAGCCGCCGGATCTCGTTGCACGCGTCGGCGGGTTCCAGCGCGACGTGTAGCGCGCCCGGCGCGACGACATTGGCCCAGGCGATGGTCTGAACGATCAACGTGGCCTGAAGGGCGGCGCAGCGCTCTGGCCCCAGCAGCGGCTCCAGCGCGCGACGGACCTCTCCGCGCCGAGGCGCGCGGACCATTGCCAGTACTGCCGGAGCCTGCCCAGTGGTCACTGCCCGATCCGTCATATCGTGCCCGGTTACTGCTCGAGGCGAAACATGGTGCCAGCTGTGGATGGTTGTGATCGGGTAAGCGCCGGCAGAGCACCGCGCAGCACCTCCGAGAAGGTGTTCGTGCTGCGGCCCATCAGGTCGATCAGAGTCGCCACCGGCGTGGGCTCGCCGGGCCTGACCTCGTTCGCGTAATCGGTTGCGTATCCGATCAGCGCATACGGAAGCTCCAACTCGCCACACAGGACGGCCTCCGGCCCCGCCGTCTGGCTGACGGCGACGACGCCGCAGCTGGCCAGCTGGGCTACCTCGGTCGGGGTGTTGAACCGGGGGCCCTCCACGTACCCATAGGTTCCTCCGTCCCGCACGGGATGCCCCGCCCGTCCGGCGGCCTCGAGCAGCGCGGCACGAATGTCGGACGAGAACGGCCCGCCATGCAGGATCCAGTGTCCCCGCATCCGGTCCCCGGGCTCGAGGAAGAACGTGCACAGGGAACCGTCGGGCAGCCGGTTCGAGATGAAGTGCAGGTCGTCAAACACGATCAGGGAGCCAAGCTCGACCGATGCGTCCACCGCCCCGCACGCCGTGCACCCGATCACGCCGGTGGCACCCAGCTCTTTGAGGGCCCAAATGTTCTCGCGATGCGTGACCTGGTTTGAGAGCCGCACGTGCCCTGCGCCGTGACGCGAGACGTGCAGCGCATCCGTCCCCGAGTAGCTCCCCCGCGTCAGCGTGGCCGGACCGAACGGAGTCTCGACGTTGACCTGTTGGGCCTCCTCGAAGTTGGGAAGCGCGTAGGTGCCCGATCCCGTGATGATGCCCAGAGACATGGCGCGCGATCCTACTGAGTGGCTCCTGCTCTACGACCCGGACTGCGGGTTCTGCCGCTGGTCGCTCCGCTGGGTCCTGGCGGCCGATCGATCCCACCGCCTGCGCCCGGTCAAACTCGGCTCGCCGCAGGCGGACGCGCTGCTCGCTGACCTAAAACAGGATGAGCGCATGGCGTCCTGGCACCTGGCCGCGCCCGACGGACGACGGTGGTCGGCGGGCTACGCGGCGCCCCCTCTGCTCAGGCTGCTACCGGCCGGCCGCGGGCCGGCCGCAGTGCTCGCAGCCGCGCCGGAGGCCACCGACCGCGTGTACCGGTGGGTTGCAGATCACCGCTCGGCATTCAGCAAGCTCATCCCAGAGGGCAGCAAGCGCAAGGCCGATAGACGTATCGCCGCCCGGGAGTGAGGATCCCGGGCCGAGGATCCAATCAGGCCACGAGGATCGTTTTGGTCGCGTCCCCGAGGACGTGCCGCCTGATGGCCTGAGGAGCGTCATCCATCGGCGCCAGGTCGGAGGTCACCAACTCAGGACTGAGCTTCCCCTCATGCATCAGCTCGAGCACATCGGGGATCAACGCCCGGGCGTGTGAGCGCGCGATACGACAGGTGACGTTGCGCCCGAACATCATTCCCGCGGGGATCCGCGCCATGCGGTGCAAGCCACCCGCGCTCGAGCAGATCCCGTCGGGGGCGGTATGGCTCAATGCAGCCACCAGCCCAGACGGGCTTCCGCTGGCGTCCATGACCAGGGGAAAGAGCGGCAGCTTTCGAAGCTCTGCTGGACGATGCGCCTCGAGGCCGAGCCGCTCGGCGTGTTCGCGAACGTGCGCCCGGCCGTCGACAAGGTGCACCGCCCGTATCCCGAGCGCGTGTGCCACCAGACCTGCGTAGAGCGTGATGCTCGAGCTCAGCACGGGATGCCGATCAATGCCCGCGACGATCAGCATCTCGGCGTCCGGATCGCGGGCCAGCAGATCGTCGGCGTATGGCGCGACGTGCCGATATCCATCGCAGACGTTGTCGGCCACGCTCGCGGCCGTGGCGGGATCGATCCCCTCGGGCAGCGGCACGAGCATCGCGTCGGCGTACGGGACCGCGAGCTGGTCCGAGGCCGCGCCGCCCCAGTGGCCTCCGCCGACGCCGAACCCGTACATCGAGATCGGCGGCACTGTCTCGCAGTTTCCGGTGAACCCGGCGCGGCACATGCGGCACTCGCCGCAGCTGATCTGAAAGGGCACGACCACGCGGTCGCCCGGGCTTACCGTTTTGACGCCCTCGCCGACCGAAAGCACTTCCGCCACGCATTCGTGCCCGAAATGCAGCGGCAGGAGGAACGGCGTCGCGCCAAGCGCCATTATCCGGTCCAGGTCGCAAGTGGCCATCGCGATTGGATGAACGATCGCGCCGTCGGGGCCAGGCGGTGCTGGTGCCGGCACTTCCTGCCAGCTGAACCGCCCTCCCGGCCCCACCGCCAAGGCCCGCATCCGCTCCCTCGTCGGTCGGCGTCGCTGTTCAATTCCGTCTCGGACCGCGTCGCGCAAGCGCCGCAGCCGTAACGCGGCATCTCGCTCCAGCGCGACCTTCGAGAACATCGCGGCGGTGGGCGTCAGCAATCCGGCGGCGTGGAGCGGTGTCGGGCGAGGATGGTGTCGGATCCCGTTGGGCGAAAAAGCAGACATCATGTGGAGCTCCTACTAGATTGATCGCTCTAGCGATACCCTACCGGCATGTCAAATACACAGGAGGGCACGCCGAACACGCGCGAGAGGGCGCCAGCGGGCGAGAGCAGGCCACTTGACAGCGCGCCCACGCGCGAGCGGATCGTCGGGGCCAGCGCCGAGCTCTTCCGTCGGCAGGGTTACAGCGCCACGGGCGTCAAGCAGATCGTGGAGGCGGCGCAGGCGCCGTTCGGATCGCTCTATCACTTCTTCCCCGGCGGCAAGGAGGAGCTGGGAGCCGAGGCGATCCGGGTCTCTGGTGCGCTCTACGAGCTGCTGATCCCGGCGGTCATCGACGCCGCGCCTGACCTTCTCACCGGTGTCCGGGCATTCTTCGCCGCCGCGGCCGAGCAGCTCCGGGAGACCGACTACGAGGACGCCTGCCCCATCGCCACAGTGGCGCTTGAGGTGTCGAGCTCCAGCGAGACGATGCGCCAAGCCTGCGCCGACGTGTTCGAGAGCTGGATCGCGCAGGGGGCGGCCAGGCATACCGGGGCCGGGCTGACCGAGGAGAAAGCCCGCGAGCTGACGATCGGGATGCTCGCCGCGCTCGAGGGCGCGTTCGTTCTGGCCCGCGCGTTGCGCAGCACCGAGCCGCTGGACATCGCCGGCCAGATGGTGGCGCAGGCGGTGGAGGACGCGCTGGCCGAACGGGCGGAATAGAACAAACGTCCAGCCCGTGTGGCCCGAGGAAACCCGGGGGTAGCCACCGCGCAGACCGAGGGTCTTCGGAGGTCAAGGTGCGAGCGGGACGACGCCTCCACGACCAGGCGACTAAGGGAGGTGCATCACCATGTCAACAGGAGTGCTGATCGCGATCATCGTCATCGCGCTCCTCATCGTGGGCTTGCTCGTGTCCGTGCTTCCGGGAGTTCGCGCTCGAGCGCGACATCGCGCCGAGCAGCGCGAGCTTACGAAGCGGCGCAAGCAGGCCATCTCAGAGCATCGCGACGAGGCGGGAGAGCGCGCCCAGCGAGCTGACGTCGCGGAGCGCCGGGCGCGAATCGCTCAGCGCGAGGCCGAGCGCGAGCGCGCGGAGGCGCGACTGCACGAGGAGCGTGCGTCTCTGCATGACGAGGGATTGGCCGATGACGAGCTCGTCCACAGCGAGCGCAACGAGGGCCGTTAGATGGCAGTCGGACGTAATCGCGCCGGGCTGGGCACCGTTGTCTGGCTGATCATCGGCCTCATCGTCGCGAGCGCACACCACTACTTCACCAACGTGGCCACGCTCAGGCTGGTGGCATCGGCGATCCTGGCGATCGTGCTCTGGCCGTTGGTGCTGGTGGGCGTGGATCTACACCTCCACTGACGCCGGCGCCAGCTGAGCACTGACGCAGCGTGACCGCGGAGGCGAGGGCCGCGGCCTGCCGCCGCCGGGCGGTAGGCTCGCGGTCCGTAGCCATGAGCGAGATCACCTCCGCAGTCGCGAGGCCGCACCGTCTCAGGAGCTGGCGACATGCCCTGAGCACGGTCAATCCCCCGGCGGGCGAGCTCGATTTCGTCACACGTTGGCTCGTCATCACCCGGGCCGGCGTGCTGCCGATGACGCTGACCGCGGGCGCGGCGGCGGGGCTGCTCGCTGTCCGCCACCACTCGTTCGCTGGCGGCTGGTTTGCCCTGGCGTTCGTCGGGATCCTGCTCGCCCACATCTCGAACAACCTGCTCAACGACCTCTTCGATACCGACGCCGGGCTCGACACCGGTGAGTATCCGAGGGCGCTATACGCGCCCCATCCGATCCTGTCGGGCATGATCAGCCGACCGGGGCTGGTGCGGGCCGCGGTTGTGGTGAATGCCGCGGGGGTCGCGATCCTCGCGGTTCTGACCGCCGCCAGGGGTCCGGTGGTACTCGGCTTTGGCCTCGCCGGCGTGGTCCTCAATGTCGCGTACACCGCGCCGCCCCTTCGACTGAAGAAGCGCGGCTTGGGAGAGCTCGACGTGCTGCTGGTGTGGGGGCCGCTGATGATCGGCGGGACCTACTACAGCGCCACCGGCAGCATCCCCTGGCGAGTCCTGCTTGCCGGGTTGCCGTACGGCTTGCTGTGCACGGCTGTGCTGATGGGCAAGCACATCGACAAGCTGCCGTGGGACAGAGAGGCAGGCGTCGGGACGCTGCCAGTGATCCTGGGCGAGGGGCGCGCCAGGCACGTGACCGCCGCCCTGATGATCGGCTTCTACCTGGTGGTAATCGGCTGCGTCCTAGTCGACGCGCTCCCGTGGCCGGTGCTGGCATCGCTCGGAGCCGTGCCCCTGCTGGTCCGCGCCATCAGGGCTATGCGACGCCCTCGGCCGGCCCGTCCGCCGCGAGGATTCCCGGTTTGGCCGCTGTGGTTCGCGGCCTTCACGTTCACCCACACCCGCCGCGCCGGCGCCCTGCTCGTGGTGGGTCTTGCAGTGGCGGCCATCTTCGACATCAAGCCGCTCGGGCTCGTGTAGGACCGGCAGGCTCTGTGCTACAAAGCGGCCCGTGCGGGGTGGTCGGGCTCATCTTCTCCTTCTGGTCTGCGTGTGCCTCGCGGGCGCGGCGCTGAGCTCGCTCGTAAGCGGCGCCGCCGCTGGCTCGACCGTCGGCTACGACATCTCCTACCCGCAGTGCAACTCCACCTTCCCCTCGACACCGGCCTTTGGCGTGGTCGGCGTCAACGACGGCAAGCCCTTCAGCGCGAACCCATGCATCGGCACGGGCGACGGCCCGAGCCAGCTCCAGTGGGCGGGAATGAACGCTCAGCTGTATGCGAACACCGCCGATCCCGGGCCTGCGCTCTCGACGCACTGGCCGAACGGGCAGAGCTCACCGCAACAGTGCAACACGGCATCCAACCCTGGTTCCGACACCGCCGAGTGCGCCTACGACTACGGCTGGAACGCGGCGGCCGACAGCTATCAGGACGCTGTCAGCGCCTACATCTCCCTGGGCTGGGCGCCGGCCGGCGCGACCCGCACCCCGGTGGCCAACGCCTGGTGGCTGGACGTCGAGTCGGCCAACAGCTGGAGTTCGAACGTCACGTTTAATGTGGATGAGCTCCAGGGCGAGGTCGACTACCTCAAGTCGGTGGGTGCCGCCAGCGTCGGCTTCTATGCAACGCAGTCTGACTGGCAGTCGGTCACCGGCAGCACCTCGAACTTCGCTGCCTATAAGAGCTGGATTCCTGGGGCCAGCACGCTGAGTCAGGCGCAGGCCAACTGCTCCGGCTCGGGTGTCACCGGCGGTGGCATTGCCTTGGCCCAGTACCCATCCGGCGGCTTCGACGCCGACTACCAGTGCGCGGCGCCGGGCCCATCGATTTCATTCTCCAGCGCTCCGCAGACACTCGAGGCAGGCCGCCCCTCCGGGCCGATGAGCGTGGCGGTCTCGCAGGCGCCGAGCTCCTCGACCACCGTTTCGCTCAGCTCGAGCTCGGGCGCCGGTACCTTCGCCGCCTCGCCGAACGGGCCGTGGAGCTCCTCGATGACCGTGTCGCTCGCGGCCGGGTCCAAGACCAGCACGAGCTTCTATTACAGCGACACCCGCGCCGGTAACCCCGTGCTGACCGCGAGCGCGAGCGGATACGCGGCCGCCACCCAGACCGAGACGGTCAACCCAGCCGCGCTGACGAGCATCGCCGTCAATCCCTCGAGCACGCAGGTCCGCGCCGGCGGGCACACGTCGTTCAGCGCCACTGGACAGGACCAGTACGGCAATTCGATCTCCGTCTCGCCGGCTTGGTCGGTCTCGCCGGCGCTCGGAAGCTTCTCGCCCAATCCCGGCAACCCGGTGACATTCACCGCCAAAACCAGTGGCAGCGGGACGATCATGGCTGCTGTCGGCTCGGTCGCCGGTCACGCCACGGTCACCGTCACCCGCAAGAGGAGCGCCCAGACCGCGGCGGCCACGAGTGCACCGACACTGCAGACATTCGTGACTCAGACGAGCGGTTGCGTTCCGAACGGTCTCCTGAGCGTGAACGCGCCTGGCGGGACGACGGCCGGGGTAAGCTCGCTTCAGCTCACTCTCGACGGCGAGCGCGCGGGCCTCCTCCACGGTGTCTCACTCGGACGCGGCGTCGAGCTCTACCTGGCACCCCGCGCAGCGCACACGCTGACGATGGTCGCCACCACCAGCGAGGCGCGTACGTTCAGCGCCACCTATCGCTACCGCGCCTGTACGGCCAGTGGTGGCGCCGGTAAGCCGCCGACCATGCTGCCGGCGGTCGCCGGCGGCTAGACAGGTTCTGCGGGAGAGGCCCCTAGCGCCTCGGACCAGTGATCGGGCTCCGCCGCGAGCGGCTGGCGCCCGCGCTCGACCGCCCCGCTGATCCTCACCGATGTGCCGCGTCCTTCGCCCGGTTCGAACTTGACGGTCATCCGCACGCCGTTGAGGTTGTGCCAGAGCATCAGCAGGAAGGGCCACTGGACGCGCGGGCGGTAGATCAGCTCACCCTCTCCGCGCTTGGTCAACCGCAGGCCGACGCGGCGCGCCGGGTCGGCCAGCGCCTGTGCCGCTCGGGCCTGGGCGTCCGAAGGTGCTTCGGACATCAAGAGCTGGACATCGAAGGGGACGGCCATCAGTCCGATTGCGGCGCCCAGGAGAAGCGCCAGAGCGCGATGATCAGCCCGGCGGCGCCCCATGCGGCGAGGACCAGGAGGTCGGTGCCCGAGAACCCGGCGCCGGTCGTGCCCGGCTCGAAAGCCTTGAACAGCGCGTTATTGAGGTGGCTGATGGGAAAGACGCTGCCGATGTCCTGGAGCGTCTTCGAAAGCTGATCCTTCGGCACGAACACGCCGGATATGAAGTAGAGAGGCAGGACGATGGCCTGGATGATCGGCTGCGCCGAATCCTCGCTGGGGATGAACGTTGAGACTGCAAACGAAAGGCAACAGAGGCTGACGGCCCCCAGCGCGACGCCGACAGCGAACGCCGGAAGCGTCGAGCTCGGCAGGTGAACGCCGTAGACGATCCGACCGATCACGACGATGATCACTACCAGGACGATCGACACGATCACGGAGGCCAACGCGCGGCTGGCGATGAGCACCCAGGCGGGAACCGGCGCCGACCGGCGTCGCTTCAGCACACCGCTCTCGCGCTGCGCGGTGATCGACATCACCAGGCTTACGAACGAGGCGGACATGATCCCCAGCACGGAGATTCCGGGCACGTAGTAGGTCGAGGCCTTGATTTGCTGCGCCCCCACGCGGATCGTGTGGTTGCCGAACAGCGAGGTCAAGAGCACCATGAAGATCACCGGCAGCAAGATCGTGAAGAAGCGGCTGCGCGGATCTCGCCAGATGACGAGCAGGTCGTAGCGCAGCTGATGGAGGACCAGCCGGGCATCGCTGACTGGATCTACGCCCCGGGGTTTGCCCGCGGTGACGGACGAGACGCTCACTTCGCGGCCTCCGTCAACCCCAGATACACGTCCTCGAGCGCCGGGCGGTGGACCTGGAGATCGGAGATCTCGTGCCCGCCATCGATCGCCCAACCCGAGAGGGCGTGAAGCGTGGCCATGACCTCGGCGCTCTCGAGCAGGACCTTCGGCGAATCGCCTAGCGGGCGCACCGAGGCATCCGCCGTCGGCAGCTCGTCGATCGACACGCCCTCGGGAAGCGTGAACGTGATCTGGTAGGCCGCTCGGTCGCGACCGCCCAGCGTGTTGGGCGTCCCATCGGCCACGATCGAGCCCGACCGGATCACGGCGATCCGATCCGCCAGGGTCTCCGCCTCCTCCATGTAATGCGTCGTGAGGAAGATGGTCTTTCCGAGCCGGCGCAAGCCGTCGATCATCTCCCACGCGGATCGCCGCGCGGAGGGGTCGAATCCGGTCGTGGGCTCGTCGAGGAACACGAGTTCGGGGTCGCCGATCAAGGCCAGCGCCACGTCCACTCGCCGCTGCTGGCCGCCGGACAGCAAGCCTCCGCGCACATCCGCCTTCGTCTTCAGGCCGACGAGCTCGATCACCTCATCGACGGGCCGCGGCGCGGGGTAGTAGCCGGCGTATAGCTGCAGGCACTCCCGCACGGTCAGTTGTGGCTCGACGCGGGAATTTTGGAGGACCACGCCCACCTGCGCCCGCCAGCGGCGGTCGGCATGCTCCGGATCCTCTCCGAGGACCCGCACGTCGCCGCCGGTGCGCTTGCGGTGGCCCTCGAGGATCTCGACCGTGGTCGTCTTGCCCGCGCCGTTCGGGCCCAGGAAGGCGAAGATCTCGCCGCTGAACACCCGCAGGTCGATGCCCCGCACCGCCTCGAGACCGTCATAGGACATGCGCAGATCCGAGACCTCGATAACGGCACGGGTCTCGCGCGCGCCGGAGGCGCGGCTTACCGTGAGCGACTGTTCCCCCAACCCCTCAGTAGCCATGCCAGCGGGGCATGCTACACCCGGCTAGTGCGGCACCCGCCCGCCCTCGGCCCCTGGCTCCGTGGCCGGCCCGCGCGGCGCCGCGATGCCGAGCACGCGCATCGCCTTCAGCCCCAGCGAGAGCTTCTCGCGGCCGTCGGTAGAGGACACTTCGAGCCCGGTGAGCTCGCGCACCCGCTCAAACCGGTACCTGATCGTGTGCCGATGAGTGATCAGGCGTGCCGCGGTGGCGTTGACGTTGGCGTCGCAGTCGAGGAACGTCGACAGCGTCCCCAGTAGGTCAGTTTCGTACTGCTCGTCGTACGCGACGAGCGGCCGGACCGTCTCGTCGTAGAACCGGTGCAGCTCGGCCGGATCGTTCATGTGAGGGAGCAACAGCTGGTAGGTGCCCGTTTCTTCGTAGGCAAGCTGTGAGCGCTCGGGATCCCCCTCGACCACGTTCGCCGCCAGCAGCGCCTCGTTTCGGGCGCGCTGAAGCGCGAGCGGATCGGCCACGTGGCGGCTGCGGCCGAGCGCGAACGCAAATCCCGGCAGTCCGGACTCGAGCTCCCGGATCACGGCCGCCGTGGCCCGGCGTCCGCTCTCCCCGTCGGGGTCGGGAACGAGCGCCACGACCTCCGCGGGGTCCTCCTCGCTCGGAGCGGAGATCGACCCGGGTGACACGGAGCGAACACCCCGTCCTGCGACGGCCAGCAGGCGCTGGCGCCAGTCGACCTCGGTAGGCGTTCGTGGATGGGCCCGCACGACGAGCACGCTCGCGCCCGAGGCAAGGTCGAGGCCGAGCTCGTTACCACGCGCCAGCAGATCGTCCCGATTTCCTATCCGGCCCGTCAGAACGGCGCGCTGGAAGCTGACCGCCGCCTCCTCGGAAGCGCGTTCCGGAGCCCTGACGCGCTCCACCTCGGAGGCGATCAGGGTGGTGACCAGCCGCAGGAGGGAATCGTCCAGTTGCTCGCGGGTGCGCATCCGGAGCTGTCCCACCGGCGCTTCGGCCACGCGCAGCTCGACGGTCTGCACGCCCTCGGCGCCGCGCATCAGCGACCGCTCATCGGCCGGCGAGCGAGCGGCCACGGCGAGCACGGCGCCAGAGCGGTCGATCAGGACCAGGCTGGCGTCGAGCGCCCGCCCGGACGCGCGAAGGATCTCGGGCAGCCCCGCCCCGGCCTCGACGGCGTCCGTTATCGCCTGAAGAGCGCGAAGGTCAGGCGAGCCCGCCTCGCGGCGAGTCGGTTGATCGGTCATCTCTGTCACCTAGTGCCTCGGATCAGAAATTCGGCGACACCGAGAGGCGTCACTGGCGGATGACTGGCGAGGACGCAGGAGGCG
>DAIPIC010000111.1:0-10589 GCA_036771025.1 Solirubrobacteraceae bacterium
TCGATGCGTTCGTGAAGCACACCGCGCAGCTGGTGGCCGAGCTGCACGCCACCAGCTCGCCCGAGGGCGCCGTTCGCAGGGCCCTGGAACGAGTGGGTGGGGAGGTGTCCTCGATCCTCCAGCGGGCACACGACACCGCCGAGGAGATCACTGCCAAATCCCGATCCGAATCGGAGGACCGACTGGCGCGGGCTCGCCAGGAGGCAGCCGAAATCGTCCGGGATGCTGAGCGCCGGGCGCGGGAGCTGGACGCCGAGGTGGACCGCATCTGGGCCGAGCGAGACAGGATCGTGGCCGATGTGCGCAAGCTCTCAGAGGAGCTGGCGCTTCTGGCCGGGGCGGCGGCGACGCGGTTTCCCGCCGAAGCCCCGGAGGAAAGCGCGGCGCTCGGGCCCGAGCTGACGGAGCCCGTGGCCGAGCCGCCCCTCCAGGCGGACGATGAGCCCATGGCGGAGCCGCGCGTCGGCTCGGGACCGGACACCGTCGAGCAGCCGCTCATTGGGATGGAGCCGACGGCCGAGGGCGAGCCGGCGGGCGCTCTGGGCGACCTCACTGGCGAGCCTCCGTTCGCAGCCGGTCCGGTCAGCGTGCCGGAGACCCCGGGCGACGAGCCGACGATCGTCAAGTGGGAGCCCGCCGTGGTCCGACCGCACGAGTTCCGTGTGATCGACCTCCTTCACCTGGGACGCGAGCGCGTCATCGGTTGCTGGCAGGTGGAGGACGTATTGATCGACCCTGGTCCCGCCTCGTGCCTGGCCACGCTGCTTGACGCGCTCGGCGACTCGCGGCCCAGGGCTATTTTGCTGACGCACATTCATCTGGACCACGCCGGCGCGTCGGGGTCACTTGTCGAGCGCTGGCCTGACCTAGAGGTGTACGTGCACGAGCGGGGGGCTCCCCACATGATGGACCCCACCAAGCTGCTGGAAAGCGCCCGCCGGCTATACGGCGAAGATATGGAGCGGCTCTGGGGTGAGGTGCTGCCCGTGCCCGTCGAGAACGTCCGCATCCTTCGTGGCGACGAGCAGCTCCTGGGCGGCGCTTTCGAGGTGGCGTACACGCCCGGACACGCGTCCCATCACGTTGCCTACATGCAAGGCGGGACGGCATTCGTCGGGGACGCCGCAGGAGTCCGCATCAGCCCCGAGACCCTGACCATCCCTCCGGCGCCGCCGCCCGACATCGACGTCGAGGCCTGGCATGAATCGATCGAGCGGATCAAGGCCTGGAGGCCGGAGCGGCTGGCGATGACCCATTTCGGCTCGGCCGAGGATGTCGAGGCGCAGCTAGCGGAAGTCTCCGAGCGCCTGGACAACTGGGCCGCCCTTGCCCGCACCGAGGAGATGGACACGTTCATCGCCACCGTCATGGAGGAGATCGAGCGAGGGGCGGGCGAGGAGCTTCTGCCGGCGTATACCCAGGCCGCGGTTCCCGAACAGACGTATTCGGGGCTGCGAAGGTACTGGGACAAGCGCTCGCAGTCCGACGACCGCGCGCCGGCCGAAGCATCGACCCATGCCGGGCGCTCGTCGCGGCCCGCAGACACCGGCTCGGCTGGGCTCGGAGATTCTGGCGAGGTATCCTAGGCGCCGATGTCGCAGACGGTTGAGCTGCCGCGCGTAGGCGGGCCGGGCAGCGGGTTGGGCGGCCTTTGGCGAGTGGTGGTACTCAACGACGACCACAACACGTTTGACCACGTGGCCGAATCGCTGGCTCGTGTGATTCCAGGGGTGTCATTGGCCGAGGGCTATCGCTTCGCCCATCGGATTCACAACAGTGGTTGCGCCATCGTGTGGAGCGGCCCACGCGAGGACGCGAAGGATTACTGGGAAAAGCTCGACGGCGCGGGGCTGACGATGGCGCCGTTGGAGGCCGGCTAGGCGCCTAGACGTGGCGGGGTAGCGCCTTTGCGGCCTGCCGTTCGGGACTGACCCGGACCACGTTCCACACCACACCCAGTTTCTCCAGCACGGCGATCAGGACGCCGGTCGGGTCGGCGAGACGCTCCCACAGGCGGAGGCCATGAAATGCGGAAGTGGGAAACGCATGGTGGTTGTGGTGCCAGGACTCGCCCATGGAGAAGGGGGCCAACCAGAACACGTTGCGTGATTCGTCCTGGATGTCGAACCGCCGCCGGCCGAAGAAGTGACAGACGGAATTGATCGACCAGGTGACGTGGTGAAGAAGGAACACGCGCACCAAGCCGCCCCACAGCAACGCAGTCAACGCGGCAGTCAGGGTTCCGCCCACGGCCCACCCGATCGCGAACGGAATCGCGAACGTGAGCGCCACCCAGACCCCGAACAGCTTGTCGATCACCCTCAACGAGCGGTCCTTGACGAGATCTGGCGCGAAGCGCTGGCGGTCGGCCGTGGCGACCGACTCGAACAGCCAGCCCATGTGCGCGTGCCACAGTCCCTTGGCCGCACCCCAGAAGCCGGGGCCACTCAAATGGGGCGAGTGAGGATCACCCTCCCGATCCGTGAACGCATGGTGCTTGCGGTGATCCGCCACCCAGGTGATCACGGATCCCTGGACGGCCATCGAGCCGACTACCGCGATCAGCGCCCGGAACGTGCGCGAGGACTCGAACGCTCGGTGGGTGAACATCCGGTGGTAGCCGAGCGTGACGCCGAGGCATGTCACCACGTAGAGGCCGAGCAGCAAGCCGAGCTCGAGCGGGCCTACGGCGCGATCCCACAGCAGAACGACGGCCGCGATCAGCCCGACGAATGGAGCCGAAACGCCAATGAGGTTGAAGGTCTTATGAGTTCTGCTCATCCCGCACCAAACCATACGTCAAGTTGGGCGAAATCTCTTTGGTTCGACCGAGAGCTCGATCCGGGCGGAGTGGGGCCGCCCGACGTCGCGGCCGCCCTGGCCTCAGTGACGTCACTTCCCCCGCGTCTAGGCCGCGGAGCGCATCGATGCGAGGTCTCTTCCGTAAGCCACCAGCCGGTCGTCCTCGGCGGACGGCATGTCTCGCGGCTTGTCGGCGGACATCACGCACGCCTCGGCGACGACGGGATTGATGCTCACATCCGTGAACCCTGCGTTGGATGCCATCGTCTCCCACGCGGTGGCGGTGAGCGGCTTCTCCTGGAATCGCAGCACGAACCGGCCGATGTTCTTCAGGATCCGCCACCAACCGGCCGGCCCTCGAGTCGCCAGGGCCCGGAGCTTGGATCTGATGATCTCTCGGTCGCGGCGGTTCGCCCCACGCCCGAACATCATGTCCCCAACCACCAGCCGACCCCCGGGACGCAGCCAGCGATAAGCGTGTGCAAGTGCCGTTCGTTTGTCGGCGTCACGGAGATGGTGCAATGCGTAATTGGAGACCACCAGATCGAGACTGTCAGGCTCCAGTTGGAGCGTCTCGATCGGCTGGGCGAGCGCCTCGATGTTGGAGATGCCGTCGCGCCTCGCCCGCTGCTCGAGGATCTCTATGGCCGCGGCGCTCACGTCGACGGCCAGCACCCGCCCCACGTTCCTGGCCAGGGGCAGCGTCACTTGGCCCGACCCGCATCCGAGATCGAGCGCCGCGGCGTCCGGAGAGACTGGAGATCTGGCCAGGACAGCCTCGACAACTTTGCCCAGCCTTACCGATCCATGTTCGTCCCAGCGCTGTGCGCGTCCGCGCCAGAGCATGCGCTGCATCCGGATCGCAAGGGCCTGCCGCATGTTTGGTGTAGTCGAACCCATAGAAATCGCCTGCCAGAGCAGTGTTGTGGCCCGGCCTCAATCGGCCGTTAGCCGAGAATGAGAAGGCGTTCACCATCGGGGCCGGGAAACCTGCCCGCGACCATGACATGAACGGCTGTTACCTTCGGGCCGGTGCGCGTCTCGAGGATCGTGGCGGCGGCGTTGCTCGGTGCGTTGGCGAGCACAGGTTGCGGGACCTCCCATCAACGGAGCCACGACCCCGGGGGCCACAGCAGGGCCGCGGAACGGGCACGCCCGGCGCCGGTCCCGCATCAGATCGGGTCATTCAGGGTGGGGACGAGCGGGGTCCTCCTCCAGGAGCCAGCGTCGGCGGCGACCGCAACCAAGCGAACGAGCGCCGGCGCTCCGGTGCGCGAGCTTCGGACCGCCCTTCTGTATCCGGCCGCCGGGGCGCCCGACGGGCACGAGCACGCGGGAGCGGCCCCGGATACCGCCCACGGCAGGGTCCCATTGGTGGTTTTCTCCCAAGGGTTCGACGTCGCATCGGCGTCGTACGCCGCGCTGCTGGACGCCTGGGCGAGCGCGGGCTACGTCGTCGCCGCCCCCACCTATCCGGATACCGACCCCTCCTCTCCGAACGGACCGAACGAGCAGGACGTCGTCAACCACCCATCCGATCTCCGGTACGTGATCCAAAGCCTTCCCTCCGCGGCGCCTGCCGCCGTGGCGTCCATTCTCGATTCCTCACAGGTGGGGGTCATCGGGCAGTCAGACGGTGGGGACGTAAGCCTGGCCGTGGCCGAGAACATCTGCTGTCGCAGCAACGCGGTCAAGGCCGCTGCGATCCTTTCGGGCTCGGAGCTCGCGAGCTTCGGAGGTGCCTATTTCCGCTCCGGAGCGGTCCCGTTGCTGGTGGTGCAGGGAAGCCAGGACACGATCAATCCTCCGGCCTGCAGCGCTCAGCTCTACGATCGGGCGCCGAAGCCCAAGTACTACCTCGACCTTCTGGGGGCCGAGCACCTGCCTCCGTATCTCGATGCGGGCCCGCAACAGTCCGTCCTCGAGCGCGCCACCACCGACTTCCTGAACGGCTATCTCAAGCGCGCAGGCTCGAGCGTTGCGAGCCTGAGAACCGACGGCTCCGTGTCCGGTGTCACCACGATCACCTCAGCCGACGCGGCACCGGGTCCGGCCGGTTCCTGCCCGGGCGCTCCCTGAGATAGCCGCTCTGCGCTGCGCCCTTGGCGCCGTCGCTACACAGCGGCGGGCGGGATGGGCTCCGGGGAGGGTTCCGGTTCGGGGACCGTCGGCACCTCGGGGCCCAGGGCGCCAGCGGCCAGCTCGTCGTGCCAGACGTAGGTGACGGGGACCTGGTAGCGACCGGAATTGCGGGCTCTGAACTCGCGCATCTCCGGCCCCTCCCAATAGCGGTACCAGTCATCGCGACTGTCGAACCAGGCCATCTGCGCTATGCGGTAGCGGTCGTCTAGGTCTCGGTGAACTGCGTACTGGGTGGCCCCGTAGCGGAGGGCGAGCGGCGCCACCTGCGCCACATCTAGAGCGAATGACTCCTGGCGCAGCACCGTCGCGTACCACACCACCCATACGACACCACCGCTTCCCGAGGCCATCAGCGACAACCTCGCTCGCTCCACGCCATCATGCGCCCACCTCGGCGTGGATCGCGCCCGGTCCTTGCTCCGTCCGGCCCTCACCTTCCTCGGTGGCGCCGACCAGGATCGCAATCTTCCCCAGGTGCTTGTTCTCGCGCATCAGCTGGTGAGCTTCGGGAACACCCTCGAAGCCCATCGTGCGCCAGAGCACGGGTCGGATCTTGCTCTGCTCGATCAGCTCGTTGGCCTTCGTGCATTCGTAGGCGTTGGCGAAGTGAGAACCGATGATCTGCTTTTGGCGCATCCACAGGTAGCGAACGTCGAAGTCGAGGTTGTAGCCGGTGGTGGCGGCGCAGATCACGACCTTGCCGAATGTCTTGACCGCCAATACCGAGGTCGGGAACGTGGCCTGGCCGACGTGTTCGAAGACGATGTCGGGCTGGGCTCCCAGGATCTCGCTCACTGTTTTCGCGAACCGCCGGGATTCCTTGAAGCGCGCTTTCTCCTCCTCCGGAGTCTCGCCGCCCCGGCGCATCATTCCGTCGTACTCCTTGCGATTGATGTGCGCAACGGCCCCCAGCTCCTCGACCAGCCGTCCCTTGTCATCGCTCGAGACCACGCCGACGCTGTCGGCGCCCGTGAGCTTGCAGAGCTGGGTGGCGAACACGCCGAGCCCGCCGGCTGCTCCCCAGATGAGCACCCGGTGGCCGGCCTGGAGATCACACTGGGTAATGAGCATCCGGTAGGCGGTGAAATAAACGAGGCCGTATGACGCTGCCTCCTCCCACGTCAGGTTCTGGGGACGGGGCAGAAGCTGCTGGGTCTGGACCTTCGTGAACTGAGCGAAAGACCCCCACGTAGTCTCGTAGCCCCAGATCCTCTGAGAGGGAGCCGCCAGGGGGTCAAGCCCGTGAACCTCGACGTCCTCGTAGGAGGCCTGGTTGCAGTGGATGACGACTTCGTCTCCGGGCTTCCAGCGCGTCACCCCCTCGCCGACCTTCCAGACGATGCCCGAGGCGTCCGACCCGCCAATGTGGTGGCCGTACTGCGGATGATCTCCGTAGCCGAACACCGATACCGGCTTGCCTAGCGCCGCCCACACGTTGTTGTAGTTGACGCCCGCGGCCATCACCCGCACGATCACCTCGAACGCGCCGGGCTCCGGGACCTCGATCTCCTCGAGCTGAAAGGCGTCCATCGGCTCGCCCTCGCGCTCGGGCCGGATCACCCAGGCCGCCATCGTGGGCGGGAGGTCCCCAGGCTCGGTGTCAACGACGGAAACTTGGCTCAGGTCGACGGCCACTCGGGTTCGCACCTTCCTTTGGTCGTTCGGGTTGGCGCGGATGCTACCCGGGCAGGGGCTCCGCCGACCCCTCGAGGCCCGGACGGTTAATCGCTGTTGTGGATGCTCTCTGCGGCGATCTCCCATAGCCAGCAGGTGAGCAACTCGCTCCACGCTCCGGCGTCCTCGATCGCTGCGCTGACCCACGCGAGCTCCGGCCCCTGGGCCAGCCACAGCGCGTGACCGTTGGCCGGAACGCCGCCCGCAGACATTCGATGGCTCATCACGTCTCCGTCGTCCTCAGAGTCACTGGCACGTCCAGGACGGTAGGAGGCTCATGGCCCTTTGAAAAGGTCCAATCGAACATTCTTCGAGAGGGCCAATCTGATCCAGTCCGAGCGCCGCGATCTGCTTGGCTTGGCCTCGCATGGACATCCATTTCGCATTGGATCGAAAGGCGCCCCTGCGCACGCAGCTCGAGCGAGAGCTCAGGGACTCGATCCGGGCGGGCCGTCTCCGGGCCGGATCGAGGCTCCCTCCCAGCAGGGTGCTCGCGAGCGAGCTGGGCGTCTCCCGGGGCGTGGTGGTGGAGGCCTATTCGCAGCTGGTCGCCGAGGGCTACCTCGTCGCGCGTCCGGGGGAGGGCACTCGGATCGCGGAGGGGCTCGCGCTCCACGCGCGCGCGACGCCGGCAGCCGCGCCAGTATCAGCGCCACCCCGCTATGAGCTACGCAGCGGCGTCCCCGATCTGTCGTTCTTTCCTCGGAAGGCGTGGCAGCTGGCGGTTGCAGCGTCGCTGCGCGAGCTGCCGGACACGGCATTCGCCTATGGCTCTCGGCTCGGCCTGCGGCGGTTGCGGGTCGCCCTCAGCGACTACCTGGGCCGCGCCCGGGCCGTCGTGGCGGATCCCGAACGGATGGCGATCACCGCCGGAGCGGCGCACGGACTGGAGATCGTCTGGCATACGCTTCGCCGGCGGGGGGCCGAGCGGGTGGCGGTTGAAGATCCGGCATGGGCGGCGATCCCGGCCACCGTCGCGCAGGCGGGCTTGGACGTGGTCCCCGTCCCCGTGGACGGGGAGGGACTGAACGTCGCCGAGCTCGAAGCCGTCGGCGCCGGCGCGGTGGTCCTGTCTCCCGCCCACCAGTACCCGACGGGCGCAGTCCTAAGTCCCACCCGTCGGGCCGAGCTGATCGGCTGGGCACGGGGGCGCGACGCGCTGATCGTGGAGGACGACTACGACGCGGAATATCGGTACGACCGCGAGCCGATCGCCTCGCTGCAAGGGCTTGCGCCCGACCGCGTTGCGTACGTGGGAACTGCCAGTAAGACCCTGGCGCCCGGGCTGCGGCTCGGCTGGGTGCTGGCCCCGGATCGGCTGGTCCCCGAGCTGACCTCACAGCACGGGATCACCCGCGCGATGCCGTCCGTGCTCACCCAGGCCGCCTACGCCTCGTTGCTCGAGAGCGCAGAGATAGACCGGCATCTGCGCCGCACGCGGCGCCGCTATCACGCGCGCCGTAACGCTCTGATCCAGGCTCTTGCGAGGTCAGTGCCGCAGGCCGACGTCGGCGGCGCGTCGGCCGGTTTGCACCTGATCGCCTGGCTGCCCGAGGCGGCAGACGAGGAAGCGATTGCTGATTCGGCTTCGCGCCGAGGAGTTGCCATCCACACGCTGCACCGCGACTGCGTGCTGACTGCCCCTCGACCTCCGGCGCTGCTGTTGGGCTACGGATTGATCTCCGAGCAGGCCATTCCGCGCGCCGTCAGCGAGCTAGGTAAGGCGGTGGCGCGCAGCGCCTGACCTCAGGCTCGCGTCCGGGCGCTGGACGCGGGCTGAGCGAGGCTACGGCTGCAGGAGTGCGCTATTGGAGTTCTGGCGCTGCGGCCCGACGACTAGCGTCGCTGGCTGGATCCGGCCCGGAGAGGCCTGGGACGCGTCGGTCCCACCGGAGCCGTTCGTCGCGAGCGTATACGTCCCCGGCGTGAAGTTGACCTGGACCTCGCTCGTGGCCTGCGGGTTGATCGGAGCTGTGGTCGCCAGCGCCGCGCCGCCGGCCGTGGACTGAACGGTGAGCGACTCCGCCGTGGAGGCCTGATTGGTGATGATGAAGGTCACTGGGCCGGCACCGACGGAGCTCGGGGAGACCAGCGTGCGGCTGTTGTTTATGTATACCGTGAGGTTCACGGGAATCGGCGGTCGCGGCTGATTCGCGAAGTGCTTGCCGCCTCCGCAGCCCGCGGCGACAGCCGCGCTGAGCGCGAGAATCCCGATCGTGGCTCTCCGCATTCCTGGGCTTTGCCTCTCCTCTACGGCTGCGGTCACCCGGCCTCGCCGCTAGCCCTACAGTTATGAACCCTAACCGACGGCGCGTCCTTGCGCTAATTGCGCGCGTTAGGGTTGTGCGAGCGAGCGGCGGCGGCGCTCCAGCTGACGGAGCTCTTCCTGGAGCTGCTCCCAGGACTCGCGTTCCATGCGCTCGTACTCCTCGCCCGTCAGCTCACGGAGTGTTTCGCGATACGTGATCCAGGCGCGGCGCTCGTCATCTTCCAACTGATTGAGCTGGTCGGTTCTGTAAGCGATGGTCGTCACGTCGCCACTCCTTCAATTGAGTATCGACGATGCTACCCGGAGCATCGGTCTGAAACCCCCAGTCGGTTAGCTCTCGAACGGAAGCTCGACGACCTCCGCGGTCGCACCTCCCTCCGAGCCGACCGACACGGTGCTCCCCGGCGGCGCCTCGCGGCGCACCAGGGCCAATCCGATCGACCCGAATGCCGGCGACATGGCGACAGAAGTCAGGGTTCCGACGGTCCGCCCGCCCAGCCACAGCTCGGCGCCGCGATCGGCCGCGGCTGACAGCCGGAGTCCCCTGAGATGCCGGTTAGGCTTGCCGCGGTAGTGGAGTCGGGCCACTGTCTCCTGCCCGACGTAGCAGCCCTTGGTGAACGAAACGGCCCGCTCGTTTAGGCCCGCCTCCTGGGGGATGACCGTCTCGTCCAGGTCGATCCCGTAGCGGGGGCGCCCGCGCTCGACCCGCAGGACCTCCGCCGCTGACTCCGGAACCTCGATTGCTCCATGAGCCTCCACGGCGCCCAGCAGCGCCTGGGTATCCGCCGAATCGCACAGCAGATCAACCCCGACGTCCGTCCGGATGGCGCGGGCTGCAATGCCTTCGATATCCACGGGCGCGTGAGCGTGCTCGAGCGCCGGCAAGTCGCCGGTTCCCGCCACCTGGTCGCTGCCGGGGCCGATGAGCGAGAGCAGCCCCCGCTCCAGCGTGCGCTTGTGAAGCTCGACCTGGAAGCCGACCTTGAACCGGCGGATCATGTTGAACAACTCCTGGAGCGCGATCCGCTCGGTGTCGAGCAACAGCTCGTGGGCGGTATCGAGGATCCGCAGGTCACCAAGCATCTTGCCCTTCGGGGTCAGGAACACCGCGTAGCAGCCCTCGCCCTCCGAAAGCCGCTCGACGTCGTTCGTCACCTGTCCCTGAAGGAAGCTCTTTGCCTCCGACCCCGTAAGCGCCAGCTTGCCCCGATCGGAGCGATCGAGCACGCCGCAGGCTTCCGTGATCGTGCGATAGGCGGTTGTGGCGCTGGCCACCGACGTCATGGGACCAAGGATAGGATCCGGTGGATGGCGCTCGCCGATACCTTCGATCAGATCGTCTCCTCGCTACCCGGCGACTGGACCGATCTAGAGCTTGACCTTCGGATCTTCGACGAGCGCCGCTACGTGGACGCCGCGGTGCTGATGGTCACGTGCAACGCGCAGCCGTACTCGAAGAACGACTGGCACTGGCGGATCCTGGTCGCGCACCGTTTCGGTCACGCGGCGGCGGCGCCTGCGGTGCATGCCGCTCTGAAGCTCCTCGACGACGCCGGCATCGACGGCGAGCTCGCCGTTAGAGAGGTGCGGACCGGGCGGGTAGAGGTGGTCCAGGAGCTGATGTGGGGGCGGACGGAGTCGGTGCGCGAGGAGTTCCGCAAGCTGCGCGCGCAGTGATCGTGGCGTACATCCCAGACCT
>DAIPIC010000112.1:0-10366 GCA_036771025.1 Solirubrobacteraceae bacterium
AGATGTCGTGCAGCGTCTGCTTGGCGAACGCGATGTTCTTGCGGTCGTTCTCGCACTGGGTGTACTCCATCCGCGCGACCGGGATTCCATTCTGGTCGGTCACCTCCGGTTCCACCGTGACGCGGTTTTCCGGCAGCGGCAGGAGCTCCGACAGAACGCCGAGCGTGTACCAGTGGTTGTAGTCGCGCATGTACTCCCGCAGCGCCCGTCCCCAGTGCCCGTCGGCCATCACATGCTGCGCCCACTCGATCGGCAGCGGCCCGACCGTCTGGATCGAGAAACCGCGGGCGAATCCACGCGCCGGGTCGGTCTCGTAGAACTGCTCGGACGAGATCTCGGGTGGCGGGGCCTTGTAAACGCGCATCTCGTCGGGGAACCGGGCGGCGACCTGGGGCGCGCCCTGCACCATCACGCAGCGGCCCACCTGATCGTTGTCGTTCGCCAGTCCGTGGGGATAACGCCGGCTTTTGGAGTTGAGCAGCAGCCGGGGCGTCTCGATCGAGTAGCCGGCGACTGCCACCGCGTCGGCCCGCTGCACGCGCTCCTGCCCGTCGTGGATGTAGCGGACCCCGGTCACCCGCCCGCTCGAGTCGTCGACCTCGACCTGGGTGACCATGCAGTCCGCCCGGATCTCCGCCCCGTGCTCGATCGCGTCGGGGATGTGGGTGACCAGCGGCGAGGCCTTGGCGTTGACCTTGCAGCCCTGGAGGCAGAAACCGCGGTAGATGCAGTGTGGCCGGTTTCCGAACGACCCGTTCGTTATCCCAACCGGGCCGACGCGGACCTCGATCCCCAGCCGCCGGGCGCCCTCGCGAGCGCGATCTGCGCCGCCCGCGATCGGGTGAGCGGTGTGCGGATAGCGGTGCGGATCCCCCCACGGCCAGTAGTCGCCTGAGACCGGCAGCTCGAGCTCGAGGCGCTCGTAGTGCGGTTTCAGGTCCCAGTAGGAGATCGGCCAGTCCTCCCCCACGCCGTCGCGCGTGCGCACCTCGAAGTCGGACGGGTGAAAGCGCGGGCAGTAGCCGGCGTAATGCACCATCGAGCCGCCGACGCCGTGGCCCGAGTTGTTCTTTCCCAGCTCGACCGGATCCTGACCTCCGGTGATCCGCTCGTCGGTCCAGTAGAGCTTGTGCGAGCCGGCCTCGTCGGAGACCCAGTCCTCGTCCGGATCCCAGAACGGCCCTGATTCGAGCACCACGACCTTCCAGCCGCGCCGAGCCAGCCGCTGGGCGAGCGTGCCACCACCGGCCCCGGCACCGACGATCACGAGGTCGACCGCGTACGCATCGTCATAGCGCGCCATGTGCTCGCGGGGCACAGCGCGCCGGTGGACGTCCAGCAGGAACGCCGAGTCATTCTCCGGCGGCCGCAGCGCGCCGCGCGCGAGCGTCCGGATCCCGTGGCGGCTGGGCAGCCTCACTCGTACCCCTCCACTCCCCGCTCGCGGGTGTCCTTGACCGGGTCGCGCTCGAATGCCGGCGCACCCTCCCAGCTCTCGCGCTGGCCCGCCCCAAAACGGGCATATCCGCGTGGATACGCCGGCCCGCCGAACCCGATCTCGTTCCACGCCCACGGGTGCGAATAGAAGGCACTCAGCACGCTCCGCATCAGCACGCTCCAAGCGCGCTTCGGGTCGATCTCATCCCACACCTCGCCGCGCAGGTCGCCCTTGTGGAACGCGCCGATGATCTTCTCCTGGACCTCCTGCGGAGAGGCGGCGAAGTCATCGCACCCGTGCTGACGGGCAAGGGCATCCAGTCCCTTGGCCGCCAGGCGCCAGGTCTGCCGGTCATCGGGCATGCCCGCGAACCGAAACCCGTCGAGCTGACCGGCAAACAGCTTCGCGTCCACCATGTTCAGGACGGGGACCTTCGGCTCGCGATCCTGTGCCATCACGACGTCGCAGAACGCGCCGAGCGTTGCCGCTTCATCCCGTGTGAAGAACTTGATCGGAGGCACCTGCTCGACCCGCTCGAGCACGACCTTGCGGGTTACCTCATCCCAATGGTCGGCCTCGTCGAGCACGTTGAAGTCCGGGTAGCGGCCATGCATCTGAGGAGTCACTCCGTTGCGCTGCCGCGGGAGCTCCTCCGGCGATCCCGGCTCGTTGTCGGGCCGGAGGTTCGGCAGGTGCTCGGCCCGGCGAAAGTCGCGGGGCGACGCCATCAGCGCTCGCGCCCGAACGCCGCCGCGGCGAGCCCCATACCTCCCACCAGCGCCAACGATCCGGGGGCCAGCAGCGGCGGTCCCATGACGATGTTGAACAGCGGCTCGTCGAAGCCGCCGGGCTTGCGCGCGACCCCCCGAACGTGAGTGATCACGCCGATCAGGCCATCGAGGCAGTAGAGCGCGGACAGCGCGGGCAGCCATGTCTTGGCCGCGCGCTCGGAGCGGACGGCCGCGAGGCCGGCGGCGGTGAGGGCCGGCGAGAGCGCCACCGGCGTCCACATCCACTTATCGCCAAATGACCCGCGGAAGTGCTCGAAGTAGATCTCCAGGCCCAGCGGCAGGGCGCTCGCCGCGGTCGCCACCGACAGTGTCTGCTGCATCCGTCCGGAGCGGACGTTCCGCCACCACCGCGTCACGGCGAGCTCGGGTTCTGGCGTGCGGCGGACGGGGCGCGCGAAGCGCCGGGCCGGGCGCGCAGGACGCCTGGTGCGGTGAGCGAGCAAGGAGAAGGCGCTAGGCGGCATAGCGCTCCGCGTCGGCCCGCTTCAGCTCGAGCCCGTTCCCCGGTCTGGAGAGGTCCGGATACAGCGCGCCGTCTCGCGGGGTGACGACGCCGTCGAACATGAGGTGGTCGATCCGCACGTGATCGTGGAAGTACTCGAGGTGCACGAGCTGTCCCAGCGCGAGCCCGGGGTGTAGATGAATCGACGGCCCGCAATGAAGCGAGAGCGGCACGCAGTGGGCGCGGCAGAGCCCGTCGACCCGAAGCAGCTCGGTTACGCCCGCGCAACGCGTGACGTCGGCCTGGAGCACGTCGACAGCACCCGCGTCCAGCATCCGGCGGAAGTACGGCGCGTCGTAGCCGTACTCGCCCGCGGCGATCGCCATCCCGCCCGGCGCCCGGTCGCGCAGGACCCGGAGCCCGTCGAGATCGTCGGAGGAGACCGGCTCCTCGAACCAGTCGACGCGTGCATCTGTCCGGAAGCGCTCGGCCAGCGACAGCGCCTCCTTGCGGGCGTAGGCCCCATTGGCGTCGACGAACAGCTCGGCGCCCGGGCCGATCGCCTCGCGCGCACTGCGGACCCTGGCCGGGTCATCGCCGGGGTTCGAGCCGACCTTCATCTTCACCCGGGGGATCCCCCGCTCGACCCACCCCGCCAGCTGTTCCTGCAATCGAGCCACCGAGTACGCGGTGAACCCGCCGGAGCCGTAGATCGGCATCGAATCGTGGGCCATTCCCAGCAGCCTGCACAAAGGCATCTCAAGCAATCGGGCCTTCAGGTCCCAGAGCGCGAGATCGACCGCGGCAATGGCCATCGAGGAGATCCCGGGTCGCCCGAGGTTGCGGATCGCGCCGACCATCGCCAGCCAGCTCGCCTGGGGCGACATCGCATCGCGCCCCTCGACGACCGACGCCAGCTTGGACTCGATCAGCTTGGCGGTTGAGACGTCCGCGTACGTGAGCCCGAGTCCGGCCCTGTCCCCGGCGTGTGCGTGGACGACGACGACCGTGGTCTGGTCCCAGGACAGGGTGCCGTCGGCCTCGGGGGCATCCGTCGGGACGGTGTAGGCCGCCACCTCGACTGTCTCAACGGGTGCATCCACACCCGCTACCAGCGTCATCATCCTCGATCGAACCTCGTCTCTCGTTACCGACCGGAGACCTACCCTGTGGCCCCGCGGCACTAACGGTAGAGTCCGCGCGCTGACGGACACCTATTGGCCGTCAACGGCCTCCGACAGGGCAACCGCCGCGTCGATGTGGGCCAGATGCGTCAGCCCCTGCGGATAGTTGCCGAGCAGCTCACCGCTGCGCGGGTCGAGCTCTTCGGAGAACAGCCCGACGTCGTTGGCCCGGGCCATCGTCGCGTCGAAAACGCTGCGGGCCCCGTTGACGTCGCCGCTCCGGGCCAGGCATTCGACCAGCCAGAACGAGCAGCACAGGAAGGCGCCCTCTTCGCCGGGAAGCCCGTCATCGCGGCGGTAGCGATACAGCAGGCCGTCTCCCGCACCGAGCTCCTCGCGGATCGCGTTCACGGTTCGCACCATCCGTTCGTCGTCCCACGCGACGAATTCGACGGTCGGTAGGAGAAGCAGCGCCGCATCGAGCTCGGTGCGGTCGAACGCCTGGACGAACACGCCCCGCTTGCTGTCGTAGCCTCGCCGCTCGATTGCCTTGCGCAGCTTGTCGCGCTCCTTGGCCCAGCGCCGTGTCGGCGCTCGGCGCATGCATTCGTCGGCCAGCCGGATCCCGCGATCGAGTGTCGCCCAGCACAGGACCTTTGAGTGCACGAAATGGTCGGGGTCGCCAGGCCATTCCCAGATGCCGGAGTCCGGCTCTGACCACTTCTCGGCGGCGTGGTCGATCAGTGAGACCAGGAACCGCCAGTCGTCGTCGCTCGGGGAATGGCCGCGGCGGTGCCAACGCCAGGTCAGGTTGACCAGCTCCCCGTATGCATCCGTCTGCAGCTGCGTGGAGGCATCGTTGCCCACATTGACGGGCGAGGAGCGACGGTAGCCCTCCATCGCCTCGATCACCTGCTGCCCGAGCCGGCGTTCGCCCCCCACGCCGTAGAAGACCTGGAGGTCGCCCGCGTGTCCAGCCGCCGATCGCATGATGAATGCCCGGAAGGAATCGGCCTCGGGGTAGCAACCGAGCTCGGCGAACGCCCGCGAGCTGAAGCTCGCGTCACGCACCCACGAGTACCGGTAGTCCCAGTTCCGCGGCCCCCCGATCACCTCCGGCAGCGAGGTGGTGGGAGCCGCCACGATCGCACCGGTTGGAGCGTGGGTGAGCGCCTTCAGCGTGATCCCGCTGCGCTTGACGGCCGGCTCGTCGCGGGTCCCCAGCCGGACCGTGGCCGCCCACTCCCGCCACCAGCGGATCGTGTCCTCGAGACACCGATCGACCGTCTCGGGATCCGGCTCGCTGAGACCCTCGGCGTCGATCCGCTCCGGTGAGCGATAGGAGAGCGTCAACCGGACCCGGTCCCCAGCCGCCACCGTCACCTGGCACGCCAGCTCGTGCTCGGGCTTCTCGGCCATGTCGCCGCGATCGCACCACACCACCAGCCCGTCGTCGCCGCCGGTCGCGCTGTGCAGCCGGTAGCCGTGGCGCCTGATCCATGGCCTCACCTCGCCGTAGTCGAAGCGGGGAACGATGCGAAGCTCGAGCTCGACCGAACCACGCTGCCCCTCGATCACACGGAGGATCTGACGCTCATCGCCGGCGTCGCCGTCGGGATCGATGGTGAGGCAGTCGAGCAGCTTCACCTCGCCGGCGGAGCCGCGGATCGTCGTGGCCAGGACGAGCGTGTCGTCCACATACGCACGCTCGTATTCCCACTGGCCCCCGCCTGACAGCGTGACCGAGCAGTAGCCACCGCCCTCCCAATCGAGCACTCGCCCGAAGGTGCTGCTGGAGTCAAACCGCGGCAGGCAGCACCAATCGATTGAGCCGCTCCGTGAGATGAGCGCCGCGCTGTGGCAGTCGCCGATCAGCGCGTAGTCGCCGATCGGCGGATAGGCATCGCTTGATCTGCTCACCGGGAGTGCCTCTTACCCGCCCGCGCGGAGGTGCGATCCTGGCGTTTTCGTACTGAGACCCTGGGGGTAGCCATTCCGGCATGTGGTTCTACCCGGTTGTGCTCGTATTGGTGATCCTGGCGGTCGTCGGCGGCACGCTCGCAGGTGGGATCTACACGATCGTGCTCGTGCCGCTGGCCGCGATCGTGCTGATCTCCGCGCTCGTCTACACGCTCTGGGGCCGGGCCCTGCAGGGGAGTGCCGGTGCCTCGATGGCGGAGTCCGCCACAAGCCGGCAGCCGCTGCCGCATCGCAGGCGCCGGCCGACCGGCCGCGCCCCAAGCTCGCCCGAGGCGCTCGCCGACGCCCGGCGCCAGCAGCAGTGATCGCCTAGCTTTCCGCTTTCCGTTCTTCCTTCGCGCGCTCGGCGGCCGCCTCGAGCCGACGGGCTTCGTCCGCCTCGACCAGCGCCCGCTCACGTTCGCGCTCGGCCACGGCCTGTTCCTCGAGCGCGTCGAGGCGTGCCGCGGGAGCCTCCGATTCGATCTGTTCCTCGACCTCGGCCGCGACACGTCGGTTGGACTGCCGGCGGCGATGCTCCTCCTTGGCGGCCTGCTGGCTGCGCTGCTGGCGGCGCGCAGCGGCTTGCTGCTTGCGGGCAGTTGCGCGCTCGTCCGCCTGACGCCGCCGCCGCTGCGCCTGCCGATGACGCTCCTCCAACCGTTCGTCGGCCCGTTCACCGGTTGCGCTCGCCTGCTGCCGAAGGTCCGCCGCGCGGCCACGCTCCTCGGCGGCGGCGCGCCGCCGGCTCCCCTCCTCACGTAGCTCCGGATCGCCTAGGATCGCCCCAGCGAGAAGGCGCGCTGTCGCATCGGTCCGCTGCACCGCGAGCTTCGCCGCGGTTTGCTCCCCTGGCAGGACTGCTGTGAAGACGTCAAGCGGCAGCCGCGCGAGTGTGAGCGAACCGCGGACGGCGGTCCTGGGAATGGTTCGTAGATTCATCGGTTCTCCTCGAGGTCGAGCTGGTCGGCGCGCTCTTCGGCCTCGGCTGCCTCGCGCTCCAGCTGGATCTGTTGCTGCGCGGCAGCAATCCGCGCCTGCTCCTCCTGCTCCTCGCCCCGCTCCGCGGCGGAGTCCTCGGCGTCGCGCTGTGCTTGCGCAGATACCTGCTCCCGCCGCGCCTGCTCGGCGGCCTGCTGCTCGTCTGCCGCGCGCTCGGCTTCGATTCGCCGTTCGCGCTGCTGCGCTGCCACCTCGTTCTCGAGCCGTTCTCGCTCGATCTCGGTCTCCACCTGCTGCTGGCGCAGTTGTGCCTCCTGCTCGCTGCGCCGCGCTTGCGCCGCATCCTCACGCGCCTCGCGTTCGGCGTCCGATTGGGCCTGCTGTAGGCGACCCTCCCGCTCCAGCGTCGACCTGCCCGACGCGGAGCCCGCGACTTCCTTCAGTTTGCCGACGGCCTTTCCGATCAGGCCACCGGTCGTTCGTTGAAGATCTTGTGGAGTGTTCATCTTGCCGCGATACCCGCAACCGGCGGGCGAGAAGCACCCGAGTCGAGCGCGGCTGCCTCGGTGATCAAGCGGCTTCCCCGTCCGCGCGTCGCGTAGCTGTAGGCCCAGCGCAGCAGCACGACCGCCCGGTTCTCGAACCCGATCAAATAGAAGATGTGCACCAGCAGCCACGTGAGCCAGGCGATGAATCCGCTGAACCGGAGCCCCGGAACGTCGGCGACCGCCCGGGCTCGCCCGATCGTCGCGAGCATGCCCTTGTCTCGGTAGTGAAAAGGCGGGCGCGCCGGACCCCCCGCCACCCTCCCGGCGATGACGCGGCCCGCATAGCGGCCCTGCTGCATCGCAACCGGGGCGATGCCCGGCAGGACAAGCGGCTGCCCGCTCCGGTGATCGATGATTCGGACCATGTCCCCGATCGCGAACACCTCCGGATGTGACGGCAGTGTCAGATCCGGCCTGACCGTCACGCGCCCGGCTCGATCGATTTCGGCGCCGGAGGCCTCGCCGAGGCTCCGCGCCAGCCCGGAGGCGGTGACGCCGGCCGCCCAGATCACCGTATTGGTCGCGATCCGCGATTTCGCCCCGTCTCCTGCCTCGAGCTCCACCGAGCCATCGGCCACATCCACCACGGTGTGCCCAAGCATCAGCGTCACCCCGAGCCGCTCGAGCGAGCGCTCCGCCCGCTGTGGCAGGGGATCCGGGAATGCGCTCAGGACCTTCTCGCCCGTCTCGACCAGCAGGACCCGGCCGCGGCGAGGGTCGATCCGCCGGAACTCGCCGGGAAGCGTGTCGCGTGCGAGCTCCGCGATCTGTCCGGCCATCTCGACTCCGGTCGGGCCTGCCCCCACCACCAGGAACGTCAGCCAACTTTCCTGCTCGTGCGGATCGAGCTCGGCCGCCTCGAACGCGTGGAGGATCCGGCCCCGTACCTCGAGTGCCGAATCCAGTGACTTGACCTCGAGCGCGATCTTCGACCACTCCTCGTGCCCGAAGTACGAGTACGCCGAGCCACCGGCGACGATCAGGCTGTCATAGGGCACCCTGAACGTCCCGGCCGGCACGGCGGAGCGCACCACGACCTCGCGTTGATCGAGCGCGAAGCCGCTGACGGTTCCCATCAGCACGGTGACGTGCTCCAGTCGGCGGAAGATGTGGCGCAGCGGCATCGCGATGTCGCCGGCCGCCAGCGCCCCGGTCGCGACCTGATAGCTCAGGGGCTGGAACAGGTGGTAGTTGTGGCGGTCGATCAACGTGACGTCCACATCGGCTCGCGCAAGCGCCTTGACCGCGGTGAGCCCGCCGAAGCCGCCGCCGACGACGACCACTCGATGACGCTGGCCCGCGGATCCCATACGAGCACCGTACCTCGTCGGGGTAAGAGCAAAGACCAGGCGGTTTGGTCCCGCGGCGGCGATGGGTAGGCAAGGCGCCGAGTTCCGCCCCTCCTCCCTCCCTCACCCGCTACGGATTTGGTGACGTCCCACTCCCGCGATCGCCGCCGCCGCCGCCGGCGAGGGGCGCGCGCAGCCAAACGGATCCGGGTCGGTCTGCTGGGCTGCTGCCTACTGTTGGCCGGGTGCGGACGGCAGTCGATCGTCTCGCCGCGGAGTCCCCAGACCCACAGCATCCAGGTGCTGTGGTGGTGGATGCTCGGAATCGCGGGCGTGGTCTTCCTAGGGGCGCTCGGCATGCTCGCGCTGGCGTGGATCCGCCGGGAAACCCCCGGGCTGCCGTTCTTCGGTACCCGCGAGGTGATCCCGCAGACGCTCGTGCTGGTGTTCGGAATCGGCATCCCACTGATCGTGCTGGTATCGCTGTTCGGGGTCGCTGACATCTACCTGCTCAAGCAGACCGCCCCGCCGAACCCCAAGACCACCACGATGACGGTCGACGTGATCGGGCATCAGTGGTGGTGGGAGATCCGCTATCCGGGGAGTGATGCGATCACCGCCAACGAGATTCACATCCCCGTCAACACGCGTGTGAACGTGGTCCTCACAACTGCGGACGTGATCCACAGCTTCTGGGTGCCCCAGCTCGCGCGCAAGATCGACGAGGTCCCCGGCCGGCGGAACCGGGTGCTGCTGTACGCGAACCGGACCGGCTCATACCGCGGACAATGCGCCGAGTTCTGCGGCCTTCAGCACGCGAACATGGCGCTGTACGTCGTCGCCGAGCCTCGGTCCGCCTTCCAGACGTGGCTGAGTGACATGAGCGCGGGGGCATCCGCCCCCTCAGGTGGCGCGAGCACTGGCGAGCACCTGTTCATGACCGACCAGTGCGCGAGCTGTCACATGATCCGCGGGACCGCCGCCTCCTACGGGACCGTCGGCCCAGACCTCACCCACCTCGCCACCCGCTCAACGCTTGCCGCCGGCACGATCCCGAACACCCCCGCGGCGCTCGAGCAGTGGATTGTGAACCCCCAGTCGATCAAGCCCGGTGACCGGATGCCCGACCTCGGCCTGTCGCACGCCGACGCGCGCCAGATCGTCGCCTACCTCGAGTCGCTGCACTGATGGCCACGACGATCACTCCCACCGCCGAGCCACGCATCGAGCACCTCGAGCGGCTGTGGACCGAGCGCAAGGGGCTGCTCGGCTGGATCACCACCACCGATCACAAGCGGATCGGGATCATGTACTTCTTCACCTCGCTGCTGCTGTTCGGCGCAGGTGGTGCGGAGGCGCTGACGATCCGCACGCAGCTGTTCTCCCCGAACAGCCACGTGGTCTCGCCGGAGACCTACAACGAGCTGTTCACGATGCACGGGGTCACGATGATCTTCCTGTTCGTGATCCCGATGACGACGGGGGCATTCGGGAACTACCTGGTGCCGCTGATGATCGGGGCGCGTGACATGGCGTTCCCAAGGATGAACGCCGTCTCGTACTGGCTGTTTCTCGGCTCGGCCGTCTTCATCTACATCGGGATGGCGACGGGGCACGCCCCGAATGCCGGCTGGTTCGACTACGTCCCGCTGGCCGAGAAGACCTATGACCCGGGCAACAACATCGACTTCTACGGCTATGGGCTGATCTTCAACGGGATCGCCTCGACGATGACGTCGATCAACATCATCGTCACGATCTTCAAGCTGCGGGCGCCCGGGATGTCGTTCAACCGGATGCCGCTGTTCTGCTTCGCGTTCCTGGCGGTGTCGT
>DAIPIC010000113.1:0-10282 GCA_036771025.1 Solirubrobacteraceae bacterium
GCGATCGCCAAGGGCAGCCCCGGAAACCCGGCACCGGAGCCCAGATCGGCGATCGTCGAAGCGCTCCGCACCTCCTCGAGCTCGAGCGCGACCAACGAGTCGGCGAAATGGTCGTCGATCACCGCCTCATCCGCGCGAATGGCGGTCGCCGCGGCGGCATCGCGCGTCACCAGCTCGAAGAGCGCAAGGAGGGCCGACTCGGCTCCCTCGGCCAATGAGTACCGGCGCGCGAGCTCGGCGATCCCGACCCGGGCTGTATCGGTCATTCGAGTGGTTCTCGCCCCCGCTCGCGTTCGATAAAGCCGGCGTAGCGCTCCAGCATCGCCTGAAAGCGGGCGGAGGCGTGGCTATCGAGGGCGTCGTCCAGGTCGCCCTCGAGGATCGGCAGCAGATCCCTGACCAGCGCCCGCCCGCGCGCCATCCACTGGTAGTAGGACCGCCCCCCGTGCGTGTAGGGCCCGTACAGCCGGGTCTCGGGCAGGCGCTCTACGAGCCAGCGGAAGAGCGCCTCGTGGCGGACGTGCATTCGGAGGGTCACCTGGGGCTGCTTGCCGTCGCCGCCGAACGACCCCTCCCCGACCAGCAACCCGACGATCACGCCGCGGTCGAAGTCGCTCAGCACGGACACGCCGTGTGTTCTAGCGCACGTGCCGGATCTGTTTCACCGTCAGGAAAAACGTGAAACGGCCGCGCGGGCGACGAGACCACCCCGACGGCAGGAGCTCGCTTCGCGCGACCGCCGTCGGGCCGACCCCCGCGCCCGCGGCCTAGCCTCATCGTGCGTTACAGGCCCTCAGACGAGAGGAGCGACGACCAGCCGGCGGTCGGGCTCCTCGCCTTCGCTGTACGTCTCGACGTCGCGGCGCGTGCGCAAATGCTCGTGAACGAGCTTGCGTTCGATCGCGCTCATCGCCTCGAGCGGCACCGGCCGGCCGTCGTGGACGGCGGCCTCGGCCGCCTGGTCGGCGGCCGCCCGAAGCGCCACCGCCCGGCGCTCACGGTAGCCGGCGGCATCGACGACAACTGCCTTGCGAGCGCCCGCACCGCGAAACGCGATGCGGTAGGCCAGATGCTGAATCGCGTCAATCGTCTGGCCGTGGTGTCCGATCAGGATCCCCAGGTCCTCGCCCGCGAACTCACCCCAGATGCGCTCGTCGTTCTCGCGTACGTTGACCCGAGCCGGGACGCCCGCGGCCCGGGCGACCCGCTCCAGCAGCTCCCTTACGCGCGCCGATGCCTCGCTGGTCCCGTCGCCGGCCGCATCGCCGAACTGCGAAACCTCCCCACCTCCCGTCGCGCTCACGCTACCTCCGACGGCCGGAACGCTTCTTCTTCTTCCGCGGGGGCGGAGGCGGAGCCGACGTCCGTGAACGGCGAGGCTGGGTGGCACCCACCGGCTCTCGCTGCTCCTCGCTCTTGGTCAGCCCCCGTAAAAGGCCACCGAACCCGCCTCCCGTCGAGGCGCCGTTCGGGGCGGCGCTGGGTTCGGCTTTGGCGGGCGCTCCCTTCGCCGCGGCCGCGTCGCCGTCGGCCGTCGCCGTGACGGGGGTCATGGGCCCCAGGCGGCGACGGATGAAGTACTGCTGGCCCATCGTCCACAGGTTCGTCGTAATCCAGTAGACCAGGACACCCGCCGGGAATCCGATGACGATGAATACGAACACCAGTGGCAGGACGAGCATCAACCGCCGCTGGTTCTTGTCCATCTGCGGCGTCGACATCATCAGCGACGACGCGAGCTGGGTGCCCACGTAGAGCAGCAGCAACACGACCAGCACGGCTCCCGTCGCCTTGTTGGTCAGGTCGTGGATGAACAGGAAGCTCGCGCCATGCGAGCCGCACGGGATGGTATGGGCGGTGTTGACGACCCAGTGCCCGTGGACGAAGTGATGCGGCTGGATCTGCGGGCAGATATCTCCCCGCAGGCTCGTCCGCAGCATGTAGTAGAGCCCGATGAACACAGGCAGCTGCGCCACGAGGGGTAGGCACGAGCCAAAGGGGTTTACGCCGTGCTCCTGATAGAGCTTCATCAGCTCCTGCTGCTGGCGCTGTTTGTCTTCCTTGTACTTCGCCTGGATCCGCTTCAGCTCCGGCGTCAGCCGCTGGAGCTTCTGCATCGAGTGGAACTGCTTGACGGTGAGCGGCAGCAGGATCGCTCGGACGACCACGGTCAGGAGGACGATCGACCAGCCCCAGGAGGTCCCGAGGTTGTTGTGGAAGAACTTGAGGACCGCCTCGAAGACGTCCACAAGCGGTTGGAAGATCGTTGCAGTGACGAGCAGATGGGTCATGCGCTTCGCGGCTCGGGCTTCCGTTTGGCCGCGGCCCTTGGCTTGAACAGCCGCTGATTTTCGACTGGATCAAGCCCTCCGCGACTCCAGGGGTTACAACGCAAAAGCCGCCAGCCGGCCAGAACGAGCCCACGCAGTATCCCGAATCTACGAATCGCCTGCGCGGCGTACTCGGAGCAGGAGGGGTAGTACTTGCACCGCTGACCAAGCAACGGTGAGATCAGAAGCTGGTAGAGCCTTATGGGCAGGATGGCGACGGCCCGGGCGACTCTCATCCGGCCGCCTTGTCGATCAGCTCCGCCACCCGTTCACGGACACCCGCAAGACCCTCACGCTCAGCTAGAGGCCAAGCGTCGTGCCGGGCCACGATCACTGCGTCTGTACCCGGTGGAAGTTTTGAGGACTCCGCGGCGAATGCCTCGCGCAGCAGGCGTTTGACGCGATTCCGCTCGACGGCGCCGCCGACCTTTCGCGAGACGGACAGCCCCAGGCGGGGCGCATCGCCGTTCTCGCCACGGGGGAAGACGTGCAGCACCAATTCGCGGCCGGCATGCGCCCGGCCCTGCCGGAAGACCCGGTCGAAGTCCGCGCTGCGCGACAGCCTCGCCCGGCGGGACTGTCGCCGCGAGCCGAGCGAGCCCCGCATCACACCGTCAGCCGCTTACGGCCCTTCGCGCGCCGGCGCTTGAGCGCGAGTCGTCCCCCGCGCGTGCGCATCCGCGCACGAAACCCGTGTGTCCGCGCGCGCTTGCGTTTCTTCGGCTGGTAGGTGCGCTTCATCGCTAGAGGAGCCGGCCGGCTGGGAGCAATCCAGTATACGCAGCGCCATCCTGCTCAAGAGAGGGGCCCCCGGCGTCTGTGTCCGCCGATCATGAGCGGGCATCCTGAGGCGCCGTGGCGGCCACAAAACCCTGTCCCCATTTTTCTCGCGCTTTGCGTCAACGCCTCCCTCCGGGCTCACCTCCCGTTGGTATATTCGCGCGCCTCGGGCAGGGTTCGCCCGGCCTCTTCATCAATCGCCGTGCCGCTCCCCGAACAGGAGTCGATTGGAGCTACCCGCGCATCCCGAGCTGACGCCTGCCTGGCGCAAGGTCCGCGCCGAGCTCAGGAAGGTTGTCGGAGAATCGACCTACGAGATGTGGCTCGCCCCGCTGGAGGCGCAAGCGTGGGATGGACGGGTGCTTTCCCTACGGATCCCGCCTGACATCGGGCCCTGGATCTCGAGGCGCTTCAACCACGTCATTCAGCGGTCCGCCAGGGCCGCGCTCGGAGAAGCGGCACGCGTCGAGTTTGCGCCTCTCGACTCCGGCCGGGCGCGAGTTCAGGAACCGCCGTTCCGGGAGCCGCCCCCGTTCAACCCGCGCTATAGCTTCAACCAGTTCGTCATCGGGGAAGGCAACCGTCTCGCTCACGCCGCTTCCCTGGCCGTGGCCGAGCTGCCGGGCCAGGCCTACAACCCACTCTTCCTCCATGCTCCGCCTGGGCTCGGTAAGACGCACCTTCTCCACGCCATCGGCAACTACGTGCGCGACTTCGGCGCCGGCGCAGTCGTCCGCTACACGACCGCGGAGACCTTCACCAACCACTTTCTCTCGGCGCTCGGCTCACGCTCCCTGAACCACTTCAAACAGGCCTACCGGGACGCCGACATCCTGCTCATCGACGACGTCCAGTTTCTCGCCAGCAAGGCGAAGACCGAGGAGGAGTTCTTCCACACCTTCAACGCCCTCTACGAGACGGGAAGGCAACTGGTGCTGACCTGCGACCGGCTGCCCCATCAACTGATCACGGTCGAGGAGCGCCTCCGCGAGCGCTTCGAGGCCGGGCTCGTGGCCAACATCGCCCCGCCAGACTTCTCGACCCGCGTCACGATCCTTCGAAAGCGCGCCGCGCTGGATCACATAACGATCGACGAGCCGCATGTGCTGGAGCTCATCGCCCAGCGCATCAAGAGCAATGTGCGAGCCCTCGAGGGTGCGCTCATCCGCGTCGTCGCCTACCACTCCCTCACCGGGCATCCGATCGATAGCGACATGACAACGCACGTGCTCGATGGAATCTGTCCGGCCCCCGACCGCGGATCGCTGTCGGTCGATGCCATTCAGCGCGCCGTGGCCTCTTACTACGAGGTCTCCCTTGACGACCTCATGTCATCCAACCGCCGTGCCGGAGTCGCGTGGGCCCGCCAGGTCGCGATCCACCTCACGCGCGAGCTGACGGATCTCCCCCTTCAAGCCATAGGTCAAGGATTCGGCGGACGCAACCACGCAACCGTTGTCCACGCCTGCAAGCGGGTCGGAAGCCGCCTTCTTGCTGACGCCAATGTGGCGGCCGATCTGCGCGAGCTCACAGATGCGCTCTCTTCTCAACAAGCCGACCGAAGCTATTGACAGACTTGGCGTTTGGCCTGGGCAGCAATCTCGGTGCTCTTTGCGAGCAAAGCCAGGCCTGTCAACAGAAGTTCTTCCCCCTATGACTCCTAGCTCTTTCTTGAGGTATTCACGGTGAAGCTGTCAGTCGATCGAGACGCGCTCCTAGAGCAACTCCAGACGGTCGGCCGGGTGGCCTCGACACGTAGCGCAATCCAAGCTCTGTCGGGGGTGCAGATAGCGGCCGCTGCCGACGGCTGCGAACTAAGGGCCACCGATATGGACGTCGGGCTACGTGTCCCTTTGGCCGCCGAGGTCGCGCGGGAGGGAGTTGTGGTCTTGCCCGCCCGCCTGCTCCTCGACGTGGTTCGGTCGCTGCCGGCGCAACAGGTGTCCTTGGAGCTGCGACCGGCTCAGCAAGACGTCGAGCTGGTCTCCGGTAGCGCCACGTTTGACATCCGCACCCTCCGCGCCGACGACTTTCCTCCCTTTCCGGAGCCCGACGCCGATGCCAGCGTCTTGGTTCCCGCAGAAGCGTTCGTGGCAACCGCGCTGAAGGTTGCCGGCTCGGCGTCGCGCGATGAAACGCGGCCGGTCCTCACCGGGATTCTCGTGTCGGCCTCCGAGCGAGAGCTGTCGATGGTGGCGACGGACTCATACCGGCTGAGCGTCAAGCAGACGGCGCTCGACGAGCCGCTCTCGAGATCGTTCGAGGTCAATGTTCCCGCCCGCGCGCTGCAAGAGCTCGCGCGCGTGGCGGTTCACGCCGGGGACGAGGACGTACAGGTCGCGGTGCAGCGGAACCAGATCGTCTTCGTCCTGGGCCGCACGGTCCTCTCGTCCAGGCTGATCGAGGGCCAGTTCCCGAACTACCGGCAGCTGTTGCCGGAGAGCTTCGAGCACGAGCTGCGCGTGGCCTCGGCCGAGCTCACGGAGGTCGTGCGGAGGATCAGCCTCCTGGCTCAGAAGAACGCCCCGCTGAGGCTCGCCTTCGCGCCGGGGGAGCTCACCGTCTCCGCTCAGACGCCTGATGTCGGAGAGGCGCGCGAGGCGCTTCCGGTGGCTTTTGAGGGCGAGCCGCTGGAGATCGGCTTCAACCCCGAATTTCTGCGCGATGGTCTTGAGGCAATTGAGGAGGGAGACGTGCTCCTGAAGCTGATCAGTCCCCTCCGGCCCGGGCTGATCGAGGCCGCGGACGGAAGCGGCTTTCAGTACTTGATCATGCCCATCCGGCTGAACGTGTGATGGGCCGCGAAGCCCCGCGACTGCAGATGGGCGGGGAGCGCGCGCAGGAGCCGTGACGCGCGTAGTCGCCTGCACGGTGCGCGCCTTCCGGGGCTACGAAAGCGTGCGGGTAGTCCTCGGTGCCCGCCTGAGCGTGGTATCCGGGCCCAACGGGGCCGGGAAGACCAACCTGCTGGAGGCGATCTACTTCGGGTCCACTGGCCGGTCGTGCCGAACGGCCAACGAGCGCGAGGTGCTGCGGTTTGGCTCCGACGCGGCCAGGGTGGTAGTCGAGGTCGTGGGCGAGGACGGCCCGCACGAGCTGTCCGTTGGATTCACGCCCGGAGAGCCGAAGAGGATGCGGGTCGACGGCGCTCCCGTAGAACGTCTACTTGAAGCGCCGGCAAGGCCGCTGGTCAGTGTCTTCCTTCCCGACCGGTTGGAGCTCGTAAAAGGCCCGCCGGCGGTACGCCGTGCCCATCTGGATCAGCTGGTGGCGGCCCTGTGGCCTTCTCGGGTGGCCACCCGCCGGGCGTACTCACAGACCCTGGCACAGCGGAACGCGTTGATCGCTCGGATCCGGGCGGGCTCGGCGTCGCGTGGCTCACTGGCCAGCTGGGACGCCCAGCTCGCCCGCCACGGCCTGGAGTTGATGGCCGACCGGTCGGAGGCGGTGGCCGTCGTCGCCGACCGGTTCCACGCGCTCGGCGAGGCGCTCGGGCTGGGCACGGACTGCGAGCTGTCCTACCGTCCCCGGTCGCGCGCCGAGCGGCCCGAGGAGCTGGCGGCGGAGGTGGCCGACCGCACTGAGGTCGACCTCGAGCGGGGCTTTACTTCGCACGGGCCGCACCGCGACGAGCTGGCGCTCAAGCGAGCTGGCCGCGAGATCCGCACGTATGGCTCCCAGGGGCAGCAACGCTTGGCGCTGCTGTCGCTGTTGCTGGCGGAGCGAGAGGCGGTGGAGGAGCAGCGAGGAGTCGTCCCGTTGCTGTTGCTCGATGATGTGATGAGCGAGCTCGACACTGAGCGCCGCATCGCGCTCGTTGAGTGGTTGCGCTCGGCCGAAGGACAGTCGGTGATCACGACCACCGACCTCGAGCACGTACCCGCCGCCTCCTCGCCCGATGTCACCCGGATTGCGGTCTCGGACGGGCGGGTGCTCCAGGCAGCGGTGGCGGCATGACCCATTTCCGGCGTAGCCCGCGCCCAGTTGTGCTTGCGCTCGAAGAGATGCAGTCCGAGCTGGCGCCGGAGACGGTGTTGGCCGAGGCTCAGGCCGCCTGGCGGGCGTCCGTCGGAGATGCGATCGCCGAGCAGGCGCGGCCCATCTCCGAACGAGGCGGAGTGCTGACGGTGGCCTGTTCGGCGTCCGTCTGGGCACAGGAGCTCGACCTCATGGCTCCCTCGATCATGGAGCGTCTGAACCGGGCCCTCGCCGGGTCGAGCGAGCGTGCCCAAATCACGCGAATCAGGTGCGTGACGACACCCACGTGAGCGGCGGAGAAATGCCCCTGCTCGTGGTCTCGCCGGGGCCTCGGCGCGCCCGCTCGCCCACGGCGCTTGACGGAGTTGCTAATTGCGCCGAAACCGTTCCCTAACTGTGCCGAGTTTGTGCCATTTTGCAGGCAAAATGAGGGCTTCTGGGGGCCGGTTCCGGGGTCGCGCTGTGCTATTATTTTGTCTACCAGCTTCCGACGCCCCGGCGCGCCGTTTGATGCGCGGTACCGGGGCGTCTCGATGTGATCGGAGGATCGTTGGCAGACGGTAACGGCGCTGCGCGCCGCGGCAAGAAAAAGAGCAGCTATGACGCCCAGGACATCACCGTTCTGGAGGGGCTCGAGGCCGTTCGCCGGCGCCCTGGGATGTACATCGGCTCGACCGGACCGCGCGGGCTGCACCACCTGGTCTATGAGGTTGTTGACAACTCGGTCGACGAGGCGCTCGCGGGGAACTGCGACAACGTCGAGATCACGATCCATCCCGATGACTCCGTCACCGTGACCGACGACGGCCGCGGGATTCCGGTGGCCGTCATGGATAAGGAGAAGCGCCCGGCGGTGGAGGTCGTGCTGACGGTCCTGCACGCCGGTGGGAAGTTCGGCGACGGCGGCGGCTACAAGGTCTCCGGCGGGCTGCATGGGGTCGGCGTCTCGGTGGTCAACGCCCTCTCGGAGAGCCTGACGGTGGAGGTCAAGCGCGACGGTTACACCTGGACGCAGTCCTACGAGCGCGGCAAGCCCCTAGCCGACCTGAAGAAGGGAGCCAAGACCAAGGAGACCGGCACCACGGTCACGTTCCTCCCCGACGCGGACATCTTCGAGACGCTGGAGTTCGACTTCACGACGATCGAGGAACGCATGCGCGAAACCGCCTTCCTGACGAAGGGACTGCGAATCGCGATCGTCGATGAGCGCGGCGAGGGCCACCAGGCCGAGTTCCGCTACGAGGGCGGGATCGTCGACTTTGTGTCCTACCTGAACGAGAACAAGGAGCCGATCCAGCGCAAGGTCATCGCTTTCGAGGGCGAGAGCGAGGAGGGCGCGGTCGAGGTCGCCATGCAGTGGAACTCCTCCTATCAGGAGTCCGTGTTCTCGTTCGCCAACAACATCAACACCCACGAGGGCGGTTCGCACCTGAGCGGCTTTCGCTCGGCGCTCACCAGCGCGCTCAACAAGTACGCACGAGACAAGGGCGAGCTCAAGGAGAAGGACGAGAACCTGACCGGGGAGGACGTGCGCGAGGGGTTGACCGCGGTGATCTCGGCGAAGCTCGCCGATCCCCAGTTCGAGGGCCAGACGAAGACCAAGCTCGGCAACCCCGGCATGCAGGGCTTTGTGCACTCGATCGTCAACGCTCGGCTGGCGGAGTTTCTGGAGGAGAACCCGCAGGATGCCCGGGCGGTTATCCGCAAGGCGGTGCAGGCCGCCCAGGCTCGGGCGGCGGCCCGCAAGGCGCGCGATCTAACGAGGCGCAAGTCTGCGCTCGAGAACTCGACCCTGCCGGGCAAGCTCGCCGACTGCTCGGTCAAGGATCCGGCGCTCGCCGAGCTGTTCGTGGTGGAGGGTGACTCCGCCGGCGGCTCTGCGGTCAGCGCCCGGGACCGCAATACCCAGGCCATCCTGCCGCTGCGCGGCAAGATCTTGAACGTCGAGAAGAGCCGGATCGACAAGGTCCTCCAGAACCAGGAGATTCAGGCCCTCATCACGGCGGTCGGGACGGGCGTGCGCGACGAGTTCGACCTCGACAAGGCTCGGTACCACAAGGTGGTGCTGCTCACCGACGCGGACGTCGACGGCGCCCACATCCGCACCCTGGCGCTGACGCTCCTGTTCCGCGAGATGCAGCCCCTGATCGAGGCCGGCTACGTGTACATCGCCAAGCCGCCGCTTTACCGGCTGACACGCGGCGGCAAGCATCGTTATCTGGAGCGGGAGTCCGAGCTCGAGGACATCCTGCTCGGCGACAAGTTCGAGAAGATCCAAGTCTTCGATCGCTACAACAAGCCCTTCAAGCTCACCGAAGCGCGCTGGAAGCGATTCTCGAAGCTCCTCAAGCAGTACGAGGGTTGGGCCTCTGCGCTACGGGCGGCACACGGCCACGGCGTAGTCGCGTTCCTCCAGCAGGCCCGGCTGCTCGACGAGCAGATCACCGATGCCGACGCGCTCCTGCGCCATGTCGCCAAGAACGGCAAGAACGGCGACACCCACACGACCGAGCTCGTGGCCGAGACGCCCGACGAGGTCGTGATCCGCACGATTGAGACCAAGACGGGGCTGGCGACCACCCACCACGTGCGTCGCGCGGCGCTCGACGCGAACGAGTACCACCGTCTCACCGCGGTGCACCATGAGCTGGCCGAGCTGACGGGCACGCCTCCGTTCCACGTCCAGCTGGGCGAGGCCTCAAGCGACGCCCCCACGTTCGCGGAGCTGCGCACGGGCATTTTGGCGGTGGCGCAGCGCGGCATCCAGTACTACCGCTTCAAGGGCCTGGGCGAGATGGACGCCGAGGAGCTGCGGGAAACCACCATGGATCCCGAGACCCGGACGCTCGTGCGGGTGACGATGGAAGACGCGGCCTCCGCCGATCTCGTGTTCTCGATGTTGATGGGCGACCAAGTCGAGCCCCGTCGGGCATTCATCGAGGAGAACGCGCGGCTGGTCGCCAACCTGGACGTGTAGCCCTTGTCGGCAGTAGACACCATCTCCGGCGGCAATATCGAGCCGCGCCCGCTCGAAGATGAGATGCGCTCGGCGTATCTCGACTACGCCATGTCCGTCATCGTCTCGCGGGCGCTGCCGGACGTCCGCGACGGGCTGAAGCCGGTCCACCGCCGTGTCCTACACGTGATGAACGAGCTCGGGCTCCAGCCCGGCCGCCAGCACGTCAAGTGCGCGC
>DAIPIC010000114.1:0-10219 GCA_036771025.1 Solirubrobacteraceae bacterium
CTGCTGCCGGCGATCATCGGTCTGGAGTCGATGGGGATCCCGTCGCCAGGGGAGACGGCGCTGGTGGCCGCTGCGGTGCTCGCCAGCCAGGGAAAGCTCCACATCTGGCTCGTCATCACGATCGGAGTGGCCTCAGCGATCATCGGGGACAACCTCGGCTACCTCCTAGGCCGCAGGATCGGCCGCCAGGTACTCGAGGCCGCGGGACCATTCCATCGGCACCGCCTGCAAGTGATCGAGGCTGGTGACCGGTTCTTCGAGCGGCATGGGCCAAAAGCAGTCTTCCTGGCTCGATGGATCGCGCTGGTGCGCTTTGCCGCGGCATGGCTGGCTGGAATCAACCGGATGCCGATGAGGCTCTTCTTCTTCTGGAATGCACTCGGCGGCCTGACCTGGGGGATCACGTTCGGCCTCGTGGGCTACTACGGAGGTAAGGCGGCGACCGGAGTGCTGGAGAAGGTGGGCATCGCAGGCGCAGTTGTGCTCGGGGTGATGCTGATCGGCACCGTTGAGTACATGAGGCGACGCCTGCGCCGCGAGATCGACAAGTGAACTGAGCGCCGCTAGGCGCGGGTGGGTTGCGGCTTAGGCCGCCTCAACCCTCCTCAGGCTGCAGCTCGAGCGCGCAGGAATTGATGCAGTACCGCAATCCGGTGGGCGCCGGGCCATCGTCGAACACGTGACCCAGATGGCCTCCGCAGCGGCGGCAGACGACCTCGGTCCGCCTCATGAACAGGCTCCGGTCCTCGCGCAGCTCGATGTTCTCGGCCACGGCCGGCTCGTAGAAGCTCGGCCAGCCGGTGCCCGAGTCGAACTTGGTCTGCGACGTGAACAGAACCGCTCCGCAGCCGGCGCAGCGGTACGTCCCGTCCTCCTTGGCGTGAACGTATTCGCCGGTGAAGGGCGGTTCGGTCGCCTGGCGGCGAAGGACCCGGTACTGGTCGGGCGTGAGCCGCTCACGCCACTGCTCGTCGGTCATTTCGATCTTCGAATCGCTCTCCATCCCTTTCTACGTTAGCGGGCGCCGCTCACTCGGACTCTCCTCCTTCAGTACGGTCCCGGCCTGTGAACTTCGGTCTCGCGATCTTCCCGACGGAGGACGTCCCCGGTCCAGACGAGCTCGCGCGGATGACTGAAGAGCGCGGCTTCGAATCCCTGTTCTTCCCCGAGCACACCCACATCCCGGCGGCGCGCGACACGCCGTATCCCCTCGGCGGCGAGCTTCCTGCGATGTACAGCCGAACCTACGACCCGTTCGTCGCGCTGACCGCGGCCGCGAGCTCCACGACCGGGCTGCGGATCGCGACCGGCATCTGTCTGGTCGTCGAGCGCGACCCGATCATCACCGCCAAGGAGGTCGCCTCCGTTGATCGCCTGTCCGGCGGACGGTTTCTGTTCGGCGTGGGAGCCGGCTGGAATGTCGAGGAGATGCAGAACCACGGCACCGACGCCCGGCGGCGGTTCGGCGTGATGCGCGAGCGGATCGAGGCCATGAAGGAGATTTGGACAACCGACGAGGCGACCTACGCGGGCAGGCACGTGAAGTTCGATCGGATCTGGTCCTGGCCGAAGCCCGTCCAACGGCCGCACCCGCCCATCCTGGTGGGCGGCAATGGGCCTCGGGTCCACGAGCGCGTGCTGGCCTACGGCGACGAGTGGATGCCAAACCGGGTCAAGGACGAGGAGCTCATCGGGCGAGTCGGCGCCTTGGCAAGCGCGGCCCAGGATGCGGGCAGACCAGTGGTGCCGGTAACGGTAATGGGGCTCATGCGAGACCCAACCCGCATCGAGCGCCTGGAGCGCGCTGGGGTCCATCGGGGCGTGTTCTGGGTTCCCTCGGTGGCAGAGGAGGTCGAGCCGACGATGGACCGCTATGCGGCGCTGGCGAGGGAGTACGCCCGAGCGGGCGGATGAGCTTCCAGTGAGCGCCTAGAGATAGCTCCGAGCTGCGACCTCGCCGGGGTCCAGCAACTCGAGCGCCAGCGATGACCACCCGAAGTCGACGGCGCCCATTCCCCGCCCCGAGTACGAGTGGTAGTACTCGCGCAGTCCCTCGCGTTGGACAGCGGCACCGACGCGGCCCGCCAGCTCCGCGGCCTCGGCGTCGTACCCCAGGCGCACCAAGCCCAGCCATAGAAGCCAGGCGGCGTTGATCCATGTCGGGCCGCGCCAGTAGCGCCTGACGCCCGGAAGGACCGTGTCGTCGAGCGAGAAGCTGGGGTCGTCGGCGGATACCGACGGCGGGGCGACTGGCAACCAGAAGGAGCGGGGATCAAGCAGGTGTCGCTCGACTAGGTGGCGACCGATTTCCTCGGGCAGGTCGGGCAGCGCCAATGGGGCGAGCGCGCTCCAGGTAAAGGCCGGCCGATGTCGAGGCTCCGGCCGAACCAACGGCCAAAAAAGCGCGGAGTCCTCGTCGTACATCCGGTCGATGATCGTTTCCGTCAGGGAGGGCAGCCCCAGCGCCAGCCGCGAGAGGTTGTGGAGGACGTTGGTCATCACCTCGCAGCAGACCGGTCCGCCGGCCTCGACGATCCGGCCGAGATCGAATCCGAGGTGCCTGTTGCGGTGCACAAGCAGGACAAAGCCCGGCAGGCCGTGCGCCCGGTTGCCCCAGACCACGTCGAACTGAGGCGATGCGTCCAGCCCGGATTCGTCGGGCTGGATGATCCAAATGAGCCCGTCCCCGTCGAGATCACGATGGTCCGCGAGCCACTGGTGGTGGCGCACGATTCCCGGAACCTCCCGTGGATCGCCGCAAGCGATCCGCCAGGCCCACGCCAACACCGGCGGCTGGATGGTCGAGGTCATCGGAGAGTTCTGCGACGTCACGTTGTATGTGAACCGGCGGGCGCCGTTCAGCGGCGTATTCCAGAAGATGGTGTGACCGATGAAGCCGTCCTCGCGCTGGGCGGCGAGCAGAGAAGAGAGTTCCCGATGCGATCGTTCTTTGTCGAACCGCCTCCACGCGATGGCCGTGAAACAGGAATCCCAATACCACTGCCACGGATAGTGCGTGGGACTGGGGCAGGTGTATCCGAAGCCGACGCCTTGGTGGGTGCCATCCCTCCAATTCTGGTGCAGCGTTCGCTCGCAGATCTCGCGGACCGCGCTCGCCTCGGTGGACGCCTGCATGGCGCGGCAGGATCGCAGGTGGCCGTGTCGGCAGCGGGGGAAGCTATCGCCGATCCCCACCCCTCGGAGCGCCGGATGGCGCATCGTCCGGGCCCAGCCACGAAATCTCTCAGCGAGTGGCGGCGCCAAGCCCCGCCCCCAGGCCGTCATGAGTTGCCGCCGCTGGAACGCCGTTCCAGTAGGGTCGCGGTCCTAAACAAAGGGGGTCAGATGATGCGAGCGAGGGGCGTGGTATGTGCTCTCGTAGTGGCGGTGGCCTTGTGCGCGGCTGGCGCGGCGAACGCTTCCGCTGCCACAGAGAACGGCGAGGTTCAGATCAGTTGCGGTGCTTCGGGATCAACGGCTCATCGGCCGAAGCCGTTGAAGGGCATCTGCACGTACCTTCGTGGACGGCAAGGCGTCGTCCAGGTGGCGCTGTTTGACCGCAAGAACCACAAGACCTATCACCTCTCAGACGGGGACGACGTCCAGTACACGGCCAGCATCGTCAAGGTGGACATCCTGGGCATGTGGCTTCGCTATTACCAACAGCGCGGAGCGAGCATTCCTCAGCACCTTCCGTTCTCGATCCAGTACCTGATGGAGCGAATGATCGAGGCCAGCGACAACGCCGCGGCCACGGGACTGTTCTACTTCCCAGGCGGTTGCAAGTCGCTGACGAAGTTCAACGCTCTGATCCCCCTGAGGTCCACCGAGGTCGGCTGTGAGACCCCGACCTATTACGGCTGGGGGAACACGACGACGACCGCGGGCGACCAGGTGAGGCTGATGAAGATGTTCGCTTACGGGAGGCCGCACGACGTCCTTGGAGAAGACGCTCGGGCCTACGGGCTGCATCTGATGGAGAGCGTCCAGCCCGATCAACGCTTTGGGATCAGCTGCGGTCCGTGGGGCGATTCCTGCCAGGGGCCCGACTATGCCCATCCCGTCCCCGGAATCACGGTCGCGCTCAAGAACGGTTGGAAGACGCTTCCCACCTGCACGCAGCCAATCGCCAAATGCCCGTGGCAGGTGAACAGCACCGGTTGGGTGCAGGGCGATGGCCGCGACTACGTGCTGACCGTCCTCACGACCAACGATCCCGTCGGTAGCGGCGAGCTGTTCGGCTTTCACTACGGCATCGAGACGACCCAGGGCGTCTCAAAGCTGATCTGGCGAAACCTGGGTTGAGGCCGACCCCGCCGACCGTCCTGCTGTCGCCGTGTCCTATACGCGGACGGCGATCCCGGGGTATTCGAGCACGTACCCCGACTCGTCGAACCTGATGGTCGCGGCGAAGTCACCTGCCGTGAACCGGATCTGACCACTTCCGAGCGGCTCGTACCGTTGCTCTGACTCGCTGACCTCCAGCGAGGGGACGTCGATCCAGCGCATGGTGTAGAAGCGGGCGGGGCCGGCCTCGAGAAGCCCGTCGCGGAGCACGGGAAGCGAGTTGAACAGCGGCGAGAAGCCGAGGTCAAAGAAGTCGGCGTCGCCCAAGGCCACCTCGATGGACGTGCTTCCGCGGAGATCGAGGGCAAGCCGGTCGGCCTCGAGGCTGTAGCGCAGCTCATACATCGCGCCCAGCTGGGTGCCGGTGGCCGCGAGGCCCCCGGCCCGGCGTTCCACATGAGCCACCTCCATCCGCGGAGAGCCGTCACCCCGCCACGCGAGCTGTGTCCTCATTGTCCGCGGGGCTATGCCCTCAGGACCTCGCGTGCTGCCCGCTCGCCGGCGCGCACGGCGCCGTCCATGTACCCCTGCCAGTACTCGGCGGTTTCGGTCCCCGCGAAGTGGACCCGGCCGATCGGGGCACGCAGCGTGTCGCCGTACTTGGACAGCACGCCCGGCCGTGGAATGCCGGTCGGGCAACCGCGTGTCCATTTCTCAGAGCGCCAGTCGTGCTCGATGAATTGCAGCGGCGACAGCGCCTGGTCGCCGACGTACTGGCGGAAGCGCTGGAGGACCTGCTTGCGTCGCTGGGCGGGGCTCAGCCTCGCCAGGCGGGCGGCGGCGCTGCCGCCGGTGAACGCGAAGAGAACTCCTACGCTGCCGTCGGGTGGCGAGTTGTCGAATGGCACCGAGGCGATGCCCTCGTCGTTGACTCCTTGTCCGCTCAGGCCCGCGGCGCGCCAGAACGGCTTGGGATATACGGCCTCCGATTTGATCAGGTGCCCCATGTGCGTTCCGTTCAGCAGCTGGGCGCGGCGGGGGCTCAGCGAGGCCGTGAACTTGAGTGCCAGGGGCGGCGGAACGGCGACGATCACGTGCTTGGCGTGGAATTCCAGCCGTCCGACTTGGACGCGCACGCCGCCGGGGACCGGGACCAGCCCGCTTACGGGCGCGTGGAGCAGGACCCGCCGTCCGAGACTCTGGGCCACCCTCTGTGCGACGAGCTGTGAACCGCCCACGAACCGCCGTTCCTGGGCGCCGCCCGCGGTCGAGACCAGGCGAAGCAGGCTCCCTGGGTTGCTCCCGTTGCCAGCCGCGGCTATGTAGGAGGCGGCGTACAGCGCGGACAGGTGGCTGGAGTCCACACCCCAGATCGAGTTGATTACCGCCTCGAACACCGGGCGGACCCGGGCGCCGACGAACGGCCTTACCACCTGGGCGAGGGTTGTCCTGTCCAGCTGCGTGGCTCGCTTCGCCCGCCATGGGGCTCGCGGCCCCACCTCCTTGGCCAGGCCGTCCAGCTTGGCCAGAAGCTTGATCAGGATCGCCTGGGTCTGAGGGTCGTTGGGGACCCCTGTGGCCGCCGGGTACAGCGAGCGCTGTCCCCGCACGATCTCGACATTCGAGCCCTGGTTGTAGACGAAGAACGTCCCCACCCCCACGGCCTGCGCCAGCGCCAGTATCCGGTCCTGGGTCGGTCCCACGAACTCGCCGCCAACCTCAACGATGTGGCCGCCCCCGATCGAGCGGTTGAGCGTCCGCCCGCCGACTCGGCCGCGGGCCTCCAGCACCAGGACATCTCGGCCGGCCTCAGCCAGAGCGCGGGCGGCCGCCAGCCCCGAAAGACCGGCGCCCACCACTACGACTTCGGCACGCCGGCGCCGCGGTCGGCTGGCTAGCGCCACCGGCGCCGTACCCAGGCCCAGCAATCCAGCCCCGACGGCAGCACGACCCATGACCTCCCGCCGGGTGAGGCCGCCGTCCTTCGACCGCTCACTCATGTCGCCGATTTCATCGCTCATCCTTGGCCTCCTGATCGCTTCCCCAGGATCAAGCGCCCGCACCCAGCCGGGCGAGGTGTGCGGGAGCCTACGCGTTGGTTGACTCGTAGGTAATCACCCGCCGGCTCATCGAGCGGCAGCACCCGGGTGGGAGCGGCGACGTCTCGCGCGCGGCCGTCAGCCAGAATGGTGGTGTGCGGGCCGTGGTTGGCGAGGTGCGTATCGAGCTGTTAGGGCCTTTCCGCGTGGTCGTCGGGGAGCGGGAGATTTCGGAGGGGGACTGGCCGACGCGGCGGGCGCGGGAGTTGGTGGCGCTCCTGGCTCTTGCCGACGGCCATCGGCTCCCACGCGACCGGGTGATCGAGCAGTTATGGCCGCACCTGGATGCGGCGGCCGGTGCCGCGAATTTGCGCAAGGCCGCGCACCACGGCAGGCGTGCGTTGGGCGATCAGGGAGCTCTGGTGCTTCGCGGGGAAAGGGTCGAGCTGTTCCCGGGATGGAAGGTGGCTGTCGACGCGGCGCGGTTCCTCCGCGATGCCGAGCGTGCGTTGCGCGAGTCGGATCCTGCCCTGTGCGCGGACGTGGCCGCAGGGGTGCGGGGCGAGCTCTTGCCGGATTCGCCGTATGAGACGTGGGCGCAGGAGTCGCGGCGGCGGATTCACGCTCTCCTGTGTGAGCTGTTGCGTCGTAGCGGGCAGTGGGACCGGCTGGTTGACCTCGAGCCGACAGACGAGGCCGCCTGCCGCGAGTTGATGCGGGCGGCGATCGACGGCGGGCGACGGCACGCAGCGATTCGTATGTACGAGCGGTTGCGAACGGCGATGCTTCGGGAGCTGAGGATGCAGCCTGATGTCGAGACGCATGCTCTGTATGAGCGCTGCACGGCGGGCGCGCAGCTGGGTGAGCCGGTGTTCGTCGGCCGGGAGATGGAGCTTGCCGAGGCGGGGGGTGTTCTGCAGTCGGTGGCTGGTGGTCGAACTTCGGCGCTCCTGGTTCGTGGTCCGTCCGGGATCGGCAAGTCGGCGTTTTGCCGCGAGCTTGCCGACCGTGCGCGCTCCGATGGGTGGCGGGTCATCTCGGTCGCGGCAGGGAGTACTGGAGAGCCGTACGCGCCGCTCGGCGCGATTGTGGAGCAGTTGCTCGTCGGCGGGCGAGAGATGCTCGAGGCCCTACCGCCTCGGAGCCGATCGATCTTGGCTGAGCTGACGCCACTAGCCGGGCCGGCACCGGCCCTGGAGGGAGCGCTCACGCGCCACCAGGTCGTAGCCACGGTGCAGCGGGGGCTCGCGGTGACGGCAACGGGCGCTCCCACGCTGCTCCGGGTTGAGGACGCGCACTTGCTCGATGAGGCAACGGCAGACGCGCTTCACCTGCTCGTTGCGGGCGGGGCGGGTCCGGTCCTCGTTGCGTTGGTGTGCCGGTCGGAGTGGATCCGAACCAGGCTGCCTCAGGGGATCGTCGAGCTTGCCGGCAGCGATCAAGCACTGACGGTTGAGCTGGGGCCGCTCCCTGAGGGAGCCGTCGCTGATCTCGTCAGGCTCGCCGCTTCGGTGCCGCCGCCCGCTGCGGAGGTCGCGCGGATCGTGGAGTTGGCTGAGGGAAGTCCCTTCTTCGCGCTCGAGCTAGCTCGCGCGGCGACCGTGAACCTGGGCGATGTCCTGCCGGGTACCGTGCGTCAGGCGGTGCTTCGCAGGCTGCAAGGGCTGGGCAGCTTGGAGATCGATGCGCTCGCGGCGCTCGCCATCGCGGGCGAAGAGCTTGACCTCGCGAGCGTTTTGGCTCTCACCGGCATGGCCGAGGACGAGGCGTTCGGGCTGCTGGACGCCGCGCTGAACACTGGGATCCTGGTGGTGTCCCGCGCTCGCTACCGGTTTCGACACGAGCTGGTTCGCCAGGCGCTCTCCGACGAGCTGCCCTCTCATCAACGCCTGCGGCTGCACCGTGAAGCCGCGCAGCGTCTCGCCGAAGCGAGCGCCCCCCCGGAGCTGGTCGCCGAGCATTGGCTGAGGGGCGAGCGTCCGGGCCAGGCCGTCGAGTGGCTGCTTCGCGCCACAACCCGCGCCATCGGCGTAGGGGCGTTTGCCGACGCGCTGGGCCAGATCGAGCGGCTGCTGGTCGAAGCGCCAACGCACCCGGAGGCGCTGCGTCTCCGCGCCGAGATTTTGGATGCGCTCGGCGATGGTCGCGCGCCCGACGCCTACGCCGCCGCCGCGGGGGCGGTCGGTGATCCCGAGGCACAGGAGCTCCGCGCGCGCCAAGCGCTCGCTCAGCTGAAGGCGAGCGATCCCGACAGCGCGCTTCGCACGCTCGCCGGCGTGAAGCCGCGGTCCGTGGCCGGCCGGTTGGCGGAGGCCCTGACGCTCAGCGCGGCGGCGGCGGTCGGCCGGTACGCGGACGCGGAGATGGCAGCTGCCAAGGCAGCGGAGGCGCACGAGCTCGCGGTATCGCTCGGCGATCCTGGCGCGATCCTTGACGCCACCTGGGCGCAGGCCCTCGCCGCGCACGCCAAGGGCGAGCTGCCGGCGCGGCTGCGCGAGTACCTGCACCAAAGCCAGCATCTGCCCGAGCTCGCGACCCGCCTGTTCGACGGCCAGCTGTGCGTAACCGAGCGGATGCTGTACGGAGGGCTCCCCAACGACGAGATCATCGCTTTTGCTGACGGCCTCGCGGACGAGGCGCAGCGCATCGGCGCCGCGCGCGGACACGCGTTTGCCGTCACGGTCCGCGGCGAGGCCGAGATCCTCGCCGGTCAACTCGACGCGGCCGAGCGCGACTTTGCGGCGGGCGCCAAGTTGCACGGTCGAATCGGTGCGGTCGCCGGCGAGGCGCTCTCGCTCCTGGGCTGCGCCCAGGTGGCGATCCGCCGCGGCCGACCTCAGCAGGCGATCCCGTTTCTGACCGACGCTCTTCTGATGGCGCGTGAGTCCGAGGTCGGCCATCACACGCTCGATCGGATCTACGGGGCGATGGTGGAGTCCGCCACCGAGACCGGCGGCGGCGTGGATGTCGTGTGCGAGGCCGAGTCAGCCATTCAGGGGCCAGCGGAGACATGCCCGACATGCCGGATCGCCTTCATCGTCCCGGCGACCATCGCCGCTGCCCGCGCCGCCGATCTGGAACGAGCGCATCGCTACGCGCAGGACTGCGAGCGAGCCCTCGAAATCGTTGCGCTGCCGCCCGCGTGGCACGCCGCCGTCGAGGAGGCACGGGGCTGGGTGCAGCACGCCGAGGGCCGCCAGACGGATGCACGCCAGCGGTTCCGCGCTGCCGCAGACGGCTTTCGCGCTTGGGGACAACCGCTCGACGCGCGTCGCTGCGCCGAGCTGGCCCGCGCATAGGGAACGTTTCAGGAACACCGATTGGGGATCGTCCTCCGCGTCGCCACCCACGGGGCGGCGATTGCGCTTCATCCACGACCTAAAGGAGGATCCGATGCGCTCAATCCCACGCCAGGACGCGCCCGTCGCGATTGCGGACGGCGATGTCGAGGTTCGTGTGCTCGACCAGGACGGGATGATGGTCGGGTTCGTTCGGTTGCCCGCCGGTGCGGACCTGCGCCCCGCCACCCAGGGCTTGCCAGACGATCTGTGCCCCTGCCCGCACTGGGGCTACATGCTCAAGGGTCGGGTGCGAATGCACACCACCGAGGGCCACCAGGACTTCGCCGCCGGGGAGGCGTTCTACTGGGCCCCGGGTCACGCGCCCGAGGCCCTCGAGGACTCAGAGTACGTCGACTTCTCGCCGACCCACGAGTTCCGGCGCGTGATCGCTCACATCACGGGAGCCGCGAGTAACGCCTGAGACCCGGCGGGGCCCGAAGAGTCAGGTCACGAGCGCGATGAAAGTCCTACGTACTACCCGCAGCCGGTGTTGAACCCGCAGCTGGAGCACGTGTAGCAGCTGCCGGTGCGCTGCATCATGCCTCCGCACTG
>DAIPIC010000115.1:0-10180 GCA_036771025.1 Solirubrobacteraceae bacterium
GCCGCTTGCATCTGCGCAGTCGCCAGCTGAATATCCACTGCTATCTGCTGTGACTGTATGTTCAGCCGCGCGGCGTGCTGAAGCGCCGGCACCGCCTGACCCGGTCGGTGCAGCGCCAGCAGAGTCTCCCCCTCCGTCAGCCAGGTCTGGGGGTTTTGGGGTTGGAGCGCCACCGCCTTGCGAAGCTCCCCTAGGGCGGCGGAGTTATCGCCGGTCGCGCGGTACAGGGCCGCCAGTTCGAACAGGGGATCGACCGAGACGGGGTTATCCGAGGCCGCCGCCCGGGCGTCGGCGAAAGCCGCCGCCGCGTTCCCCCGGGTGATCGCCGTAAGGGCGGCGGCGTCGGCGTTGCTGGATCGCAGCGGCTGAACGGTCAGCCAGCCGATCACCAAAGTGACCGCGGCAATCAGTGCCCCTGTGCCGATTGCGGCTGGGGTGAGCGACAGGGTGCGAATCCCGATGGGCCGAGCGAGCGGCCCGCGACCGGCGAGCCACCCGGCACACACCAGTGCCGTTATGGCCGTTCCCGGGATGAACCACGTCCAGTCGATGGCCGAGTTCAGGCCGAAGATGATCACGAGAACCAGCAGCGTGACGAGCCCATCCCGCTCGGCCGCCCGCTCTTGGGAGACCGGGGTGCCAAGGCCCACCGCTCTCGTCGCGGCTATCCCCCATGCCACAAGCAGAGCCAGGCTCAGCAGGAGCCCGATCACCCCCAGATCCGCGAATGTCTCGATCGGATAGCTGTGGGCGTGCGTGACGAAGGTCCCTCCGGCGTTGGCCACTGCGTATCGGGTGTGGGCAGTGGCAAAGCCGCCGGCGCCAGCCCCCTTCAGGGCCGCGTGCTCGCCCACCTTGAGTCCCTCGTTCCAGTAGCGCCCTCGCGTGCTCCCGGTGGTAAGCAGGCGTCCTGGGGCATCGGGCGCGCCCCCCGAGTTCGGTGAGGTGAGCTGGTTCCACGTGTGAGTGACGCTGCCTGTCAATCCGCGCGAGGAGGCGGCGACCGCGCCGATCCCGGCCACTGGGATCAGGGCCGCCAGCACGACCAGCACGAGCCCCGCTCGCCGGCGCGCCATCTCCGGGAGTGCGACTCGCTCCATCGCCAGCGCCGCCGCGAAGCCCACAGCTGACAGGACCGCGATCATGGCCATCAGGACCCAGCCCAGCTTGTGCCCGGCCGTGGTCCGGGCTCCAAGCGCAACGAAGTCGTGGCTGAGCGCGTGGTTGGAGAGCGCCCAAGCGCTCACGGCGCCGCCGCCGGCAGCCCCCAGGATCAACACGGCCACGGCACGCAAGCGGACCGACGCCAGCGCAAACCAGACGATGAGTCCCAGCGCTGCCATCACCAGCGCCCCGCGCGACAGCGACATCATGATCGCCACCACGAGGACGCCGATCGCCGGGACTGACAGAGCCCGCGTCACCACCCCGACTCCACGCCTGGATCCCGCCCACATGCAGGCCGGGACGCCGAGGGCACCCATCAGCCCCACGGCGTTCCAGTAGTCAAACGGGAGCCGAAGTCGCCCGACCTGATCGACGGCGTCGAGTGTCGCCGGAAACACCTTGGCCAGCAGCGCGTATCCGCAGACGACTGTGGCCACCACCGCGACCCCTCCGACGATCGCGGCCCAGCGGCCGGGCACGATTCGGGCCAGCGCCATCGCCCCGCCAAAGGCCGCCAGGTACGAGACGGCTCGATTGGCCTCCACCCAGGAGTCCGACGGCTGTACCGACCAGCCGATGGAGGCCGCCGTGAACGCCGTCAGCGCCACGAACAGCAGCAACGTAACGGCGCCCCACGCGCGACCGCGGGCGGAGAAAAGGACAGCCAGGATCGCCAGGCATGCCCCCACGATCGTTATCGCGATCTCCACCCAGGTGTTGGATCCCAGGTCGGTGCCGCCTCCGCTGATGAACGTCACCAGCCCGAGAGCCACTGCGCACACCAACCCCAAAGTGGCGTCGGTCGTCAAACCGCGGGCAGTCGAGGAGCTCCGAGCGACTCCTCGTGGGCGCCGCGAAGGGGTGACCAGGGTCGACATGGGCTGCCGAGGCTAACGCAGGGTAGGCCCCGGATCGGTGTGTCGCCGCCGGCCATACTCGAGGACCAGGACGCTCATCGCAAGCTCCTGTGGATGGCGATAGTCCGGCGGGCCTCGTCCGCGCGCGTGTAGGGCCGCCCGGCCAGAAATCGGCGGGCCTCATCGATCGCCTCCTGGCGGTCGTAAGCGGAGGCGATCGTGCGCAGCCCGTGGCGCACTGGAGTTGCGTCCACGACGCCCAGCTTCCAGCCTCGCTCCCGCGCTACCGCCGACCAGTGAGCATCCAGACCCCAACCGACCCTCAGCGGCGGGAAAGGCAGCAGAGTGTCAAACGTGGCGGCGCGGAACGCGGTGACCGGCCCGATCTCGACGAAAGCCGTCTCACGGACCAGGCTCGCGGGTCGCCTGCGCGTGACCTTCCAGGCGGCATGGGAGCGATAGCGGTGAGCCGGCTGCGCCAGGCTCAGCCCGAATCGCTCGGCGAGGAAGATGAACGAGTCGAGAAATCCTCGCGGCAGGGCCACATCGTCATCGACCACCAGCAGCCAGTCATATCCCTGCGGGGGATGACGCACGAGCAGCGCGTTGAGGTTCTCGAATTTCCCGCGGACGCCGACGGCCGTGCACTGGAAATCAACCGCGTGATGGGAACGCAGAAGCTCCGCTCTGGCAGCCGACAGCAGCGTCGGCTCTCCTTCGCGCTCGATCGCCAGGGCCAGTACTCGCCGCCGCGGCGATCGCGCGGCCGCCGCTCGGACCCGGGGCGTCTCGAGGCGGGCCCATGCGATCAGGTCACAGAGGCCATCGAGCACCACCGCTCTGGCCGTATACCGAACGCCCAGGACCAGCCCGCTGGAGCCGGAGAGAAAGTCCGGCTCGGCTCCAGCGGTCACTCGGCGAGGGCCTCGCGGAGGCGGCCCGCCGAATGGGCTGCCAGCACCACGCCGTTGGCGCAGCGCCGCCGGACGATGTGCCACCCGCACCCCACCAGCGTCCTCAACTCGGAGGCCGTCGCGGGCGCCGCGCCCCGATGCAGGTCGTATCGCCGCGCTGCCCTTCCCCGGCCGTACGCCACGCGCGCCAGGGCCCGCACGGTCGCGTCGGCCGCCACCCTGCGATGCTCCACCGCCGCCGCGGCGAGGTAGCGCACACGTCCGCCGCGGGCGGTGTACCGGCGGAGCCAATCTTCCTCCTCGCCGCAGCCCAGCAGCGATTCGTCGAATCCGCCGATGGTCTCAAAGTCCCGGCGGCGAACCGCCATGTTGGCGCTCCACACGAGCTCGACATCACGGTCCCCGGGGCCCAGGTCAAGGGTGGTGATCGGCGCCGATTCGCGGCCACATGCAGGCGGCCCGCCGCCTTCCAGCGCCGGCCTGATTGGACCGCCAAACGCCCCGTGATCGGGCAGCGAACCGGCCCCGTCGAGCAGGGCATCGAGCCAGCCGGGCGGCGCCAGGATGTCGTCGTCTATGAACACGACGAGCTCGCCGTTGGACTCGCGGGCGCCGGCGTTACGAGCCGCATTGGCCCCGGCGGGACGGGCCAGGGTCAGTATGCGAGCGCCGTGGCGCCGTGCCACCGAGGCCGTCGCCACGTCCTGGCCGTCCGACACCACCAGCACCTCGGTGCCGGCTTGAGTGGCCTGCGGGACCACGGAGGAGAGCGCCACCTCGAGGTACGCGGCACGCCCGCGCGTCGGGATCACGATCGAGGCCGTAGGGCGCACCGTCTAGAAGGCCGGAACTATTGGGCAGGAGCGCTCACTACAGCTGCTCGCGCCGGCGGCGGGCCAGCTGCCACGCGAACGCACGCACGAAGCGAGGGTTGTACCGCATGTAACGCCGCCACAGACGGCGCGGCTCGTGGGCCAGGCGATAAGCCCACTCGAGCCCGGCCTCCTGAAGCCATGCGGGGGCCTGCGGAACGAGGCCGGCATGGAAGTCGAACGCCGCGCCCACGCCGACGAGCACCGGCGCCGTGAGCCGCTCGCGCATCCGCGCCATCCACTTCTCCTGTTTCGGGACCCCGATCCCGACCCAGACGACGTCAGCTTCGGTGCGGTTGATCTCGTCGACGACCGCCTCCTCTTCCTCCTCCGTCAGCGGGCGGTGCGGCGGGGAGTATCCGCCGACGATTTTCACCCCGGGGTACCGCTGTCGCAGGTTCAGCGCCAGCTGTACCAGGGCCCCCTGATTGCGGCCCCCGTACAGGTAGAAGCGGTGCGACCCGCGTGTCGCGCGGGCGCAGGCTCGGGCCATCAGCTCAGGCCCGTATACGCGGCCCTCCAGCGAATTACCGAGCGCGTTGATCGCCCACACGAGCGGCTGGCCGTCCGGGAGGTTCATCGATGAGGACTCGAGCGCCCGCCTGAGCTCCGCATCCTCGTTGGAAGCCATCACCGTGTGGACATTGCAGACGCAGACGTAGCCGAGCTCCCGAGCCGCTACTGCCGCGTCGATCCAGTCGAGCGTGTCCCCATAGTCGGTCAGGGCCAACGGAACCCCGAGCACGGCGACGGTGTCCGGCGTGGCGACCGGAGCGAAGCGTTCCTCTACAAGGCTCTCGTGAAGCATCGCGTTGATCTCTTAGTCGTTGCTGGCGCCGGTACCGACGGCGTCACCCCCAGCACTTGGGTACAGACTCTACCCGCACTTAACGGCCGGGAGCCAAAGATGGTTTCGCTTTTGGTCTTTTGGGCAACCCCGGCCTAGGCACGGTTCTACCGCGACTTCGCCCATCGAAACAGCTGCCGGCCATCGCGAACGGGCCTCGGACACGCCCGAAGTTACCCGTCGTTTAGCCCCTTCGCGCTATCCTTCTCGCAGACAGGGATGTCGCTGCGGCTCGCGAGCATCGCCCCCTGATCGCGAGCCTCGGACGGCCCCCAGCCCTACCAGGGTCGTCCTCGGCCGGGCCCGTGCCGCCTCCGCGGCGCGGGTCCGGTAACCATTGGCGAGATGACGAAGGCTGCCCCGCTCACGCCGGCCCGGCTCGCTCGCGGTGTCGGGCGCCGGGTGCAGATGTTCCGTCGTCGCGGTGCGGAGGTCTTCTGTCCGATATGCGATCACAGCTTCGATCGATTCAAGGACGACTGGAACCGCCCGAACGCGCTCTGTTGGCGCTGCGGCTCGCACGAGCGCCATCGCGCGCTGTGGCTGCTGTTCGAACGCAGACCACATTTGCTTTCAGACGTCCAGTCGCTGCTGCATTTCGCGCCGGAGTGGGGCTTGCGGCACCTGTTGGAGGGTCGCCGGGACCTACGGTACGTGACCGCCGATCTCGAGGAGCCCTACGTCGATCTTCGGCTTGACGTGACCGCGATCGATCTGCCGGACGGCAGCTTCGACGCCGTGATCTGCTCGCACGTGCTTGAACATGTCGAGAACGACGGGGCGGCGATGCGCGAGCTTCGGAGGATCACCGCGTCTGGCGGCTGGTGCCTCGTGATGGTGCCGATCGACACCGGAAGTGAGCGGACGCACGAGGACCCTACGATCGCCTCTCCCGAGGCGCGCGAGCGGGCCTTCTGGCAACACGATCACGTGCGGCTCTATGCCCCCGACATAGGGGAGCGGTTGGCCGAGGCCGGATTCGCGGTGGAACAGATCCGGCCGTTCGAGAAGTTCGGGGCGCGGGTCGCGAGCCGCTGTCGGCTGCTGGAGGCCGATTACATGTGGCTATGTCGGCCGGGTTAGCAGCCGCCGAGGGCTCACTCTTTATGGGCCACGAGAATGGCATTACGGCCGCCGCCACCGTGCGCCAGATCGACGAGCTGTTCGTGCACCACGGCTACGCCCGGTAGCGCGGCCCGCACGCCCGTCACCGTAAGGCTATGTGGTTCGGTCTTGGTCGGAGCGTGCTCCACGTCGAAGTTGAGGATGAGCGTGCCGCCGGGGCGCAGGACGCGTTGGACCTCGCGGAGGACCTGTTCAGGGTCATCGACGTGATCGAGGCTGTTGCGTGCCAGCACCACATCGACCGTCCCCGACACGAGCGGGATGTGCTCGGCACCCGTCGACAGATACACGGCCGGGGAATCAGGCAGCATCAGGCCATGCTGTGCGTAGCGCTCGGCCAGAGGGTCCAGCCCGATGCTCACCCGTGCCGGGCAGGCGTCCGGAAAGCCAAGCGGACCAGGACCGATATCCAGGACGATCTTTCCGTCAAAGAAGCGCTCATCCTCGATGGCGGCCTCAGACAGGACACGCCGCACCTCTGCACGCGCCTGCTGCCACCGCCTGCCGAGGTATGTAGGCGCGGGCTCCTCCCCTTCCAGAAACGTCAGCGCGTCACTGGGCCAGAACCCGCCGCCGCGGAATACCGGATCCCAATCCTCCAACCAGAACCGCATCTCGTCCGTCTGCTTGATCTCGATCGATTGATCAGGATGGCTCGCCCGGAGACGCTGGGCGCGGCGAAGACGCCGTAGCAGCGGCCGCAGCGTGCTGGCCCCCCTACGCGCAGCCTCAACCACGCGCCGGTGCCTTGAACTTGTTCGACGAGACGACGCCCCTCCGGTGCAGCAGCAGCCGCATGCCGGCCGCGAGGGTCTTCAGCCCGTAAACCACGCCGGCGCGGAAGTGGACAGACGATGCATCTTGGAAGTACTTGCACGCGGCGGGGACCTCTTCGATGCGCAGGTTGAAATGGGCCGCCTGCATGATCAGCTCGGAGTCGAAGGAGAAGTCGAGGGAGTTACGCAGGAACGGCACGGTCAGCAGCAGCCGCCGCGAATATGCCCGGTAGCCGGTGTGCGCTTCGGTCAACTCCGTGCCCATGATCCGGTTCTCGATCGTTGTAAGAATCCGGTTGGCGACGAACTTCCAGCGTGGCATGCCGTTCCGAAGCGCCATGCCGGGCTCCGCGAACCGCGATCCGAGCACCAGGTCCGCCCCGTCCTCGAGGATCGGGCGAACCATGCTCGGGATGAGGCCAGGCTCGTACTGCCCGTCCGGATGAAGCATCACGACCGCGTCGGCGCCGCGCTGCAGCGCCTCTAGGTAACACGTCTTCTGGTTGGCGCCGTAACCGGCGTTGTGGGGATGCCAGACGACGCGCAGCGGCAGTCTGCGAGCGAGCGCTACCGTCTCATCGGTCGATCCGTCGTCGACCAGGATGATCTCGTCCACCCATTCGCGGGGGATGCCCGCGACGGTCTGGCGTAAGGTCGCCGCCGCGTTCATCGCCGGCATGACAACGATCACCTTGCCGGGTGGACGGACGTCTGCGCGCTGCGAGGCCGGCTCGATGACCATCGCCGATTCAGGCACGGCGGGCCTCTACATATACGGTGCCGCCGCGGCGCATCGCGATCTCCAGAAGCGCCGCCAGGGCCGCCACCGGCGCCAGCGCGGACGCCGCGGCCAGAACGGCAAGCCTTCCGGAACCACTCATGTGGCCGCTCCTGGCCTCGGGGCGGCGAATCGCGTCGTAGAGATCGGGATGAGCCGGAAGCTTCCCAACCAAGCCGTGCAGCCAACCGAACACCACCTGTCCTCCCCGCCAGTGGCTCACCCGCTCGACCGTGAGCGACAGCTCCTCAAGGCGGCCAACCAAAGCGTCGGCGGACAGGTGTACCAGGTGCCGTGGAAGGTCGAGAGCAAGCCAACGTTCTCCGAACGTCCGAGCCTGCAGGCTGTCGACGTTCGGGACGGCGACCGCCAGGATGCCTCCGGGCTGCAATCGCTCGGCGGCGGCGCGCAACTCCTTGGCGGGCTCTCGAAGGTGCTCCAAGGAATGCCAGAACACGATTGCGGCCCACCCGTTGCTCTCGAGCTCGCTCACTTCCGCCTCACGCACGTCCGGTCGGGAGCTCTGGCGCTCGAGCCCCAGGCAATCGCGTCCGCGCCTGGCCAAGGCGTCGAGGAGGGCGCCATCGCCGGCGCCCACGTCCAGGACTCGTCCCGGAGGCGCGATCCGATCGATCCGGCGCGCCAAGTGCCCGCGGGTGCGGCGAAGGATCGCGTCGCCGACGCCGGCGAACCGGCCTGAGGAGGGGCGGTACCAGTGCGCGTACGCTTGGTCCAGCTCCGTCGGGGTCGGCCACGGATGGGTGTTCGCGACCTGGCACGCCGAGCAGCGCACGCGTCCCGCGAGGGGCTGGGCCGTCGCGTTCAGCGGCGCGCCGCACCAAGCACACGCTGGACTCCCGCTGCCGGCGGTAGATCGTTGGGCCGCAGATACAGACACGAGGCGCAGTACCGTTCCGCGCGATGAGCATACGCGACGCGACGATGGGCCGCGGCGGAGGAGGCCCGGTCGTGCGACTGCGCCTCCTCTTCCTTGGTCTCGGGTTGGCTCTGTTGCTGGGGGCGTGGATGATGGCCACGCAGCCGTTCGAGGCGCCCGACGAGGCCTATCACTACCTGAGGGCGTTGACGATCGCGAACGGACACATCATCGGCCCCAAAGTTCCAGTCGGCCCAGCGCGGGTACTGACGCCCAGGCAGCTTGCATGGACCAACCGCGACACGCGGGGTGTGATTGTCCCGGCTGCGCTGTCGCCGCCGAACGTCACGTGCGTTGGTGGCAAGCCGAACCTGCGCGGGCGCTGTATGGAGCCAACCGCAAACGGCAATTTCCCTCCCTACGCCTACCTGCTTCCGGCGCTTGCCTTGAAGCTCTCACACCACACGTTGCCTGCGCTGTGGTGGACGCGTGTGGCATCAGCACTGCCCTCGCTTGTGTTTCTGCTGCTGGCTGCGGCCCTCCTGTGGAGCGGAACAGGCTGGTCGGTGATCGGCTTGCTGTTGGCGACCACACCGATGGTCCTGTTCGCCTCGTCGGTGATGAACTCGAGCGGGCTCGAGATCAGCGCCTGCCTGGCGTTCGCCGCCTCAATTCTCAGGATCACGCGTCGGTCTGAAAGGACGCCCACGTGGGTGTGGGCTTCGTTTGCGATCACGGGCGCGGTGGCGACCGTCACGTGGCCACTCGGGCTCGTCTTCGTGCTCGCAGACCTCGCGCTGCTTGGCGTGCTGCTGGGCCGCCGCGGCCTGCGGGAGCTGAGCGAGACCAGTCGACGGCCGATGGTGGTGTGCATCTCCGTGCTCTTGGCGGCTGGGGTGCTGTGGCTGATCTACTCTCGAGCTGCCGGTTTGGGCGCCGCGGAGTTCGGGATCTCGCCCTTCTGGCGCAGCCTGAACCAAGGCATCAATCAGCTCCCCGAGGTCCTACGCCAAGCGGTAGGTGCATTCGGTCTCCTCAGGGTCTACCTGCCGCCCGCCGCCGACTGGATCTGGTGGCTGGCCGTGGTCGCGCTCCTGGGGGCGGCGCTATGGCTGGGCGACCGTCGGGAGCGGTGGGTCACGGCGGCCGTTGCGTTGCTCGCGCTCGCGTTCCCCGTCGTCTTCTACGCCTGGTTTGATCGCTTCACAGGTTTCAACGTGCAGGGGCGTGAGGTGCTGCCGTTGTTGATGTTGATCCCGCTGGTGGCCGGGGAGGTAGTGCACCGGCGCCGTATGGCGATCGCATCACGCCGGGCAGCTCGCGTCACGCTGGCTTGCGCTGTCCTGGGCGTCGGGGCGTTTCACGCTTACGCCTGGTGGTTCAACGCCCGGGCCATGGCAGGCGCTCCGCACGCCATCCGTTTCTACGCCCACGCGACCTGGAGTCCGCCGGGTAGCTGGACCCCCTGGATCGTGACCGCAGCTCTCGGCGCGGTCGCGCTGGTAGCCGGTGGGTACTGGCTCAAGCTGCCTCGATCGAGCGTCGTTGAGGCCGCCGCGAGGTCGCGCGCGCAGGCGCACGGGTAGCGGCGTGTTCTGCAAGCTCGCCTACAGCCCCGTTGCTAGCGTTACCGAGCCTCGATGAGCGCCACTCTACGACCCGTCTCTAGCGCAGCCAAACCCCCGACGCCGGGCCCTGCGGCCCGATGGCCGTGCCGGCCGCGTTCCTCGATGGCACCCACATCGTCAAGGGCCTGCACGGGACGCTGACGCTGCTGTTCGATTGCGGGTTCGGCGAAACCGAAGCGCTCCGCTGGCTGTTCACCGCCGACGACACGTTGCCCGGCACGCCGATCAGCGCGATCGCGCAGCATCGCCGCACCGAGGTCAACCGCAGGGCGCAGGCCCTGGCCATCTGACCGCACCGGGGGTGCGGCAGCGTGATCCGAGGCTGCCCGGAACCGGGCG
>DAIPIC010000116.1:0-10050 GCA_036771025.1 Solirubrobacteraceae bacterium
TGCCGTGCTCGTCCACCACCGGCATCCCCATCAGGTCGTAGTCGGTCATCAGCAGGGCCAAGTCTGGAAGGTCCGTCTCGACGGTGACGGTTGGAAGTGGCGTCTCAATCAAGCCCGACAGCTGCTCGCCCTCCGGCGCGCCCACCAGCTCCGCCAGCAACACGGCGCCAGCCAGACCGCCCGTCTCGTCCAAGACCCAGATCGTCAAGAGCTGTTCGGGCTCGAGCTCGGAGGCCCGGACGCGCGCCAGCGTCTCGCCCACTCGCGCGGCGGCGGGCGCCGAGAAGAAATCGGGGTTCATGAGGCCGCCCGCCGTCGACGGGTTGTACCCGAGCAGCGTCCTGATCTTGCGCTGCGTGACGGCCGGCAGCAGGTTGAGAACAGGAAGGCGGCGTTCCTGCTCGAGCTCGAGCAATAGGTCGGCGGCGTCGTCGGGCTCCATCCTGGCGAGCACGGCCGCGGCCTCCTGGTCGGAGCGCTCGCGTAGGAACTCCACTTGATGCTCGTCGTCGAGCTCCTCGAACACATCGGCCTCGAGCTCTTTGTCCTCCCCCACGGCGGCCATGATCTCCTCGCCTTCCTCGTGTGAGGCAGCTTCGACGAGATCTGCGATCTGTGCCGGATGCAGCCGAGCGATTCGCCTGACCGGAAGTTTCAGGCGCGAGGTGGGGACGTGGCCCACAAACGCCTCCATCTGCTCCCAGGGGACGAACTGGTCGTGCTCATCCTCGTGCTGCCGGAGCCGCCGGGGCATCAGGCGCCGTAGCCTGGCCCGGAAGCTCGGATCGATGCCGGCAACCCGCCAGGTGCCCTCATCGCACCAGAGGTCCACCTCTCGTGCCTTCACGAGCCGAGCCTGATCCACATTGATGAGGCTCCGGTCGAGGATGTCGGCCCGCAGCAACACTTCGCCGGAGCGCCGCTCGAACTGGGCCAGGTTCAGCTTCGTCGTGGCCGCGTGCGCGCCGGTCTCGTCCAGTCGGTCGATCCGGTGGGAGGGGACGAATAGCTCACGGCCGCCGATCTTGGCCTTCAGGCCAGCGAGGGGCGGCTCGCCGGCGCCGAGGTCGAGTCTCGCCACCACGTCTTCCACGCGACCGAGTCGCTCGCCGGCCGAGTCGAGCAACGGACTACCGACCAACGAAGAGAGATGCAGGATCGCTTCGGGCATCCGCCGGGGATCGACAGAAAGGCTACCGCGCCCGCCGTCGGCCTCGGGCGCATCCGCCGTAGACACGGTGCCCAGGCCCTACGCGGCCAGGATCCGGGCCGCCAGCACCGCCGCATTGCGGGCAGAGTCGATGCCCACGCAGGCGACCGGCACTCCTGGCGGCATCTGCGTGATCGACAGGAGCGCGTCGAGCCCACCGGCCACGGAGGTGCGGGTCGTGAGCGGCACTCCGACCACGGGAAGCTCCGAGTGTGCGGCGACGACGCCGGGTAGCGCCGCGGACAGCCCGGCCCCGGCGATGATCACGCGCAGTCCTCGCATGCGGGCGTTGCGTGCGTAGTCAGCGACCTTGTCCGGCTCCCGGTGGGCCGACATGACCCGCACTTCACAGCGGATCCCTCGCTCCTGTAGCTCCTTCTCGGCGGCCTCCATCGCCGGGAGGTCGCTCTTCGAACCCATCACGATGCCTACAAGCGGCGCGTCGACGGCGATCTCCTCGAACTGCTCGCCCGGCTCCGCCAAGGCTTCGAGCGAGGGCTCGCGGGCCGGCGCGCCCTCGCCCTCACCCACGCTTAGTCACCTTCAGCGCGATGTCTCGCCGCATTTGCTTGCCCTCATAGTCGATCATCTCGGCGGCAGCATATGCGGCCGTCCGGGCGTCTGCCACATCGGCTCCGAGCCCTGTCACGTTCAGCACCCGCCCGCCGGCGGTGACCAGCTCGCCCGACGCCGCGCGTGCCGTGCCCGCGTGGGTCACGTATACGCCGGCGGGAACCGCGTCCAGGCCCGATATCACGTCCCCGGACGAGGACGACTGCGGATACCCGGCGCTGGCCAGCACGACCGTGACCGCCGCCTCCGGCGTCCAGTCGAGGTCGACGCCCTGCAGGCCTCCGGCCACGGTGGCCCTCTCCAGCAGGGCCAGCAGGTCGGACCGTAGCCGGGGCAGGATGGCCTGCGTCTCGGGATCGCCGAAGCGGACGTTGAACTCCAGCACCTTCGGCCCTTGGTCGGTCATCATCAGGCCCGCATAGAGGACGCCGTGGAACGGTGTCCCCCGGCGTGCGAGCTCGTCGAGCACGGGCTGATGCACGGTTCGGCAGATTTCAGAGGCGTGGGCCGCATCGACCTCGGGCACCGGCGAGTAGGAGCCCATCCCACCCGTATTCGGGCCTCGGTCGCCGTCGAAGATCCGCTTGAAGTCCTGTGCGGAGGCGAGCGGAACCGCGTTCTGGCCGTCGCACAGCGCCAGCAGCGACAGCTCCTCCCCCTCCAGGTGCTCTTCCACCACCACGCGCTCGGTGCCGAAGCGGTGCTCGACCAGCAGCTGCTCGAGCGCTGCCCGCGCCTCGGTCTCGTCGGCGGCGACCGTGACCCCCTTACCCGCCGCCAGCCCGTCCGCCTTGATCACCGCCGGATAGCGGTCGATGGCCCGGAGGCCCTCGCCCAATCCAGTCACCACCCGATGGGAGCCCGTCGCCACCCCGGCCGCGTCCATCAGCTCCTTGCAAAACGCCTTCGAACCCTCCACGGCCGCCGCGGCTGCACTGGGGCCGAAGCAGCGGACGCCGGCGTCCGCCAGCGCATCGGCAACGCCCTGGACCAGGGGCGCTTCGGGGCCCACCACGACGAGATCCGCGCGCTCGTCGCTGGCGGCTCGGGCGACAGCGTCGATGTCGTCGATGGCGATCTCCAGCAGCCGGGCATCGGCGGCGATCCCCGGGTTGCCCGGCGCAGAGATGAGCTCGGGCGCCCGCGGGGAGCGAGCGAGGGCCTGCACGATCGCGTGTTCGCGGCCGCCGCCGCCGAGCACCAGCACGCGGGTTGGTGATGTGGGCGCGTTCAGATCGAGCCGATGAAGTCGTCGATCGGAATGGCGCTCAGCGTCTCGTACTTCGCAGTGCCTCGAGAGCCGAGCTCGAGCGAGACCCGGGCGATCGTCTTCTCGTCGGGCGCTTCGACCACGTTGACGAAGTCAAAGTGGCCGAGGGTCGCCCACTGGGCCTTGACGGTCGCCCCGAGCTGCTCGATCTCCCGATTAACCTCTCTGATGCGGGAGGGGTTGTTCTTGATCGTCTGAACGCCGTCCGGGGTGAGGGTAGAAAGCATGATGTACGTGGCCACGCCGTATCCTCCTGTGCTCGTGAATGCGAGGGCACCGTTGTACCCGATCTGGCGGCGGCTGAGGCGAGCGGCCGCCCTCTCGGCCTGCGTGGCCGCGGCGGCGTCGGTCTGCGCCGCGACGGCACAGGCAGACCAGACGCCGACCGTCACCACCGACCGCGCGTGTTACGTGGTCGGCCAGCCGGTGCACCTCAGCGGCTCTGGCTTTGACCCCTATAGGTCCTACGTGGCCTCAATCGACGGCGTGTTCCTCGGCAGCAGCAGCACGGACGCCACCGGCAGCTTCTCGGTCCCGGTGCACCCAGGTGGCCTCCCGGCAGGAGCCGCCCAGCACTACGACGTGCTCGATGTAACCGACGGGACGACCAGCGCTCAGACGAATTTCACCGTGACCCGCCGCGCTGGGGTGCGCATCTCGAATCCCGGTGGCGGGCCGCGCAGCCTGACCGGTCGGTTCCTGGTGTGGGGCTTCGCGCTCGCGGGGGACTCCAAGCCCGTCTATGTGCATTACCTCTCGCCGTCGGGAAAGCTCCGCAAGACGGTGTCACTGGGGACGGTCCGCGCGCCCTGCGGCTATCTGCGCACCGCCCGCCGCCGGGTGTTTCCGTTCTCGGTGTCGTCCGGCACCTGGACGCTTCAGGTCGACACGCAAAGCTCGTACAAGGCTCATCCCCCAGCGCCCAAGATCCGCATCCGCGTGGTGATTCGCTGAGCGAATAAGCTTCGGCTCGCGGTGGACGAAGGACTACCGATCGCGTACGAGGTGCTGGACAAGGGGGTGCCGGTGTACGCCAGCGACGGCGAGCAGGTGGGAACCGTCGACCACGTGGTCAGCGCCGAGCGCGAGGACATCTTCCACGGTGTGGTGATCCGAACCGCCTCCAAGAAGCGATTTGTCCCCGCCGATCAAATCGCGTCGATCCACGAGCGCGGTGTCGATCTGAGAATCGACGCGGACGCCGCGGCCACGCTTTCCGAGCCGCACGGAGGCGCGCCGGCGTGGCGAGCGAACGAACCGGGTACGCACCCCAGCCGATGGCGAGAGATGCTGGACGTTCTGAGGCTGAGAGATCCGCACCGCCGGAACTGGTCGGAGGAGGATTGAGATACATGGCCGAGGACCGGCTGAAGTTCAGCCTGGACGAAGCTGACATCCCGGCGGTCTGGATCAACCTGATGGCGGATCTTCCGGGAGAGGCTCCGCCGCCGCTTCATCCCGCGACGCAGCAGCCGGCGGGACCCGATGACCTGACTCCGTTATTCCCCATGGGGCTGATCCAGCAGGAGGTGTCCGCGGAGCCTGAGATCGAGATCCCCGGTCCGGTTCGCGACGCCTACCGGCTGTGGCGTCCCACCCCGCTTTACCGCGCGCGCCGGCTCGAACGAGAGCTCGACACTCCCGCGCACATCTACTACAAGTACGAAGGGGTCTCTCCGCCTGGTTCGCACAAGCCGAACACCGCGGTCGCCCAGGCCTATGAGAACGCCGCTGCGGGGATCAAGAAGCTCACGACCGAGACCGGTGCCGGGCAGTGGGGATCGGCGCTGGCGTTCGCGTGCCGGCTGTTTGGAATGGAGTGCGAGGTGTGGATGGTCGGCTCGAGCTACGACCAGAAGCCCTATCGGCGCTCGATGATGGAGGTATGGGGCGCCACGGTGCACCGCTCGCCGTCAGATCAGACCGAGGCCGGGCGCTCGCAGCGCGAGCACTCGACGGGATCGCTCGGGATCGCGATCTCGGAGGCCGTCGAGGTCGCGGCTCAGAACGCGGACGTCAACTACTCGCTCGGGTCCGTCCTGAACCATGTGCTGCTGCACCAGACGGTCATCGGGCAGGAGGCGATCGCCCAGCTCCAGCTGGCCGGGGAGGCGCCGGACGTGGTGATCGGGTGCGTCGGCGGCGGCTCGAACTTTGGCGGGCTGGCGATCCCATTCCTGCGCCAGGTCATCCGAGAGGGCGTAGGGATTCGGTTCGTCGCCGCCGAACCTGCGGCCTGCCCGACGCTGACGCGTGGCGTCTACGCCTACGACTTCGGGGATACCGTGGGGCTGACGCCGCTGATGCCGATGTACACCCTGGGTCACGACTTCGTGCCCCCGCCGGTGCACGCCGGGGGCCTGCGCTACCACGGGGACTCTCCGCTTCTCTGCGGTCTCGTCAAGCAGGGTCTGGTGGAGCCCAGGGCCTACCGGCAGAACGAGACCTTTGAGGCCGCAGTGCGGTTTGCGCGGGCCGAGGGGATCATTCCCGCGCCAGAGCCGGCCCACGCCATCCGCGCGGCGATGGAGGAGGCCGAGGCCGCGCGGCAGGCCGGCGAGGAGCGCGTGATCCTGTTCGGGCTGTGCGGGCACGGTCATTTCGACCTGAGCGCCTACGACGCCTACCTGGCCGGCCAGCTCGAGGATCCGGAGTTCTCCGAGGCCGACATGGAAGCGGCCCTGGCCCGGCTGCCAGAAGCGCCGGCGCTGGCGTAGCGCTGGCAGAAAACTCCAGCGATTGATTTCCGCGCTCGGCGGTGTCTCGTCAGCCAGAGCATCCACAAACGAGAGGAGCCGCGATGACCGATAACACAAGCCCCGCGCTGCAAGTGGCGCTCGCCTACTACGAGGCCTGGACCAGCAAGGACCTCGACAAGGCGATGAGCTACATCTCTGAGGACATCGTGTGCGACGCACCGGCCGGGAGGCTCGAGGGAGCCGAGTCCTATCGAGCCTTCATGGCTCCCTTCGTCCAGATCCTCAAGGGCTCAAGCATGATCGCCGCGTTCGGCGATGAGCAGACGGCGCTTGTCATTTACGACACCGAGACGGTCCCTGTCAAGAGCGCGCCCGGCGCGGAGTGCGTGAGCGTCGAGGAGGGCAAGATAACCCGCAGCAGGTTCGTTTTCGACAGGGAGCCGTTCGAAGCGGCGCGCCGGGCGGCCCAGTGACAGACGTCCCAGGGGGCATTTACGGGCCTTGCGATGTTTGCCGGATTATTCACCGCAAACATCGCACGGCCCTCTAGCGACAGACCGGAACGGACTGACGCGCCCTTCGCTTCGTCAGTTAGGTGTCCACTTGACAGCCGCGTGCGGCTTCGTCAGGATCGCTCGCGGGAGCCACTCGATCTAAGGGGTAACGATGCATTTTGTGGTGCTGGCCGAGCACACCGCCGAGGTATGTCCCACGAGCAACGCCAAGACCGCGGAGTTGATGAAGGAACTGGGGCCTCAGGTTCCCGGCATCGCCGAGAAGAACGGCGTGAACATCGTCGCCGGTCCGTTCGTGAACCGCGAGCACGTCATCGTGGCCATCCTGGAGGCGGACACGGCAGATGCAGTCGACGGGTTCCTCCTCGAGAGCCGGTTGGCGCACTGGAACACCGTGCGCATCCTGCCGTCGCATTCCATCCAGGAGGGGATGGAGGAGATCCAGAGCGCGACCCCGCTGTTCTAGGCGAGGGCACCCGCGGAGCGCCGGACACCACCTGGGCTCCACCCGAGTGGCGTCCGGCGCGCATCCATGGCGCCGTTTAGAGCCTTATACCGCGGCGGGCGCCTCTGCCCGCTCTAGGACCAGCTCGCCCTCCGCCGCGTCAACACGGACCGTGTCGCCGGGCTGGAAGCGACCCTCGAGAATGGCCAGCGCCAGCGGATCGACGAGTCGCTTCTGGATGACTCGCTTCAGCGGCCGGGCCCCATAGGTCGGGTCGTAGCCCAGGTTGCCGAGCAGCGTGCGCGCGGCATCCGTGAGCTCCACGTCGATGTCGCGTTCGCGCACCCGCTCGATCACGCTGGCCACCTGGAGGTCGACGATCTCGGAGATCTGCTCGCGGGTCAGCGGCTGGAACTCGACGATGTCATCGAGGCGGTTGATGAACTCCGGCCTGAACTGAGCCTCCACTCCGGCCCGCCCGCCGGGGATGTTCGAGGTCATGATCAACACGGTGTTCTTGAACGACACCGTCCGGCCCTGTCCGTCGGTCAACCTCCCGTCGTCCATCACCTGGAGCAGGGCGTTGAACACGTCGGCGTGAGCCTTCTCGATCTCATCCAGCAGCACCACGGAATAGGGGCGGCGCCTGACGGCCTCGGTCAGCTGCCCGCCCTCCTCGTATCCGACGTATCCCGGCGGCGCGCCGATCAGCCGCGAGACCGTGTGCTTCTCCATGTACTCGGACATATCGAGCCTGATCATCGCTTCCTCGGAATCGAACATGAATTCCGCAAGCGCCCGCGCGAGCTCCGTCTTACCGACCCCGGTGGGGCCCAGGAACAGGAACGTCCCGATCGGGCGGTTGGGGTCGGCCAGGCCGGCCCGTGAGCGCCGCAGGGCGCTGGCCACGGCCGACACGGCCTCATCCTGGCCCACCACGCGCTGGTGCAGGCGCTCCTCCATGTGGACGAGCTTCTCGATCTCGCCCTCCATCAGGCGCGAGACCGGGATTCCGGTCCACTTGGCGACTACCTCGGCGACGTCCTCGGCGTCGACCTCCTCCTTGAGGAACTTCGGTCCGGCGCCATCCTTGCTGCTCTCGGCGGCCTCCGCGGCGTCCAGCTGCTTTTCGAGCTCGGGGATCGTGCCGTACTGAAGCTCGGCGGCGCGGCCGAGATCCGACTCGCGCTGGGCGCGCTCGAGCTCCACCTTGGCCTGCTCCAGCTTCTCCTGGAGCTCGGCGACGGCGCCGATCGTGGCCTTCTCCCGCTGCCATTCGGCGTGCATCGCGGCCGAGCGCTCCTTCTCCTCGGCCAGCGTACGCTCGAGCTGCTCGCGGCGCGCGAGAGTGCCCGGATCGTCATCCGAGCCCAGCGACTGGAGCTCGATCTCGAGCTGCATGATGTGGCGGTCCACCTCGTCGATCTCCGTCGGCTTGGAGTCGATCTCCATCCGGATCCGTGACGCGGCCTCGTCGACGAGGTCGATCGCCTTGTCGGGCAGGAACCGGTCTGAGATATAGCGCGCGCTGAGGGTGGCAGCGGCCACCAGCGCCGAGTCCTGGATGCGGACCTTGTGGTGGACCTGGTAGCGCTCCTTGAGCCCGCGCAGGATCGCGATCGTGTCCTCGACCGACGGCTCGCCTACATACACGGGCTGGAACCGGCGCTCCAGAGCCGCGTCCTTTTCGATGTGCTTGCGGTACTCGTCGAGCGTCGTCGCGCCGACGGCGCGCAGCTCTCCGCGGGCGAGCATGGGCTTGAGCATGTTGCCGGCATCGACGGCGCCCTCCGCGGCGCCGGCTCCCACGATGGTGTGCAGTTCGTCGATGAACACGACGACCTGGCCTCGGGCGTCGGCGATCTCCTTGAGTACCGCCTTCAGCCGGTCCTCAAATTCGCCTCTGTACTTGGAGCCGGCGACCATGGCGCCGATGTCGAGCGCGACCAACCGGCGGTCGCGCAGGCTCTCGGGGACGTCGCCTGAGACGATCCGCTGCGCGAGGCCCTCGACGATCGCGGTCTTGCCGACCCCCGGCTCGCCGATCAGCACGGGATTGTTCTTGGTCCGCCGGGAGAGAACCTGGATGACCCGTCGGATCTCATCGTCGCGGCCGATCACCGGGTCGAGCTTGCCCTGGGCGGCGGCCTCGGTCAGATCGCGGCCGAAGCGCTCCAGCGCCTGAAACTTGTCCTCGGGGCTCTGGTCGGTAACCCGGTGTGAGCCCCGCACCTCCTCGAGCGCCTTGAGCAGCTCGTCGTGTGCGGCGCCGTTCGTTCGCAGGGCATCGCCGGCCTTGCCCGGATGCTTGGAGAGAGCGAGCAGCAGGTGCTCGGTCGAGAGGTACTCGTCGTTTAGGGCCCGCATCTCCTTCTCGCCGTCTCGCAGGACCTGCGAGAGCTCGCTCGAGCCCCCGGCCGACTCTGGCTCGCCGCCCGCGCTGAGCGTTGGCAGGGCGTCGAGCGCCGGGGAGAGCGACTGGCGCACCGCCCCAGGATCCACGCCGAGCTTGCGCAACACGGGGACGACTACGCCGGCATCCTGCTCGAGCAGCACGGCGAGCAGATGCTCGGGCATCGTCTGTGGATTACGGCGATCGTCAGCCAGCCGCTGGGCGGCGGCTAGGGCCTCCTGGGACTTGATCGTAAAACGGTCAGGTTGCATTGCGGTTGTTTCCTAGGTCGATAAATCTAAGTCTATGTGACTTAGATTATGGCAGAAGAAGTGGCGTTTGCCACACGGATTCGGCGTGAGCGATCTACCGCTGGAGGCTGCCCGGCTGCGGTCAACTGCGACCACTGGAGCGCGGGCCGCCGCGCCTGACGCGCAACCTCAGGGCCTTCAAGTCGGCGCTCCGGACGAGCTCCCCCCCGCCGTCGTAGGGCACGATCTCCGCCCGCAGCTCCCGGCGCAGCGCTTCGAGCCGCTCGACCTCAGCCTTCAGCTCCCGAGCGCGGCGCTCGAGCGCCGACACCTTGTTCGACATCGACTCCAGTTGGTTCTCGAGCTCGAAGACACGCTCGACCCCGGCCAGGTTCATCCCCATCTCGGCGGTCATCTCCTGGATCCGACGCAGGCGCTCCACGTCGTCCTGGGAATACAAGCGCGTCCCCTTGGGCGAGCGCTTGGGCTCGATCAGCCCCCTGGCCTCATACATCCGAAGCGTCTGCGGGTGCATCTCGGCGAGCTCGGCGGCCACCGAGATCATGAACACCCCGCGCTTGGTGCTGACCGTGGTGCGCTCTACCCGCCGGCGTCGCGTCGCCATCTCGCCGTCACCTCGCTACCGCCCGGCCTGCTCGAACAGGCGGGCCCGGGGGGTGCCGGTCATCGTCTGC
>DAIPIC010000117.1:0-10013 GCA_036771025.1 Solirubrobacteraceae bacterium
GTCGCCCGCCGGGGGACGCTGGGCCGGGTGTGGGCCGTGGCCACCAACCCGTGGGTGGCGATTCCGGCGTGGACCGCGGCGACGCTCATCTGGGCCATCCCGGCGGTGTTCGACTACTCCACCGAGCACGCGCTGCTGCACAACGTCGAGCACGCGACCCTCTTCTACACAGGGATCGCACTGTGGTGGCTGATCATCACCCCGCTTCCGAGCGACCGGCGCGAGCCCGGCATGGTCAGGCTCGCTTATCTTGGGCTCTCGCGGCTGGCGAGTGCGGCCGTCTGTCTGCCGCTGACCTTCCTCGGCCACACGATGTACCCGTTGTACGCGAGCGCGCCGCGCTCATACGGGATATCGGCGATCACCGATCAGCGGCTGGCGGGCGCCTCGATGTGCCTGCTCGAGTTTCTGGTCTTCGGGATCGCCGTGGCGGTCGTGTTCCTGGACGCGCTTGGCCGCGACGAGCGGGCCCAGGCGCTGCGGGACGTGGCGGCCTCGCAGCCGTAGCCCGGCCCTACGATGTAGGGCGTGATTTCGCTCGCAGCGGCATTCGACGGGCTGCACCTAGGAGAGTTCCTGCCGCCGGTTGCTGCAGCGGCCGTTTACCTGCTGCTGTTCGGCAAGCGCGCGCGAACGCTTTCCCGCGAGGGGCGGGCCGTCCGTCGGTGGCGGGTCGCGTCGTTCATCGCTGGGGTGATGCTGATGGCCATCGTCCAGCTGCCTCCGCTGGACTCGTTGTGCGACGACGTGCTGGTCGCGCACATGCTCCAACACATCGTCATCGGCGACATCGCCTCGCTGTTGATCGTGCTCGGTTTGACGGGGCCGGTGCTCCAGCCGCTGCTGCACATTCGTGTCACCCGCCCGTTGCGGCTGCTGGCCAGCCCCGTGATCGCCCTCGTCCTGTGGACGATCAACCTGTACGCCTGGCACCTGCCGGTGCTCTACCAGCTGGCCATCCGTCACGATCTGGTCCATTTCGTCGAGCACATGTGCTTCCTGTGGTTCGGGACGCTTCTGTGGCTCGGCCTGATCGGCCCGCTCCCGAAGCCGCAGTGGTTCGAGAGCTGGGGCGGCCTCGTCTACGTCATTGGAGTGAGGTTGATCGGGGCCATTCTGGGCAATGTCCTGATCTGGACTCAGACCGTCGTCTATCCGGTCTACAAGAGCAGCGACGCCGCTCGGGGCCTTAACCCGCTCACCGATCAGAACCTCGCCGGGGCGGCGATGATGATCGAGCAGTCGATTCTCACGATCTTGCTGCTGGGATGGCTGTTCTACCGCTTCGCCCTCCGGGACGAGCAGCGTCAGGCGCTGCTCGATCTGGCCACGAAGCGGGGAATCGAGCTGAGCGACGAGCGTGCTGCTCGAGCGGCAGCCGCCGGCGCGGGCGACCGTCTGCGCGAGCGCCTGCTGGGCGTGGGGGCGGAGACCCCAGAGACGACAGGCGAGCCGCCGGAGCACCCCGAGGAGCCATAACCACGCGCGCGCGGGCCTAGTGGGGCCGCACCTGCGAACCGATCGCCGCTCGGCCGTGTTATGAAATCCACGTGGGTGGGAGCGTTCGCCATGTGTGCCTGTGTGTGCTCGCGGCCGCGGTCGGGCTACTGACGCCGGTCGCCGCGGCGTCGGCCCGTGGGCCGCAGGCGATGAAGACGGTCCGCTATTCGGGCTACGTGGTCCACGTGCCGAGGTCCTGGCCCGTGTACGACCTCAGACGGGACCCCTCGGTGTGCGTGCGCTTCAACCGCCACGCCGTCTACCTCGGTACCCCGACGGGCGATCAGCGCTGTCCGGCCCACGCCGCCGGACGGACCGAGGCCATTCTGCTCGAGCCGCTTGGGGCGTCGGCCAGCGCTTCAGGCGGCGCGGTCGGCCACGCCGTGCGCGCCGTGAGCGTCTCCGGCGCCGAACGGGGCCAAGGCTCGGCCGGACAGATGGCTGTCCCCAACCGGGGAGTGATGGTCATCGCTACCTGGGGAACCGACGCCACGGCCGTCAGGCGGGCACTGGGGGTTCGTTCGATCGCCCAGCTGCGACCGCTGGGCGGACCCTCGGTCGTCCGGCATGCCGCGCGAGCCAGACCGGCGGCCGTCGCGCGGGCCGTCTACACCGGACTCGGGTTCGACGCCTGCGCGACGCCGAGCATCGGCGCCATGTCCGCGTGGGGAGCGTCTGCGTACCACGCGGTGGGCGTCTATGTCGGCGGCACGAACATGGCCTGCGCGCAGCCTAACTTGACGACCAACTGGGTGGCCACGGAGACCACCGCGGGCTGGCATCTGATTCCCCTTTATGTTGGCCTGCAGGCGCCGAGCAACTCCTGCGGTTGCCGGGGCATCGCGCCGAGCAACGCCCAGGCAGAGGGCACCGCCGCGGCAACCGACGCGGTCACTCAAGCAGCCGCCGTAGGGATCGCTCCCGGCAGTCCGATCTACTTCGACATGGAGAACTATTCGAGGACGGCGACGAACACCTCGGCGGTCCTCGCGTTCCTGGGGGCCTGGACCACCGGGCTCCACAGCCAGGGCTACGTCTCGGGCGTCTACAGCAACCCGGGCTCCGGCATCTCCGACCTCATCAGCCGGCTGGGCACGGGATATCCAGAACCCGACGACATCTGGTTTGCGAACTGGAACGGGCAACAGAGCACGAGCGATCCGTCGATCCCCAGCGGCGACTTCGCGAATCACCAGCGGCTGCACCAATACAGCGGGGGCCACAACGAGATGCATGGCGGCGTCACGATCAACATCGACGGGGACTTCCTCGACGGGGCCACCGCCGGGTCCGGCACGGTGTCGGTGGCCACCGGCCCACCTGCGAACTATTCGGCGCCCTCGATCAAGGGGGCGGCCAAGGTCAGGAGCGTGCTCTCCGCCTCCCCCGGGGGGTGGTCAGGAGGCGGGATCGGGTTCTCCTACCAGTGGCAGCGCTGTACGCCCGGATGCGGGAACATCCCAGGCGCGACCGGGCAGAGATACACCGTGGCGCCCGCTGACCTCGGGACCAGGGTTCGGGTGATCGTGACCGCCAGAAACAGCATGGGCGGAGCCCAGGCCGTAGCGGGCTGGGTGGGCCCCGTACAGCCGGTCGGCTACTGGCTGTACACGACGCAGGGCAGCGTCTACGCAAGCGCCGGAACGACCTGGCTCGGTTCGCTGCCGTCAAAGCGAGTGCGGACCACCTCGGTCGTCGGAATGGCGTCAACGGCAGACGGGCGCGGGTACTGGCTTGTCACCTCGTCAGGCAGGGCGTACGCCTTCGGCGACGCCCGGAAGCTCCGAGCTTCCGCCCACGGACATCGGATCGCCGGCATCGTCGCCAATCCGCGCGGGGGCTACTGGCTGTTCACCGCGTCGGGCAACGTGTACCGAAGTTCTGGCGTCGGCTACTTCGGATCGGGGGCGGCGCGCCACGCTCAGACGCCGATCGTCGGCATGGCGTCCACCGCCGATGGCCGCGGGTACTGGATGGTGAGCTCCTCCGGCAGGGTGTACGCATTCGGAGACGCGACAAGGATCCGCGGTCCTTCCCCCGCCCGCTCCGTGGCCGGCATCGTCGCCAACCCCCGCGGCGGCTATTGGCTGTTCAGCACGAGCGGGAACGTGTACAGAGGGGCTGGCTCCGGATGGTTCGGGTCGGTAGCCACCCGCCGGGTCCGGAGGCCCTCGATCGTGGGGATGGCGTCAACCGCGGACGGCCGCGGGTACTGGCTGGTGAGCTCCTCGGGCCACGTCTACTCGTTCGGAGATGCCGCGAAGCTGGCGATCCGCGGCACAGGGATCCGCGGCATCGCGGCCCAAGGCTGAGATCAGGCTCCGTCGCCCGGAGCCTTGGCGCTGACGATCCAGGTCGAGGCTGGAGCGACAACGCCGTCGGCAGTCACACCACGCGTCATGCATGGCGAGATACTTGTACATCGGCCAATGAGCAGCCCGCCAACCCGCTACGCCAAGTCCGGCAATGTGTCCGTCGCCTATCAGGTCGCGGGCGAGGGGCCGATCGACGTGGTTCTCGTGCCCGGTTTCGCCACCCAGATCGAGATGCTCTGGGACCTCCCCCCGATCGCTCGCTTTCTAGAACGGATCGCCTCCTTCTCACGGTTGCTGCTGTTCGACAAGCGGGGGACCGGCCTGTCGGATCCAGTGGCCCAGGTCCCCACGCTCGAGCAGCGCATCGACGACGTGCGGGCAGTGATGGACGCAGCCGAGTCAGAACGGGCGTCCCTGGTTGGGATCTCCGAGGGCGGAGCCATGGGCGCGCTGTTCGCTGCCACCCACCCTCGACGGGTGACCTCGCTGGTGCTCTACGGAGCCATGGCCCGCACCACGGAAGCGCCGGATTACCCCTGGGCCTCCCCGGCAGACGCGCTTCGAGAGTCGGCAGCCGAGTTCATCGCCCCCTACTGGGGCCAGAGAGCAGAGGTGATGGCGGAGCTGTTCGCGCCCAGCACGATGGAAGGTGATCCCGATCCTCACGCTCTCGCGGCCCTCGCCCGCATGCAACGTGCCTCGGCGAGCCCATCAATGATCCAGCAGATCTTCGAGATGTTTCTCGACGTCGACGTGCGAGCGGTGCTGCCGACGATCCATGTCCCCACGCTGATCCTCCACAGACGTGGAGACCGGGTAGTCAACTGGCGCGCGGCCAAGGCGATGGCCGAGCAGATCCCGGACGCTCGCTACGTCGAGCTTGATGGGGTCGACCATCTGCCCTGGGCGGGCGATGCAGAGGCAGTCCTCGGAGAGATCGAGGAGTTCCTTACGGGTGCCAGGTCGGCACCCGAGCCCGACCGGGTGCTGGCGACGGTCATGTTCACGGACATAGTTGCCTCCACCGAGCGCGCAGACGCGCTGGGCGACGCGCGTTGGCGCGATCTCCTCTCCGAGTATCAGCACGAGGTCAGACGAGAGCTGGCCCGCTTTCGCGGACGTGAGGTCAAGACGCTCGGCGATGGCTCGCTTGCCACATTCGATGGCCCCGCGCGTGCGATTCGATGCGGTCAGTCGATCGTGACGGCGGCGGAGTCATTGGGTCTGGAGGTGCGCATCGGTTTGCACTCCGGAGAAGTGGAGTTGATCGGCGACGACGTCGGGGGCATAGCGGTGCACATCGCCGCCCGTGTCGGCTCCCTGGCGACTCCGGGCGAGGTGCTCGCCTCCAGCACGGTCAAGGACCTCGTGGCCGGATCGGGAATTCGCTTCGCGGATCGAGGCGCGAAGCGTCTGAAAGGCATTCCCGACGAGTGGCGGCTGTTCGCAGCAGCCGCGTGACCCTCAGCTGGTCGCGGCGAAAGCGATGTGACCCTCGACGTGGGCGATCGCCGGTCCGGCCGCGACATAGCGCACTGAGCAGTTTCGCGCCGTGCAGCGGACCGCGTCGGTAAGCGCCCCGCCCTCGGTGGTGACGAGCAGATCACCTGCGCGGACGCCGGCTGCCCTCAGCGCAGCGGCGCGGATCCGCAGGATGGCGTCATCGCCAGGGTGAGGGTTGCCCGGGGTGAGGCGGTCGGCTACCAGCGCGTCCTTGCGCGCGGCCGGAACGAACGCCTCGCTCTCGACGCCCACGTCCTGGCCGCGGGGCAGGCCGGAGCTCACGACCAGCATGCTGCGCCCGGCCGGCGTGATGGCATACACCCGGCCCGAGATCTCGTCTGGAGCGATCAGGTCTCCGCCGAAGCGGCCGAAGCTCGTGGGCGCAACGGCGATTCCGCCCTCCATGCGTGGCGCCTGACGCGTCAGCCGCGTGACGCGCCCGTCGCAGCTGATCGCATCGACGGTGGTGCGGGTGCCCTTGGTGACGGTCACCAGCAGTCGGTGTCCGAACCGGCCGGTGGTGTCGAAGGTGATCCCGTTGAGCAGTCCGGGCGCGGAGATCGTCGCGAATCGTCGCACGCGTCCGCTCGCGCCGATCGCCATGACGCCTGCCCGATCCACGACGCGGAGCGCATAGACGCTACCCCGGCCGAAGCAGCCGCCGGGCGAAACCGCGATGTACGGCTCGCCGCCTCCGGGACTCCGGTAGCGGTTGGCAATTCCGGCCACAGAGCCCGCCGAGCTGAGCGACCGCAGGCGGCCGCCCGCGGCCACAACGATCCGGCTGGACGCCACCACGTCGACTGGGGCGCTCATGTGGACGAACGGGCTCCATTGCGCCGGCGCGGCCGCGGAGCGAGCAGTGACGCGTGCGCCGGAAGCCGCGCCACAGGCGCCGATCAGCACCGGCGCCGCCAATCCAACCCAGGCGGCCGCCAGTCGTCTGCGATCACGCATGGCGGTTAACCGCCGCGCGAAGCGGCCCTGCGGTATCGATCGTGGCCGCCATCTCCTACGGGGAATCGTAGCTCACGTCATCCGGGAGCTGGCGCCCGTCTGCTACTGCTATGGTGCGTCGTAGATGAGTCCCCGAAGGTCGAGGTCGTCCCCGTCGCGCCCGGCCGCCCCACCACCGCTGCACGAGCTCGAGTCCGAGGTGATGGAGCAGCTGTGGACCGCAGGCGAATCCTCGGTCCGGGGGGTGATGGAGGCGCTCAACCGAAGGACCGCCAAAAAGCGGGCGTACACCACCTACATGACGATCATGGCCCGTCTGCACAAAAAGGGGGTGCTCACCCGCCGCCGGGAGGGGAAGACCGACTTCTACTCCCCGGCCTTAGGCCGCGATGAGTACCGCTCGCTGCGGGCTCAGACGGAGGTCGAAGGGCTCGTGGCGCAGTACGGCGACGCCGCGCTCAGCCACTTCGCGCAGCAGTTGGCGGCGCTTGACCCTGGGCGCCGGCGGGCGCTCCAGCGGCTGGCCCGGAAGGGCTAGACCCGGCCATCAGGGGTCGCTTTCGTCGTCGCCGATCGCCTTGTACGTCCAGTCTTGGAAGAGCCTCAGCGCGGCCAGCATCCCGCCGACGCCCACAGCGGTCCCCAGTGCCCAGGCCCCGATCTCCTCACCTGTTGGAGACGTCAGCTCGTAGAAGTGGCGCAGGAAGGGAACGACCAGGGCCAGCACGAACAGCAGCGCCATCAGCGCGCAGAGCACCGCGACCGCGATGCGACGGCGTGTCCCAGAGCACTCGCTCTCGATCTGCAGCACGACGGCCAGGCCACACATGACGACGATCCCGGTGGCCACGGAGCGCGCGCGCCGAAGCCCGATGTCGAGGCCGTAGCGAGCCGTCAGGTAGCCGGCGATCACGCCCAGGGCGATGGGCACCCCGGCGGTGGCGGCAAAGCGGGTGACCGACGACAGGAAGTGCTCCGGCCGCCACGGTCCGCTGCTGGGTGCGAGCGCCAGCACGAACGCCGGGATGCCGATCGTGACCGTCGAGGCCAGCGTGAACTGTCGCGGCAGCAGCGGGAACGTGGCCGTGGGAATCGCAACCAGGAGGCCCAGCGCGGCCGTGAACGCCGTCTTCGTCAGGAACAGCCTCGCGACGCGCTGGATGTTGCGAAGGATCTGACGGCCCTCGGCGACCATCCTCGGCACCACCGCGAAGTCGTCGTTGACGAGCACGAGGTCGGCCACCGACCGTGCCATCTGCGTGCCTGAACCTTGGGCGATCGCCAGACGCGCCTCCTTCAGCGCACCGACGTCGTTGACCCCGTCACCCAACATTCCCACGTAGCGGCCGCCGTCGGAGAGCGCATCGATCACCGCGCGTTTACCCTCCGGCGAGATCCGTCCGACCGCCGGAGCCGACAGGACCGCGGTCCGCAGCTCATCTGGCTGGGCGGGCAACGCCTCACCGTTGAGCGCCTCCTCCGTGCCGGGCACGCCCGCGTCCCGGGCGATCGCGCCGACCGTGGCCGGCGCATCGCCCGAGAGCACCTTCAGCTCGACTCCCTGTGAGGTGAAGAACTGGACGGTCTCGGCGGCGTTGGGGCGAAGGCGCTCGGCGAGGATCGCGAGTCCCAGCGGCTCTACGTCTGGGGGGAACGCGGGCTCCGACCGATCACGTGTGAGCGCGCTTTCGGCGCGGCCGATCGCGAGCACCCTGCGCCCTGCGTTCGCCTCCTCCCGCGCCCGGCTGTCCAGCGCTCGGTCCACGCCGGCAATCCGCTCGGGTGCGCCGAACACCAGCCGTTCGTCGCCGAGGTCGAGGCCGCTCCATCGCCGGCGCGAGGAAAACGGCACCTGGGACTTCACCCGCCCGGGCCCGACATCGGCCAGCCCCGCGTCGGCGATCGCCTGGAGTGTCGCGTTCCGGGTGGCGGAGCTGGCGGCGTAACGCGCCAGCTCCCGCCTAAGCGTGTCCTCTTCGACGCCGGCGGCCGGGACCAGAGCGACCACACGCAGGTTGGGCTCCGTCAGGGTCCCGGTCTTATCGGTGCAGAGCGTGTTGACCGAGGCCAGCGACTCGATCGCGTTGAGCTGCTGCGCAAGCACGCGCCGCTGCGCGAACTTGTAGGCCGACACCGCCGCGGTGAGGCTCAAGAGCAGAATCAGCCCCTCGGGGATCAGGTTCGCCAACCCTGCCACGATCGTCTGCACCTGGGCGTTGCCGCCGCTGACCCGAATGAGCACGGAGGCCAGCAGCCCGATCGCCAGCGGCACCGAAAACGCTACGAGGCCCAGGAGAAGCCGATCGTTTGCGCGCTCCAGCGGGGAGCGGGGATGGCGGAAGCTACGTGCCGTGCTTGTGAGGCGTTCCGCGCGACTGTCCGCTCCTACCGCGGTCGCCTCGAACAGCCCGGCCCCCTCGACTGCGAACGAGCCCGACCAGACGGGCTCTCCCGCGGTTCGGAGCGCGAGCTCTGACTCTCCGGTCAGGTTGGATTCGTCCAGCGCCAGCCCGTCAGCCGAGATGAGGCTCCCGTCGGCCACGACCTGGTCGCCCGCCTTGAGGCGCACCAGGTCGCCGACTACCACTTCCTCCAGGGGAACGCTTACGTCGTCGCCGTCGCGGACGACAACCGCCTCCGGAGCGACGAGGGCCGCCAGCCGGTCGAGCGCACGCTTGGAGCGGACCTCCTGAAACGTCCCGATCACGACGTTCGCGACCACGACCGCCAGGAACAGGGCGTCCTTCCACGAATCGAAGATGATCGTCAGGGCCCCGAACACGACCAGGATCTCGTTCGGGATCGTGAACGCGTTGGCCCGGAGGATGCTGCCGTACGAGCGCGTCGATTGACGGCGTGGTGCCTTGCCGCGCCCCTCGAGCCGCCGCGCCGCCTCGGCGCTGCTCAGCCCGGTACCGACTGTCGCGCTCGCGGTTGCCATGCATCCACGCTAGTAGATGGGCCTGCTGGGGAGGGAGCCTGCCGCTCGACCTCGCTGACACCAGCATGTCGCGAAGCCTCCGTCCAGTAAGGTGCCCGGGGCGGTCGGCAAGGACGCGGCCTTCGAGCTGCGCGTGGCCTATGCGAGAGGAGTGAGATGGTCGAGCAATGGAGGTGGGGGATTCGCCGAGGGCGGAAGGGCTTCCGAACGCGCTGGGCGGGTGCCGGATTGGCCTCGGCGGCGGTGCTGGCGACGCTGCTTGCCTCGGGAGCTGGTGCAGCCGGGCCGTCTCGGCCAGCGGCCGATTGTCAGCCGTTCGCCGCGATTCCGTGCCTGCTTCCCTTCCCCAACAACCTATTCACGCGGCCTGACCGCTCGACGCCGACGGGGCTCCGGCTGCGGCTACCGGCAGCCGCGATGCCGGTGAACACGAAGGGGCAGCGGGTGGCGACCGCCGAGTACAACCGCAACGACGGCTTCAGTCCAGGCAGCGCCATGATCGTCCACGTGGCTGGACTGGACAACGCGGCCGCATTTGCGCGCACCGGCGCGGCGGGAGTGCTGAACATCGGCCGCTCGCTGGGCAAAAACCAACCGATCGTCCTGATCGATGAGAGCAGCGGGCGCCGCCGGCTGATCTATTCGCAGCTTGACGCCAACGCCACGACCCCGCAGACCACCAACCTGATGATCATCCCAGGCAAGGCGCTCGACGCCGGGCACACCTACGTGGTGGCGCTGCGGCGGCTGCGGGACGCAGGCGGCCGAGTGCTGAAGGCGCCGGGCTGGTTTGCGCG